>NZ_JBNNOR010000005.1:0-321331 GCF_050274955.1 Peribacillus sp. NPDC006672
AATGGTAAAGTAGATCGTAAATTATTGCCGAACCCGGAAAAGCATATTGAAGAAAGTAAGATGATAAGGGGTTATGAGGCACCAAAGACCCAGACTGAGAAATTGGTAGTAGAGGCATTTGAATATGTACTTGGTATGGAAAGAGTAAGTGTAAATGACAATTTCTTTGATTTGGGTGGATACTCGCTTAATGTAATCCGGCTGTGTAATGAATTAGAGAAGAGTACAGGGGTAAGGTTACCACTTAGAGAAATTTTTGATTTAGTTACACCAAAGAATATTGCAGAAACCATTAAAAACTCAAAGGTAAATACGTTTGAAGAAATACCAGAAATAGTAGAAGCAGAAAGCTATTCTATAAGCTCAGCTCAAAAGAGACTTTATCTTTTGGACCAACTAACAGGTCCTGGTACAACTTATAATATTCCTTTAGTAATCAAGCTTAAAGTTAAACCAGACAATGAGCGACTTCAGAGAGCATTGGATCAATTATTAGAGAATGAGGAAATTTTGAGGACGAGTTTCCATATAGTGGATGGCGAGCCAATTCAAAAAATTTCTTCAGATGCAAGAATTGTGCTGGAGCACAGTGAAGTAAATACAGCAGATTCACAGTATATCCAAGATGAATATAATACTTTCGTCCAACCATTTGACCTGTCAAAATCACCACTAATGCGAGCAAAAATACTGGATACTCCAAATGATTCATACTTGTTTTTGGATATTCACCATATTTTATGTGATGCAGGCAGCATGCCAATTATGCTTTACAAAATACAAGAGTTATATGAAGGAAGAAAATTGTTAACACCACGAGTACAGTATAAAGACTTTTGTGTTTGGCAAAATGCTAGAGATATAACAGAACAGGCAGCGTACTGGAAGAAAGAATTCTCTGGTGATATACCAGTCCTGGAGTTAATCATGGATTATCCACGCCCTCATAAACAAAGCTTTAGAGGTGCTAATTTCCGAACACAGGTAGAAGAAAAAGCGAGTATTAAAGTAAAAGAGTTAGCGAAGAAGTATGGTGCAACTGAGTTTATGGTTTTGTTATCCACCTTTTTCTCAATGTTAGGAAAATACAGTCGACAGGAAGAAATTATAGTAGGAACTCCAATATCGGGACGAAACCATACGGATACCCAAGATATGTTGGGCATGTTTGTAAACACTCTGGCAATCAAAGGGAATGTCTGCTCTGATGATACATTTGAGGATGTATTATTAAGTACAAAAGAGAAATGTTTACAGGCATATGATAACAAGGATTATCAGTTCGAAGATTTAGTTGAAGCAGTGGGAGTAAAAAGAGATTTCTCAAGAAACCCAGTATTCGATGTGATGTTTGTATTGCAGGACGATGAGAGAGAGAGTTATTCGGATAGTATTCAATTTGGAACGAGGGAATCCGTTGAAGGAAGTATTTCTAAATTTGATCTTACCTTAACCATGATAAGTGATTCAGAAGGCTATAAGATTGATTTTGAATATTCTACAGACTTATTCAAACCAGAAACGATCGAGTACATGGCAAAACACTTCTTAACACTAATTGAAGGAGTTTTAATGTCTCCGGAAAAGAAGCTGCAGGATATTGCCATGATAGATATGTACGAAGAAGCAAAAATATTGGATGAGTTCAATATGACGGATGCAGAATACCCTCATAATAAGACGATTGTGCAGTTATTAGAAGAGCAGGCTGCCAGAATACCTAATAGTATAGCAATCTCATTTAAAGGACAACAGATGACCTATGCACAAATAAATGAACAAGCGAATGCTCTGGCAAGAAAACTTCGAAAGGACTATAACATTCAACCAAATGATTTTGTGGTTATCTCAACAGAAAAATGTTTGGAGATGGTGGTGGGCATATACGCTATTTTAAAGGCTGGAGCAGCTTATGTACCCGTTGATCCATCTTATCCAGAGGAAAGAATTAATTATATCATTAATGACTGTAAACCAAAGGTAGTATTATGCGGTACAAAAGAACCTGAAGTTGACATTCCTATCATGTATCTTCATGATGAGGCAAATTATAAAATGGAATGCAGTAACCTTGTCCATGTAAATCAATCAAGTGATTTGATGTATGTTATTTATACCTCGGGTACGACTGGCAGGCCAAAAGGTGTTATGGTTCAGCATGTAAATGTAGTGCGATTACTTAAGAATGACAAGTTTAAGCTTGATTTATATGAAAATGATATTTGGGTTCAATTCCATTCTTATTGTTTTGATGTTTCGGTTTGGGAAATTTTCGGAAGCCTATTGAATGGAGCAAAGCTTGTAATTCCTTCTGAAGATACGGTAAAAGATGGATATGCATTTGGAGAGCTGCTGCAAAAAGAAGCGGTAACAATCTTATGCCAGGTACCTTCACCATTTTATACGTTGATCGATGCAATGACAGGACAAACAATAAATAGTTTACGATATGTTATTTTTGCAGGAGAGGCACTTTATCCAACACATTTGAAGAAATGGCATGAGAACAATAGGCATTGTCGTCTGGTTAATATGTACGGGCCTACAGAAACCACGGTATACGCTACTTATCGCGATATTGATGCTGAAGCCATCGAGAGCGGAATTAGCGACATAGGAAAGCCACTTCCAACATTAAAGATTTATATGTTAAATGGAAATGAACTTTGTGGAATTGGAGTTCCAGGTGAGTTATGTATAACAGGTGAGGGTGTATCTCAAGGATATTTAAATCGACAAAACCTGACAGACGAGAAGTTTGTACACAACCCATTTGGAGCCGGAAAGATGTATCGGACAGGTGATTTGGCACGTTGGTTACCTAACGGAAACATTGAATATATTGGACGTATGGATGACCAAGCAAAAATTAGAGGATATCGTATTGAACCAAGAGAAGTAGAAAGCCGTTTATTGGAGCTTGAAGGGATAAGTGAAGCTGTAGTAGTAGTGCGAGAAGACAAAAAGAAAGAGAAATTCTTGTGTGCCTATATAATAGCTGAGACAGAAATAGAAGAAAAGAACGTAAAGATTAAGTTAAATAAAGTGTTACCAGATTACATGGTGCCTGCACATATTATTTCAATTGATACGATTCCACTGACAAGTAATGGTAAACTTGACAAAGCTTCATTACCACAGCCGCAGTATAAGTCAAAGGAATATATTGCACCACGAAATGAATATGAAACTCTGATCGTGCAGGCATTTGAGCACATCCTAGATATTGAAAATATTAGTGTAACTGATAGTTTCTTTGATCTAGGGGGATCGTCACTGAAAGCAGTGTTGCTGTGTAATGAATTGGAGAAAGCTATAGGAGTAAGACTGTCAATTAGAGATATTTTTACTTTTGGTACGCCTGAGCAGATAGCGGAAAATATGGGGTCGATAGAGAACGAGATGTTTGTGGCAATAGAACAAGCTTCAGCAGCTGAATACTACCCTACAAGTTCAGCTCAGAAACGACTCTATCTTCTAGACGAGATGACCGGACCTAACATTAACTACAACGTATCGGATGTCTATGCTTATGAAGAACCGCTAGATAAAGAAAGATTACAGAAAGCTTTGGATAAGCTGTTAAAGCAAGAAGAGATACTGCGAACTAGTTTCCATGTTGTGGACGGTGAACCCATTCAAACGATTTCTCCAGACGCAAGGGTTTTATTAGACTACAGCGAAGTGGACGCAATAGATATACAAACAGAATACGATAAATTTATACAACCGTTTGTCTTATCCGAAGCACCGTTGATGCGTGTGAAATTAATGAAGACAACAACGGCCTCCTATCTATTTGTTGATATTCATCACATTATATGTGATGGAGAAAGCCTGCCAGTTATACTGCATCAAGTGAACGAATTTTATGAAAATGATGGAACTGATCATGAATAAGAGGAGAGTTTATGAATAAAAATTCTAACCGAATTCAATATAAAGATTTCAGCGTATGGCAGAATTTTTATGATATCACAAAACAGGAAGAATATTGGAAGAGGGAATTCGCTGGTGAAATTGCTAGGGTAGATTTGAAGACGGATTTCCTCCGTCCTCAAATCCAGTCTTTCAGGGGAGCCAATGTTGTAGCAAAGGTAAAAGAGCCATTAAGCTCAAGGGTTAAAAATTTAGCCCTAAAGTATAGTGCTACTGAATTTATGGTTACCCTATCTGTGTTCATTTTATTATTAGGCAAATATAGTCGCCAAAAAGATATTATTGTAGGAACAACCGTGTCAGGCCGAGTTCATGCAGATACTAAAGGTATGCTGGGGATGTTTGTCAATACTCTGGTAATAAAGGGAGAAGTTTGTCCTGATGATACATTTGAGCATTTGATTTTAGCTGTGAGGGAGAAGTGTCTGCAAGCTTATGATAACCAAGAATACCAATTTGAAGATTTAGTTGAAGCCGTAGAGAAGAAGAGAGATCTCTCAAGAAATCCGATATTTGATTTTATGTTCGGATTAAAAGAAAAGAAAAAACCGACGGAAATGCAAGGCCTATTTGGCGGAAAAAGTGCATTCATTAAAAGAAATGTTTCAAAGTTTGACTTATCCGTTCTGGTTGAATGTATGTCAGAAGGGTATGAAATTGATTTTGAGTATTGCACAGATTTATTCAAACAAGAAACTATTGAATATATGGCAAAGCATTATGTAACGCTGCTTGAGGAAGCAGTAACACATCCAGAAAAAAAGCTTAAGGATTTGCAAATACTTGATATCAGGGAACAAGAGAAGATATTGGTTGATTTCAATGCAACGAATGTAGAATACTCTCGAGAACAAACAGTTGTCAGCTTATTTGAGAATCAGGTAGAGAAAACAGCAGAAAATATTGCACTTAAATTTGATGATAAAAAGATGACATATGCCGAGCTGAATGAGAGAGCAAATCAGTTGGCGCGAACCCTTCGGGATTTAGGAGTGGTTCCAAACGATTTGGTGGCTTTGGTTACAGAACGTAGCATGGAAATGATTGTAGGAATATTAGCAATCATTAAGGCAGGGGGAGCTTATGTACCAATCAATCCGGAATATCCAGATAATAGAATTGGCTATATGCTGGAGGACAGTAGTCCAAAGATTGTATTGACGTATAAGAATAAGTTGCCAGGGAAGGTAGAGATTCCGGTATTAGATTTAGAAGATGAGAATAATTATGCTAATGAAACGGACAATCTTTTGCATGTTAACAGGTCTAATGATTTGGTGTATTGTATCTACACTTCTGGTACAACTGGAAATCCTAAAGGAGTTTTAATTGAACATCGAAATGTGGTCAATATGTGGGTCACATATAAGGATACATTTGCACTGAACGACAAGGATACGGTGCTGCAATTTGCAAATGTATCTTTTGACCAAGCGGTTGGTGATATCTTCCCTGCACTTTGCAATGGTGCGGCATTATGCATTGTACCAAAAAATTTAACATATGATATGGAGCAACTACAAAACTATATAGATCGAAATAATGTAACAACAGCATCATTGACACCTAAGGTAATAGAAGGGTTGTGTGCTGACGCATTACCGACACTTCGTTTGCTGGAATCAGGTGGTGAGGCAGGTAATCTAGAAAGCTTAAAAGAATGGGCGAAAAAAGTAGAAGTGCTAAACACATATGGCCCTACAGAATCTACTGTAAATGCAACTAGTTTTAGAGTGAATACAGACTCTACTTCAATTACCATTGGACGTCCGATTGCAAATACAAAGGTATATCTTCTAAATGAAATGGAGCTATGCGGTGTTGGAATACCTGGCGAGTTGTGTATTGCAGGAGATGGTTTAGCAAGAGGTTATTTGAATCAGCCAGAATTGACAGATAAGAAGTTTATTAAAAATCCTTTCGGTGAGGGAAAATTGTACCGTACAGGAGATTTGGCACGTTGGCAGCCAGATGGAAATATAGAGTATTTAGGTCGAATAGATGAACAAGTGAAAGTCCGTGGTTACAGGATAGAGTTAGGTGAAATTGAAAGTGTGTTAAGAAAACAGAGTAAAATCGCAGATGCTGTCGTAGTTTTAAAAGAAGTTGGAAACGATGAAATTCTCTGTGCATATCTCATTGCAGAGAAGGGTCAGGAACTAATGATACCCGAAATTAAAGAAGCGATAAGAGAAGAAGTAACGGAGTATATGATTCCTGCCTTTATGATACAGATCGATGAATTTCCACTAACCATAAATGGGAAGCTGGATAAAACTAGGTTGCCAGAACCAGATATGTTAGAAAGCTTGAAATACGTACCACCAAGTAATAAGACGGAGCAAGCAATCGTAGATGTATTTGAGGAAATTCTAGGAGTATCTCCAGTCGGAATAGAAGACAGTTTCTTTGAATTGGGTGGACATTCGTTAAAAGCGACGGCAGCAATTAATGCCATAGAGAAGAAAACAGGGATTCGTTTACCAGTAAAAGAGATATTTAGTTCACCAACTCCTGCCGTGTTGGCGAAAAAGATGGAGGCTGCGGGAGAAGGCGAATATAGTCCAATACCACAAGCAGAACAGAGAGAAACTTATCCAGTATCCTCTACACAGAAACGATTGTTTATTCTGGATCAGATGGAAGGCAGTAGTACAGCATATAACATGGCGTCAGCGCTAGAAGTAACGGGTAACCTTGATTTAGAAAAAATACAACAAGCAATAGATCGCCTGATCAAGCGTCATGAGTCGCTGCGAACAAGTTTTGTAATGACAGAAGGAGAAACATTTCAAGTCATTGCAGATAAGGTATTCTACCAAGTGGAATATGAAGAGACCGACAGCTACAGCGAAGCAGATATGGAACAATTTGTACGCCCGTTTGACATCGGAAAAGCACCACTTATGCGTTTTAAAGTAGTGAAAGAAAGGAATCGTAACAAATATATTTTACTATTTGATATGCACCATATTATTTCCGATCATAAGACTCTAAATATATTCATCGAAGATTTCTCACGATTGTATAACGGTGAAGGATTAAAACCACTTGAAATCCAATACAAAGATTATAGTGAATGGATGCGTGGTAGAAACCTGGAGAGTCAGAGAGACTATTGGAAAGAAGTATTTAAAGAAGAGGCACCGGTTTTGGATTTGGTGACGGACTATCCACGTCCAAAAATCCAAAGTTACAAAGGAGCACAAGTGTCTGTTCAGCTTAGTAAAGAACAAAAAGTTGGAATTCAAAATATAAATAAACAAAATGGAACTACAGATTACATGACCTTATTGGCTGTATTTATGATAGAACTGCATAAATACAGCAGGCAACAAGATATAGTGGTAGGAACCCCCATCTCAGGCAGGGTGCATCAGGATACCGAGACGATAGCAGGCATGTTTGTAAATACGTTGGCAATGAGAGGATATCCAAGGGATGAGAAAACGTTCTTGGAATTTTTAAGCGAGATAAAAGAGCTGGCATTGAATGCGTATGAGAATCAAGAATACCCATTTGAAGAATTGGTAGAGGAAGTAGAAGTACGCCGTGATCTGTCACGCAACCCGCTGTTTGACGTTATGTTTACCATGCAGAATAACGAAGAAATCCATCTTGCGATGGGCGAAGCCCAAGTAGACATGTTGGGAATTCATTTCATTGATGCAAAATTTGATTTGGATTTACAAGCTACAGCGTATGAAGAGGGGTACGCTTTAGATCTGGTATATTGTAGTGATTTATTTACCCAGACTTCAGCACAGGTCATACTGGAACATTTTAAGGTATTGCTAGATAGGGTTATTGCTAACCCTGAAATGAAATTGTCTGAACTAAACATGGTCAGTGAGGTAGAACAACAAAGAATATTAACTGCTTTCAACGATACACATACGGAGTATGCACAGAATCATACGGTAGTAGAACTATTCGAGGCACATACGGAACAGACACCCGAGAAGACGGTAATCGAATACGAAACGGGAGTACTTCGTTATGGAGAAGTAAATCGAAAGGCAAATGCATTGGCATGGGAACTGATTTCGTTAGGTGTCCAGCCAAATGATAGAGTTGCCATCATGACTTCACTGGAAGCGGAAATTATTATTGGAATTTTAGGCGTGCTAAAGAGTGGAGCCTCCTATGTCCCGATTGATCCAGCGTTTCCGAAGGAACGAATAGAGCATATCCTTAACGATGCAGCACCCAAAGTCATATTAACAAGAGAGAAGAAGCTGGAAACGGAAATCCCATTCATCACTATGAATCTTGAAGACCTGGGTGAGAAGGAGAAAAATCCAGAGTGTGCCGTTGAAAAAGACGACATAGCCTATGTGATTTACACATCAGGAACTACAGGAAAGCCCAAAGGCGTGGCGGTTACACGAGGCAATTTGGATCATTACTTGTCATATGCAGATAAAGAGTACCAGAAAGAAGCTTGTACTACGGTATTAATTACAAGCTTAAGTTTCGACCTCTCCGTAACTTCCTTGTATTTACCGCTTATTAGTGGTGGATCTCTTCTATTAAAGGGAGGAGACACGGAGGAAAGGTTAAGTGCAGCATTAAAAGATAACAGGGTAACCTTCCTTAAGCTTACCCCTTCTCATTTAAAGATGCTGGAAACCTATGCAGACGGCGTAGATGTACCGAATTTAGAAACACTGATTGTCGGTGGAGAAGAGTTAACAACAGATACGGCATGGAAAACGCAGAAGCTATTAGGAGAAAGCGTAAAGATTCATAACGAATATGGCCCTACAGAGACTACCGTAGGATGCTGTGATTATGTCTATTCCAAAGAAAAAGATAAGGGTTTAAGTGTAGGAATCGGACATCCCATTACCAATATGCAGCTATATATACTGAATGAGATGGAGTTATGTGGTGTAGGCATTCCTGGTGAGCTATGCATCGCAGGAGACGGAGTAGCCAAAGGATATCTAAACCAGCCTGAATTAACAGCGGAGAAGTTTATCGACAATCCATATAGAGAGGGTAAATTATACCGCTCTGGAGATTTGGCGAGATGGCTGCCTAACGGTGAGATGGAATACCTGGGAAGAATAGATGAACAGGTTAAAATCCGAGGATATCGGATAGAGTTGTACGAGATAGAGAGTGTTTTAAAGAATCAGCCTGGTGTATCAAATGCGGCAGTAATTGCGTTGGAAGCGAGAGGTGACAAGAGCTTATGTGCGTACCTAATAGCGACAGACGGAACTCAGCAACTAGACATTTCTGAAATCAGGGATGGGCTGAGAAAAGAACTGCCGGAGTATATGATACCGGCGTTCATGATGCAGATAGATGCATTGCCACTGACTCCAAATGGTAAGCTGGATGCAAAGGCACTGCCAGAACCAAATGCATTAGCAGGACAGGAATATATGCCACCAAGAACTAAAACAGAGAAAGTAATTACGGAAGTATTTGAAGAAATCTTAGGAGTATCTCCAGTCGGAATAGAGGACAGTTTCTTTGAATTGGGTGGACATTCGTTAAAAGCGACGACAGCAATTAATGCCATAGAGAAGAAAACAGGGATTCGTTTGCCAGTAAAAGAGATATTTAGTTCACCAACTCCTGCCATGTTGGCGAAAAAGATAGAGGCCGCGGGAGAAGGCGAATATAGTCCAATACCACAAGCAGAACAGAGAGAAACTTATCCAGCATCCTCTACACAGAAACGATTGTTTATTCTGGATCAGATGGAAGGCAGTAGTACAGCATATAACATGCCGTCAGCATTAGAAGTAACGGGTAACCTTGATTTAGAAAAAATACACCAAGCAATAGATAGCCTGATCAAGCGTCATGAGTCGCTGCGAACAAGTTTTGTAATGACAGAAGGAGAAGCATTTCAAGTCATTGCAGACGAGGTATTCTACCAAGTGGAATATGAAGAAACCGACAGCTACAGCGAAGCAGATATGGAACAATTTGTACGCCCGTTTGACATCGGAAAAGCACCACTTATGCGTTTTAAAGTAGTGAAAGAAAGGAATCGTAACAAATATATTTTACTATTTGATATGCACCATATTATTTCCGATCATAAGACTCTAAATATATTCATCGAAGATTTCTCACGGTTGTATAACGGTGAAGGATTACAGCCACTTGAAATCCAATACAAAGATTATAGTGAATGGATGCGTGGTAGAAACCTGGAGAGTCAGAGAGACTATTGGAAAGAAGTATTTAAAGAAGAGGCACCGATTTTGGATTTGGTGACGGACTATCCACGTCCCAAAATCCAAAGTTACAAAGGAGCACAAGTGTCTGTTCAGCTTAGTAAAGAACAAAAAGTTGGAATTGAAAATATAAATAAACAAAATGGAACTACAGATTACATGACCTTACTGGCTGTATTTATGATAGAACTGCATAAATACAGCAGGCAACAAGATATAGTGGTAGGAACCCCCATCTCAGGCAGGGTGCATCAGGATACCGAGACGATAGCAGGCATGTTTGTAAATACGCTAGCAATGAGAGGATATCCAAGGGATGAGAAAACGTTCCTGGAATTTTTAAGCGAGATAAAAGAGCTGGCATTGAATGCGTATGAGAATCAAGAATACCCATTTGAAGAATTGGTAGAGGAAGTAGAAGTACGCCGTGATCTGTCACGCAATCCGCTGTTTGACGTTATGTTTACCATGCAGAATAACGAAGAAATCCATCTTGCGATGGGCGAAGCCCAAGTAGACATGTTGGGAATTCATTTCATTGATGCAAAATTTGATTTGGATTTACAAGCTACAGCGTATGAAGAGGGGTACGCTTTAAATCTGGTATATTGTAGTGATTTATTTACCCAGACTTCAGCACAGGTCATACTGGAACATTTTAAGGTATTGCTAGATAGGGTGATTGCTAACCCTGAAATGAAATTGTCTGAACTAAACATGGTCAGTGAGGTAGAACAACAAAGAATATTAACTGCTTTCAACGATACACATACGGAGTATGCACAGAATCATACGGTAGTAGAACGCTTCGAGAAACATACGGAACAGACACCCGAGAAGACGGTAATCGAATACGAAACGGGAGTACTTCGTTATGGAGAAGTAAACCGAAAGGCAAATGCATTGGCATGGGAACTGATTTCGTTAGGTGTCCAGCCAAATGATAGAGTTGCCATCATGGCTTCACTGGAAGCGGAAACGATTATTGGAATTTTAGGCGTGCTAAAGAGTGGAGCCTCCTATGTCCCGATTGATCCAGCGACTCCGAAGGAACGAATAGAACATATCCTTAACGATGCAGCACCCAAAGTCATATTAACAAGAGAGAAGAAGCTGGAAACGGAAATCCCATTCATCACTATGAATCTTGAAGACCTGGGTGAGAAGGAGAAAAATCCAGAGTGTGCCGTTGAAAAAGACGACATAGCCTATGTGATTTACACATCAGGAACTACAGGAAAGCCCAAAGGCGTGGCGGTTACACGAGGCAATTTGGATCATTACTTGTCATATGCAGATAAAGAGTACCAGAAAGAAGCTTGTACTACGGTATTAATTACAAGCTTAAGTTTCGACCTCTCCGTAACTTCCTTGTATTTACCGCTTATTAGTGGTGGGTCTCTTCTATTAAAGGGAGGAGACACGGAGGAAAGGTTAAGTGCAGCATTAAAAGATAACAGGGTAACCTTCCTTAAGCTTACCCCTTCTCATTTAAAGATGCTGGAAACCTATGCAGACGGCGTAGATGTACCGAATTTAGAAACACTGATTGTCGGTGGAGAAGAGTTAACAACAGATACGGCATGGAAAACGCAGAAGCTATTAGGAGAAAGCGTAAAGATTCATAACGAATATGGCCCTACAGAGACTACCGTAGGATGCTGTGATTATGTCTATTCCAAAGAAAAAGATAAGGGTTTAAGTGTAGGAATCGGACATCCCATTGCCAATATGCAGCTATATATACTGAATGAGATGGAGTTATGTGGTGTAGGCATTCCTGGTGAGCTATGCATCGCAGGAGACGGAGTAGCCAAAGGATATCTAAACCAGCCTGAATTAACAGCGGAGAGGTTTATCGACAATCCATATGGAGAAGGGAAGTTATACCGCTCTGGAGATTTGGCGAGATGGCTGCCTAACGGTGAGATGGAATACCTGGGAAGAATAGATGAACAGGTTAAAATCCGAGGATATCGGATAGAGTTGTACGAGATAGAGAGCGTTCTAAGGAATCAGCCGGGTATATCTGATGTAGCAGTTGTTGCATGGGAAGTAGGCGGTGACAAGCGTATATGTGCCTACCTGATCCCGACAAATAAAGAGCAGAAACTGGATATGTCTGAAATTAAAAATGATTTGAGAGAAAAACTACCCGAGTATATGTTACCTGGCTTTATGATGCAGATCGGTGCATTGCCACTGACTCCAAATGGGAAGCTGGATGCAAAGGCACTGCCAGAACCAAATGCATTAGCGGGACAGGAATATATGCCACCAAGAACTAAAACAGAGAAAGTAATTACGGAAGTATTTGAAGAAATCTTAGGAATATCTCCAGTCGGAATAGAAGACAGTTTCTTTGAATTTGGTGGAGATTCTATTAAAGCGATTAAGGCAGTTTCGAAGTTACGGGAAAAAGGGTATAAGCTTTCTTTTGCAGCATTAATGTATCAGCAGACACCAAGAAAGATTGGGGAAAATATTCAAAAGGGAGAAATAAGTCAAGTATACGAACAGGGAGAAATCAATGGGGAAAGTTCACTAACCCCTATACAACTAGAATTTTTCAATAAGTATCACATAGTACCAAATCATTTTAATCAGGCCTTAATGTTAAGAAGTGATGAGCCGTTTGATATACCTAGTTTAAAGACAGCAATTACTGAAATCATTAAACATCATGACGCTTTAAGAAATGTATATGATGGACAACGTCAAATCACGCTGTCTACAGAGGAAAGCAAGCTATATGATTGGTATGAAAAAGATTATACAAAAGTGCAAGATGTATCGAAAGAGATAGAGTATGCCAGCGATAAATTACAGGCAAGCATAGACCTGGCCAAAGGACCTTTGGTAAAAATAGGGCTGTTCCATTCAGACAGTGGAGATCATTTACTAATTTGTGTACATCATCTGGTCATAGACGGTGTATCATGGAGAATTCTGCTGGAGGATTTATTTAGTGGATATCGACAAATACAAGAGACAGGTAAAATCAGGCTGCCAATGAAAACGGCTTCGTACAAGGAATGGGCAGACGCTTTAACACAATATACTAAGAGTGAAGTGCTTTCAAATGAAATAGCATACTGGAAAAATATATCAGATAAATCAAATAGTACTGAGACATTCAAGAGTACACAAACAGCAAGTGGTCAATATAAAAATAAAGTAGTGAAAGTGGACTCTGAAACGACGAAAAAGTTGTTACTTGAAGCTGGAAAGACATATAAAACAGAAATAAACGACTTGTTACTGGCATCGCTGACAATTGCGGTAAAAGAATGGAGAAACTCTAAGTACCTAACCATAGAAATGGAGGGTCACGGTAGAGAGACAATAGATAGAGAGATAGTCATCGATCGTACAGTTGGTTGGTTTACAAGTGTATATCCTATTATTTTGGAGACAAAAGATACTGTTGAAGAAAGCATTTTTGAGACAAAAAAAACATTGAGACAGGTCCCTAATCATGGAATTGGATATGGAGTTTTGAGATATCTTGGTGAGCATAGTGGACTTGAGATGAGCGCAGCAATAACATTCAATTATCTTGGAGAATTGGATAACGAGATAGACAGAATTGAAGGAATATCAATGTCGGGAATGCCATTAGGAAGAAGTATGTCAGAAAAAAATTCATCAGGAATGGGATTGTCTCTAAATGGGGCTGTTTTAAATGGGCAACTTGAATTTGACATAATATATGATACTGGATTGTATACTGACGAAGATGCTCAAACATTTGTGTTGGCATATGAAAGAGCAATTAAGGATGTTGTCGAAACGTGTTTAACCAGAAAAGGAACAGTAAAAATGCCATTAGATGTAACATTTATTGGTGATAACCGTGATGGCGATCTAAAGTGCATGATACAAAAACAGTTGAATTATTATGGAGATAACTATATTAAAACACGTTCTACTTTAGAATGTCCTGTATTGACAGGACATGAAGATTTCTTGCGACCAGATACAGAAATTATTACTGAAATCATAAGAATAGAAGGAACGGCAGAGAATGCTTCTTTGTCAGTCAGAGAAATAATTTCCAGGCATGGGGCATTAAGAACAAAATTAAATCAAAAAATGACCTATTTAGAAGAATACGATTATTCAGATGAATGGGAAATTCCAGTAGTGAAAGGAACCTTAGAATTATCTGCAGAACAATTTAAGGAAATTGTGAATGAAATGAGTTTTCTAACTGACGATAAGCTGTTATCTAGATTTTTAATCGTAGAAATAGATGCAGATAATTGCTTAGTACTTAGTGCAATTCATCATTTAATATGGGATGGAGTCTCACAAGATTTGTTTAAGGTTATGCTTCATGAAACTTTGAACAACAGACTTAACACTCCCAACTATTCTTTCATAGAATATTGCAAAATGATTAAAAAGAAAGTTGATGAACTGGAAATTTCTAATAATCAAGAGTCTAAAATGGAAGAGTATATTGAAGTTGCTAAAAAATCAGCTAATTTAGTCTCTCGACGAGACACTAAGAGGTATACAGAAATTCATGTAAAACTAAATGAGTTACAATATCAGAAATTTAGCGAACAACCCATTAATACAGCAGCAGAATTTATATCAAGGCTTATGTATAGTGACTTACCTGAAGAATTAAATAACATACCTGTTTCTGTTTTGACACATAACAGAGATGAATTCAATAAGGGAATGTTGGGACTAACTTTAAATTTAGATTACTCAATTTATGATAGGAAAAGTAAAATGCAAAAACAGCTTTTATCAGCATCAGAAAAATCGAGTATTAATCAATCTGCAATTACAGAAAAGTTGTTTCTTATAGCACAAAAGTACGGTTTTAATGAAATGTCTAATCGCATTCCAATCATTAATTATCAGGGAGTCCTTGATAAGTTTGCAAGTAGAGATGACATATCATTAGAGAGGATGTTTTTACAAACACAGATTATAGAGTCTGAAGATTTTGGAGTTAGCATGCACTTCTACATTCAAAATAGTACTCTAATTGCTCGCATTACAGGCATTACAATTGAAGAAGAGCTCCTTAATGATGTCATGAAGAATATTTAATGTTGTATCTTACCCGTAAAACCACCTGCTATGCAGGTGGAGGGGTCATAAAAGGACATATGATGCTGGATCATGTGCATATGCTCGTGGCGGTCCCACCCAAAATATCTGAAATATGCACATGATCTAGCAATAAACAATTGGAGTGTAAATTAGACACGCTCTAAATGAAATTAGAAACAAGAAGAGGGCTTATAGTATGAACGAAAATATTTCAAAAAGTATATACCAAAAGAATATAGGCTTACTAATTTTGTCCTGCTTACTTGGTATCGTGACTTCTATTCTGTTTATTGCACTGGCGATTATACTACAAAAATTTATTGATTATTCTATTAACAAAGATATTGAAAATATCGTTGAGTTAACTACTATTTCAGTTATTTTATTGCCTTTAGGTGCAGTGGGAATGTATGTGGGGTATGCTGTTAAAAATTTATATACAAAAAGGGCAACGTTAAACCTGAAAAATACCCTTGTTGAAAATATTTTACGGTTAGATATGAGAAGTTTCAACAAGGAGAGTAATGGAACTTACATATCACGATTGTCAAATGATATAACTATAATTCAAAACGATTATATAAAAGGGACCGTGGAAATATTTGTTCAGCTAGCTATGCTTGTAGGTGGAGTGCTTATGATGTTTATCATTAATTCATTCCTTGCATTGAGTATATTACTCACTTGTATCATTCCACTTGCAGTTTCGAGTATATTTAATAATCGTATGCAAAAAGCACAAGGTGAAGTGGCTGAGCAAAATAAAAGTTATGTATCTTTTATTAAAGATATATTATCTGGAAATCAGGTTGTTAAGAGCTTTAACATCGAAAAAGAGATTTTTGAAAGGGCAAAGGCAAAGGCGAACAAGCAGGAAAAAGCAAAAATGGTATACGAAAATCTGCTGTCACTAATTCTTTCACTTACTGATATTTCAACATTTCTTGTTGCTGTAGTCATATTTATTGTGGGAACTCAGCAGCTAATGAAAGGAGAAATTACAGTAGGAGAGATTATGGCTTTTATTCAATTGTTAAATTGTGTAACAATTCCTATTAATAGACTCATCACTGGTTTTACCAAAAGGCAGGCCAGTCGGGCTATATTAATGAATTTCAATAAAATAGGAGAGGCAAAAACGGATCAAACTCAAAGATTTGATATTCCTAAATTTAGTAATAAAATTTCTTTAAATGGGCTTTCGTTAAGCGTAGATGGGAAAAAAATTTTAGATGATATTAATTTTGAATTTGAATATGGAAAGTCTTATGCAATTGTAGGAACAAGTGGGAGTGGAAAGACAACCTTATTAAAGATGTTGACTGGGTTTTATGATGGGTATGAAGGAAATATCAGGTATGACGGGGTTGATCTTGAGAAAATAAGTGATCAGTCCATTTTCCAAAATGTTAGTTTTATTCATCAGGACTGTTTTATCTTTGATGATACGATTGAACAAAATATAAAATTGTTTCGTGAATGTGACACAGATGAGTTTGAGCAAGTAATAAAGAAGAGTATGTTACAGAAATTGATTAATGACAGAGGCGGCTTTGATGTATTATGTGGAGAAAATGGAATCCATTTTTCAGGTGGGGAAAAACAGAGAATTTCTATAGCAAGAGCACTCCTGAGAAAATCACCTATATTACTTATGGACGAGGCGACTTCAGCGTTGGACAATCAAACAGCTAGTGACCTTGAGTGTATGTTAAGTGAAATGCAGGGTATTACGAGAATTTCCATTACACATAGGCTGGATGAATCAATTCTTAGTGGATATGATGAAATTGTCTTATTGAATAATGGCAAAATTGAAGAACACGGGACGTATCATGAATTAATGGAAGCCAGACAAAGATTTTATGCATTGAGTATGTTGAGTAGACATAATAATGATCTTTTAATAGAAAAGGTATAACTAGTCTTGTATTTTAAATCTCACTGTATGTATAAGTTTGGACTGTTTTATGTTTGTATCAAATTAAAGGGGTGTCGTACGGATGGAGCAAATAGCAGTTGTTGGGTGTGGCGGAATGATCGGTGAAGTCATTTGTAAGAACTTATGTAAAGACTTTATAGTTAAGGGCGGACAGCGGCGTGAACCTACAGCATTATTGAACCTTAATAATTTTAACTACCATTTTTTGGATATTTTCGACTGGGAGAACTTGATTGCATTCTGTACTGATTGTACGGTTGTCATTAATTGTGCAGGACCTGAATTTGTAATTAAAGATAGAGTTGCTCAGGCAGCTATGAAAGTAGGAGCAAAATATGTTGATGCTTCCAATGCTTTATTATTGAATCAGGAGCAAAAGCTAGAGCTTAAAGCTAACGGTGTAAATTACATAGGAGCTGGTTTTTGTCCTGGAATCACAGGGCTACTATTAAAACGAGTGATAAATCATTTACTAGACGAAACTAAGTATGTGAATTGTTATATTGGTGGTGCGGAACATTATACGAAAACTTCTATCTCAGATATATTAATGAGTGGGCATAGTGTAATTGGAAAAACAGACTCTTATTGGAGTGATAATTCTGTTAAAACGGAAAATATAAATATGATGCAGAAAGAATTTGTACCTGAAGTGGATGTCCCTGTCTATAAGAAACCGTATTTAAGTCAAGAGATAATTGATATTCTAGAAGTTAGTTCGGTACAAGAACTTCACTGGTACAATATAGCAGCAAATGATTATATTTTTCGTTTGGCAATGCAATTTTATCAAATGCAACTTGAGTCTTCGGTTGAAGAAGCCATGAAAAAACTAGACATTAGTTTAGAGGAGCAACCTAAAGAGGAATGGATAGCGTTAGTCATTGATGCTACAGGAGTGAAAAATGGAAAGAATGTTAGGTGCAGATTGAATTTACAAATGGAAACGAGTTCAGAGTTAACGGGTACGGTGGCTGCTGAAATCGCCCGACAAGCTATTTCAAGTAATAGACCTAATGGTATCTACTGGGCTTATGAAGTACTTCCTATAGATTTTATGAATCAATATGTCTTTTCTAATAAACATGATTTTTATGAGGAAAAGTATATTGAAATAAAGAAATGATATTATGCGTACATCCTATACTAATTCGATAGGAGGAGTATATTATGAAAAAGCTTTTACTTAAGAGATTGCCGTTGATCTCACTTGGAGTTATGGCTTATATACTGACAAAATACGCGCAGAACCATCAGGATTGGGCAGAAAAATACAGTAGGTCTGTATATCCGATATTGTCAAAAATAGTAGGATTTTTACCTTCTTGGGTCAAATTTTCTGTTAGTGAATGGCTCGTAGTGTTGGTTGTGATGCTTTTGCTATTTTATATAGTTTATTATGTGCGCAAGGCCATCATGAGTAAAGGTGCACGTAGGATGGTAGTTTATCGTGGAACTCTAGGAATAGTTGCGATCTGTAGCGTGATATATTTTTGTTATACTGTTTTGGGTGGAATAAACTATCATAGATATTCTTTTTTGTCTTATACCGCATATCAAGAGGAGAACTACAGTGATGAGGAACTGGTGAAATTATGTAAGTCACTTGCGGTTGAAATGGAATTGGCAAGGGAAAAGTTAGAGGATACTGATCTTTTGGCTCAAGCATCAGATAATTTTGATTATTATGCACAACACGCAGTTTTGTCGATGCAAATGTTATCAAAGAAATATCCTATTTTGGAGCATTCTTTATATTCAACACCAAAACCAGTGGTGATGTCAAAACTAATGTCGCGTGCAGGGATAAATGGTATTTTTGTCCCTTTTACTTTTGAATCCAATATCAATGTTCATGTGCCAGTTTTTTTGACGCCTGCTACTATGGCACATGAATTGGCACATCAGAGTGGTTTTATGCATGAGGATGAGGCAAATTTTATAGCTTATCTGGCATGTAAGCAGCAGGATGATCCAATGATACTTTACAGTGGTTTTTTTCTAGCGTTTGATTATTCTATATCAGCGCTAAAGAAAGTTGATGCAGATAAGGCGTCTGATATAATGTCCAGTCTGTCCAAGGCGGTGCAGCATGACATAGAACAAAATGAGCAGTATCGGGATAAGTATGAGAGTGTTATTTCAAGTATTTCAAGAATTGTAAATGACTTTTATCTGAAGGCGAATAACCAGACAGACGGTTTAAATAGCTATAGTGGTATGGTAAATTTGTTGCTGGCAGAGCAGCGAGGAATAGAGAAGTATAATTAAATAAAGTATAAAAGTTACTAGGAGCGAAGTTTATTTTTTTGTAAATGTTTCTTTTGAATTTCTATTGTCCGTTTTTGTTACATATGGTTGTATCTTGAATATTTATTGGTCTATATAGTAATTTATAGTGGGCTTTAGTTGAACATAGGAGTGAGTGAAATAAATAAAATAAAAGTATTTCCGATTCCATATGCTGGAGCGTCGGTAAATGTATATTATGAATGGAAAAAACTACTGCCGGATAGATATGAATTGTGTATGTGTGAATTGGCTGGAAGAGGAACTCGATTCAGAGAGCCTTGCTACAAGTCTGTTGGTGAAGCAAGTGAAGATATCGCAAAAAGAATAAGTGAACAATTAAAATATGACGATGAATATGTTATATTTGGACACAGTATGGGAGCCTTATTGACTTATGAGATATATTATAAACTTAAGCAAATGGGAACTAAGGAACCAACCCATCTGTTTTTTTCTGGGCGAAATGCTCCGCATATTTCTGAAAAGAGAGATAATATTGAAAATATGACTAATGAAACTTTCTTGCAAACGGTAGAACAATATGGGGGACTTTCAGAGGAATTTTATACAAAAGAGATTATGGATATATTTCTTCCGATTTTGCGAGCAGATTTTATAATATTGGACAATTATAAGTTTCAACCCAAAGCAGAAAAAATAAGTTGTGGAATAAGCGTTTTTTATGCGGATAATGATTTTTCGACTCCTATCAAAAAAATTCCAAAATGGACCGAAGTTGTTGAAGGGAATGCGAAATTTCATAAGTTTAAAGGAGAACATTTTTTTTTAAATAGATATCCTAATGACATTGTAAATTTTATTGTTAAAGATACTCAACCTTTTCGAGGGGATTAAAAAATTGAAGTAATTGATTCCGAAGGAAATGATATAGCATTTCTTACAGATTCTTTGATGTTTGGAGAAAGAATTGGTGCTTCAAAAGTGAAAAAAATTCGATCAGGTATTGAAATTGACAGATTATTAATGTAAATTAAATATAATCAAATTTTGAAATCTTATGAAAATTATATAAATGGATCTTATCGAGAGAGGTGGAGGGACTGGCCCGAAGAAACCTCAGCAACCAGCTTAGGCAAAGGTGCTAAATCCAGCAAGCAGAGCTTGATAGATGAGGAGAATGTTTCAAAAAACCTTCTTCTTTGAGAAGGTTTTTTTTCTTTTCTCTCATACTCATAGAAAACGCCAAAAACAGGATTGTTTTTGAGAGAGGGTGTAATGATGAATTTTCGTAAAGAATTGAAAGAAAGAATGCTGGTTGGGGAAGGGGCAATGGGGACCTTACTGTACTCTAATGGTATCGATCAATGTTATGAGGAATTAAACTGTACGAACCCAGATAAAATAGAGTCCATTCACCGTGCCTATTTGGAAGCTGGTGCAGATATCCTTCAATCGAATACCTACGGAGCCAACTTCAACAAATTGAAACGCCATGGACTAGAAGATGAAGTAAGCAGAATCAATCGCCAGGGAATCATCCTTGCTAAAAAAGCGGCAAAAGGAAAGGCATATGTCTTCGGTACAATAGGTGCACAGCGGAGTATCAGGAAATCGGATTTAAGCATGGAAGAGATAAAGCGAGGTTTTCGAGAACAGCTATACAGTCTGCTGATGGAAAATCCTGATGGGATTCTTCTGGAAACATTCTATGACCTGGAAGAACTTGAAACCGTCCTGCAAATCGTTAAAAATGAAACTGGACTGCCGATCATCGCAAATGTTTCGATGCATGAACTGGGTAATCTTCAAAATGGAATCCATTTAAATGAAGCCTTTCAAAAACTAGAGCAATTGGGTGCCGATGTTGTTGGGGTGAATTGCCGTCTCGGTCCACATCATATGATTAGGGCCATGGAAGAAGTGAGTTTGCCAAAGCAAGCGTCGATTGCCATTTATCCTAATGCCAGCCTTCCGGATTATGTGGATGGAAGGCTTGTCTATAAAGCTGTGCCGGAATATTTCGGTTCAAGTGCCCTAGAGCTGCGTGAACAAGGTGCCACGATCATAGGAGGGTGCTGTGGAACGACTCCTTTGCATATTCAAGCTGTAAAGAATGCGATTGGAAGCTTGGTACCAGTAAAAGAAAAATTTACGAAAACCCGTGAAATAGAAATAATTGAAGTGATCGATAGAGAGTTGGAAATCCCACTGTACGAAAAGGCAAAAACTGAAAGGACGATTCTAGTTGAGCTTGATCCACCGAAAAAGTTGGGAATAGAGAGTTTCATGAATGGTGCTGAGGTTTTGAAAAAAGCAGGGGTCGATTCAATTACATTAGCGGATAATTCACTTGCTTCACCAAGGATATCGAATGATGCACTGGCTAATTTACTGAAGAACCAATTGAATGTAACGCCGATGGTGCATATAACATGCCGGGATCGAAATTTAATTGGCCTGCAGTCACATTTAATGGGCTTGCAGACGGTGGGGCTAAACGAGTTATTGATCATCACCGGAGATCCTTCTAAAATTGGGGACTTCCCAGGTGCCACTTCGGTTTATGATTTATCGTCGTTTGACCTGATAAGTATGGTCAAACAATTTAATGAAGGTCTTTCCTATTCCGGTCAAAGTTTGGGCCAACGGGCAAATTTTAAAATTGCCGCCGCTTTTAATCCCAATGTGAAATATCTGGATAAAGCTGTACAAAGAATGGAAAAGAAGATTGCATGTGGTGCTCAATCCTTTTTGACACAGCCAATTTATTCGGTGGAGCAGATTGAAGAAGTATATGAAGCTACAAAACATTTAGAGACCCCGATTTTCATCGGTATCATGCCTTTGACAAGCACACGGAATGCAGAATTCATCCATAATGAGATCCCAGGCATCAAATTGCCCGATAATGTTAGAAGGGCTATGGCTTTAGCGGGGGATGACCCTTTAAAGTCAAGGATTGAAGGGGTGAATATCGCACGAGAGCTAGTGGACGCGGCAAGGGAAAAATTCAAGGGAATATATTTAATCACTCCGTTCCTTCGCTATGAAATGACGGCGGAACTTACGAAATATATTAGAAAAGTAGATAGTAAACAAACATCAGAGGTGGCAGTACATGAATAAAAAAGCGATTCAAGATCAGTTGGATACTAAGATTCTCCTTCTTGATGGAGCGATGGGAACCATGCTTCAAGCGGAGAATTTAACAGTAGAGGATTTTGGTGGGGAACAATTCGAGGGCTGCAATGAGTATTTATCACTGACACAACCAGAAATCATCCAATCCATCCATGAAAAATATTTAGCAGCAGGCGCTGATATCATTGAAACAAATACCTTCGGAGCGACAAGCATCGTTCTTGAAGAATACCAAATAAGCACGGTCGCTTATAAGCTTAATAAAATTTCAGCCGAGCTTGCCGTTAAAGCATGTGAAAAGTATTCAAATGAAGATTGGCCAAGATATGTGGCTGGCTCGATGGGTCCCACTACAAAAACCCTTTCCGTAACAGGGGGAACGACTTTTGATATTTTAACCGATTCTTATGAAGAACAGGCACTTGGTCTCTTGGATGGTGGGGTGGACTTGCTATTGGTGGAAACCTGTCAGGATATGCTTAATGTCAAGGCAGCCTTTTCTGGAATCAAAGCAGCCTTCGCTAAAACAGGAAAAGATGTGCCTGTTATCATATCAGGTACGATCGAACCGATGGGAACGACACTCGCTGGCCAGTCCATAGACGCTTTCTATTTATCGGTTGAACATATGAAGCCAGTGGCTGTCGGCCTGAATTGTGCAACAGGTCCGGAGTTCATGATAGACCATATCAGGACACTTGCAGATATAGCAAATAGCGCCATCAGTTGTTATCCGAATGCTGGACTCCCGGATGAAGAGGGTCACTATCATGAGTCACCGACTTCCCTTGCAGAGAAAATGAAACAATTTGCCGAAAAGGGATGGGTCAATATCATTGGGGGTTGTTGTGGTACGACACCAGAGCATATTAAAGAACTTTCCAGGGTCCTCGAAGGCATTCAGCCCCGTACCATTACGGCCTCAGCCCATGGTCATGCCGTATCGGGCATAGAGCCGCTCATTTATGATGATTCAATGCGTCCTTTATTCGTTGGTGAGAGAACGAATGTTATCGGATCTCGAAAATTCAAGGAGCTGATCCGTGGAAAGCATTACGAGCCAGCTGCTGAAATTGCACGTGCCCAGGTGAAAAAAGGTGCCCATGTCATTGATATCTGTCTTGCAGATCCTGATGGGGATGAGCTTGGCGATATGAAGGAGTTTGTAGAAGAGGTCGTCAAAAAAGTGAAAGTCCCGTTGGTCATCGATACTACTGATGAAGCCGTACTTGAACAAGCATTAAAACATTCACAAGGAAAGTCCATCATTAATTCCATTAATCTTGAAGATGGTGAAGAACGCTTTGAAAAAATTGTACCATTCGTCCATCAATATGGTGCTGCCGTTGTCGTAGGAACGATTGATGAAATTGGGATGGCCGTCGATGCTGAACGGAAATTGGAAGTGGCTAAACGGTCGGTGGATTTGCTTGTCAATAAATATGGTCTAAACAAAAGTGACA
This sequence comes from Peribacillus sp. NPDC006672, assembly GCF_050274955.1. Classification (NCBI taxonomy): domain Bacteria; kingdom Bacillati; phylum Bacillota; class Bacilli; order Caryophanales; family Bacillaceae; genus Peribacillus; species Peribacillus sp. NPDC006672. The sequence continues at coordinate 24,018 of NZ_JBNNOR010000005.1, forward strand.
TCATTTTTGATCCGCTTGTATTTCCTGTAGGGACGGGAGATGAACAATATATCGGATCTGCTTTAGAAACGGTGAAAGGAATAAAGGCGATCAAAGAAAAGTTTCCGGAATGCTTAACGATACTTGGCATTTCGAATGTTTCATTCGGTCTGCCAGCAAGGGGAAGGGAAATTCTAAATGCCGTTTTCCTATACCATTGTACAAAAGCGGGTCTCGATTATGCTATCGTGAATACAGAAAAACTTGAACGTTTCGCTCTGATACCTGAAGAGGAAGTGAAATTGGCTGAGGCACTCCTGTTTGAGACATCTACAGAAACTTTAGGTATCTTTACCGAGTTCTATCGTGGAAAAAAAGCGGAGAAGAAGGATAATGGTGTTATCCTGCCATTGGACGAACGTTTAGGAAACTATATTATCGAAGGAACGAAAGAAGGATTAATTGATGATTTAAATCAAGCAATTGAGCGCGGTGATACCCCTTTGGAAATCATCAATGGACCATTGATGGATGGCATGAGTGAAGTGGGTCGGTTATTTAACGACAACCAACTTATTGTCGCAGAAGTGCTTCAGAGTGCTGAGGCAATGAAGGCGGCTGTATCTCACCTTGAGCCGCTAATGGAAAACTCTGAAGATAGCGCTAAAAAAGGAAAGATTCTTTTAGCTACCGTCAAGGGGGATGTACATGATATTGGGAAAAACTTAGTGGATATCATCCTATCCAATAATGGCTATGAAGTCATTGATTTGGGTATCAAGGTCGCACCGCAACAAATCATTGAAGAGGTTCGGAAACATGAGCCAACCATCATTGGCCTATCTGGGTTACTGGTTAAATCAGCACAGCAAATGGTTCTAACCGCACAGGATTTAAGGCAGGCGGGAATAGATACCCCTATTTTAGTGGGAGGGGCAGCTCTATCCCGTAAATTCACCGATTTTAAAATATCACCAGAATATGCAGGACCTGTTTTATATTCCAAAGATGCGATGGATGGTTTGGCTGTAACGAATATTTTACATGACACTGACAAAAAAATGGTGTATTTAGAAGAGTTAGTCGAGAAACGAGAAAAATCGAAAGTCAATGCCGCCATTGCTGCCACAATGGAAAAACCTGTTCGCAGGCAGTCCGCAGCTGTGCCTTTGAGTAATGTTCCTGTTCAAAAACCGCGTGATATCAAGCGTCACGTCTTGAAAAACTATCCATTGGATGTAATCCAGCCATACATTAATAGGCAAATGCTGATTGGACATCATTTGGGCTTAAAAGGTAAAGTCGCCGAATTGCTAAAGCAAGGGGATGAAAAAGCAGTGCAGCTTAATGCGCTTGTTGATGAATTGATTGAATTCTTAAAGACAGAACCCGATTACGGTTTGCATGCAATTTATCAATTTTTCCCTGCTCAAAGTGAAGGAGATAAACTTTTGGTTTATAACCCGGAAAATCACCAGGAGATATTGGAAACTTTTGACTTTCCTCGGCAAGATACCAATCCGCACCTTTGTTTAGCGGACTTCGCGAAACCGGTTTCCTCCGGGCAAATGGATTATGTTGGTTTCTTCCTGGTAACCGCAGGAAAAGGGATCAGAAAATGGGCAGAAAAACTAAAGCTTGAAGGTGATTTTTTGAAAAATCACGCCCTTCAATCACTTGCTCTCGAAACGGCTGAAGGGTTTGCGGAAAGAATTCATCAATTAATGCGTGATGATTTAGGTATAAGCGATCCGATTGAAATGTCTATGAAAGAGCGGTTTGCCGCTAAGTACACCGGGCAAAGATTTTCATTTGGCTATCCAGCTTGTCCTAATCTAGAGGACCAGGAAAAGCTATTCCGCCTGTTACAACCTCAGGATATTGGCGTGGAATTGACTGAAGGATGCATGATGGAACCTGAAGCTTCCGTTTCAGCCATTGTTTTTGCACATCCTGAAGCTCGTTACTTTAATGTCGATCGATAAGCATATGGATAAGGCAGCGGTATTTTTTACCGCTGCCTTATTGCGCATGAAACCTCTTGAATGGTACATCTTAATGGTCAAAAGGAAGGGGATGCAGCATATGAAGAATCCGCATAAATTATTTCTCATAGTATGTTCTTTCATTATTATTTTGTTCTTGACGGATGTGCTGGCCATTCAAGTACATGCAATGGTTCCCGAAGAGATGGAACCAATCCTAAAAAGTAAGGAAAATCAGAAAGTCGCTTATTTGACTTTCGATGATGGACCTTCTTTGAATACCATGGCGATATTAGATATTTTGGACCGCTATCATGTTAAGGCCACATTTTTCGTTAAAGGTAACGAAGAACCATACGCAAAGGAATGCTATCAGGAAATGATTTCCAGGGGTCATGCGATTGCCCTTCATTCTTATACACATGATTATTCCATCGTTTATCGATCGACGGAGAGCTTCTTTCAAGATTTGAATAGGCTTGAAACCATGCTGCAAAAGGAGTTTGGGGTAAAAAGCCGTATTGTACGCCTTCCTGGCGGTTCCAATAATCGTCTTCGGCATCAGGCTGCAACTAAACCCATCATAAATGGCATCCTTCAACAACTAAAGGAAAAAGGGTATATTTATTTTGATTGGACGATTGATTCGACAGATGGGATCAGTCCATCAATAAGTGAACAACAAATCATTACTTCCGTACAAAAAGGCACGAAAGATCAAAAGCAAGTTAATATCTTATTGCATGATATCAATAGTATGAAAAATACAGTGAAGGCATTGCCTGATATTATTGAATACCTTAAAAAAGAAGGGTATACCTTTGATACGATTGACGAGACAACCCCAAAAATACAATTTAATTGATGAACACATTGTTTATGGTTAGTAATTTAAGGTATAGGGATAAGAGATTACTTTTGCGAAAGGATTTATCGTTTCTATGGATGCCATCATTGTTTTTAACACATGGAACACCTTTATTGGCTCTAGAGAAAAATAGCTACACTTCTTTTTTGAAGGAATATATGAAGGGTATGGAAAAGCTTGCTGCCATCGTTATTTTGTCAGCACATTGGGAAAGTGAAGATCAGATCAGTAGGGAAGCATGAAGTCATTTATGATTTTGCAGGGTATCCTGAAGAAATATTTCAGATAACATATCCTGTTTCGGGGTGCCTGGAGCTGTCCGATCGAATTTTAACCTTATTGTCAAGCATAGGTGTATGGGGGCAACTTGATGAAAGGCGTCCCCTAGATCATGGAGCATGGGGGCTTTTGCACATTATGTATCCTGAAGCTAACATCCCGATTGTATCTATGTCCATCAGTCATGCACTTCCATTGGAAAAGCAGTATGAAATCGGGAGAACATTGAGGGAATTAAAGGAAAGTAATGTTTTAATTATCGGGAGCGGTGGAATTGTCCATAATTTCACCCATATTCTGGAGGATATGCATGTTGCAGAGGGGTGAGCAATCACCTTTGAGAACTGGGTCGAAGAGAAGATCATGAAATGGGATGTGGAATCTTTGTTTAATTATGAAAAAATCGCTCCTTATAGTACAGATGCAGTGTCTTCCAAAGAGCATTTCATTCCACTAATCATCGCAATGGGGGCAGGAGATGACAGCAAAAAAGCAGCTCTCCTTTACAGAACATTTCAATATGGCAATCTTAGCTTAACAGTTTGGAAGTTTGATTGACCGTGAAAGGGTTTTCAGTCTAGTTAAATATACCTGAAATATAAACATTATACAAAAATACGAAAATCTTTTTTTAACGAAAAAAAGGCTTAAATGAGCAAAATAGTCTATTAAAAGCGTATTTTGACGAATTAAGCAGAAATATAGTTTAAAAAAGGTTGCATAAAGTAGTTTAACCTTTGGATATTTCGACAAAAACATGTTAATATAACATCTGAAAACGTTTTATCCTTTAAAATTTTATTATTCAAGTACCAAAGTTGTTTATTATATATCATATATTTGGGGAAAATTTAGAAGAAAGAAATTTGGGGATAGATAAAACGAAATGCAAAAAATTATGAGAAAAATTTGGGGGTTTACAAAATGACCATCAAGGACGCTAAGGCATACGACCCATGGAAAACTTTTTCAGGTCCAAACCTTGGGTATGTCATGGAGCAATACGATCTATTTCAAGCCAACCCGGAAGAAGTAGATCCGGAACTGAAAAACTTTTTTGAAGTATCAGGTCCTCCTTCATTCGATGTATCGGCTGAAACAACAATCGGAAATGCACCAACTGTACAAACTGGAGAAGTTCTTCCAATGAAGAAAATAATGTCTGCAGTTAAGTTAGCAGAAAACATCCGTGCATACGGACATCTTGCTGCAAATATTTATCCTTTAAAAGAAGAAGCTCTAGACACGGAACAAATTCACTTTGAAAAATATGGATTGACCGCAGATGATTTAAGGAAAATACCGGCTGACTTAATTTGTCCAGAATCACCTGAAAACGTGAAAGACGGATACGAAGCCGTTCAATACCTAAAACAACTTTATACAAAAACGATAGCCTTTGAATTTCACCATGTTAATGACTTGGACGAAAAGCAATGGCTTACTGATATGGTCGAATCCGGAAAAATGTTCCCGGAAGTGGCTAAAGAGAAAAAAGAACTATTACTTAAGCGATTGAATGAAGTTGAAGGTTTCGAGAAATTCCTTCACCGCACATATGTGGGGCAAAAACGTTTCTCTATTGAAGGACTAGATGCCCTAGTGCCGATTTTAGATGAAATGATTTCACAAACTGTTCAAAATGGAACAGGGAATGTGAATATTGCCATGGCTCACCGGGGACGTTTGAATGTGCTTGCACACGTACTAGGAAAGCCATATGAGGTCATTTTCTCTGAATTCCAACATTCACCTAATAAAGATTTGGTTCCTTCCGAAGGTTCAACAGGCATTAACAACGGATGGACTGGTGATGTTAAATACCATTTAGGTCTGGATAAACAGATTACGAATGCTAACATACAAAAAGCAAGGGTTACACTTGCCAATAACCCAAGTCACTTGGAAGTAGTCGGTCCAATCGTGGAAGGGTATTCTCGTGCGGCACAAGAAGACCGTTCAGAAAAAGGATTCCCTGTTCAAGACATTTCCAAATCACTAGCAATCCTGATTCATGGTGATGCAGCATTCCCTGGTGAAGGTATTGTTCCGGAAACGTTTAACTTAAGCCGTTTACGCGGTTATCAAGTTGGCGGCGCTATCCATATCATCGCCAATAACATGATTGGTTTCACAACGGAAAGTGAAGATTCACGTTCAACCCTATATGCCAGTGATTTGGCAAAAGGCTTTGAAGTGCCGATCGTACATGTGAATGCAGATGATCCAGAGGCATGTATGGCTGCGGTGAACCTTGCTAACCTATATCGCGAAAAATACAATAAGGATTTCTTGATCGACCTGATCGGTTACAGACGTTTCGGCCATAACGAAATGGATGAGCCATTGGTGACTCAACCTGAAATGTATGCATTAATTCATAAGCACCAAACAGTCAAAGAGCTTTATGGGAAGAAACTCATTCAATCTGGCGAGTTCACTGAAGCTGAAGTTAAAGCAATTGCTGAGCAAGTGGATACAAGGCTTGCAGATGCATATGCGAAAATTTCCGGAAATAAACCGGAAGCTTCTAAAGAATGTAATCCTCCCGGGATTATCGAAAGAGGACTTCCAGCCATTGAAACGGCTGTTCCGAAACAAGAACTGGTTTCAATTAACGAAGAACTTGTTAAGTGGCCGGAAGGGTTCACTCCTAATAAAAAATTAGGTAAGATTTTATCACGTCGCTTGGATTCCTTTGGTGCTGACGGTAAAATTGATTGGGCTCATGCCGAGACACTGGCATTTGCATCCATATTGAGTGACGGTACTCCAATCCGTTTGACAGGACAAGACTCAGAGCGTGGAACATTCGCTCAACGTAATATCATGTTACATGACAGTGTTAATGGAAAAACATATTCACCACTTCACACACTTAAAACTGCTAAAGCTTCTTTCGCTGTGCATAACAGTCCGCTTACTGAAACGGCAGTTTTGGCTTATGAATATGGTTATAATGTATTTGCTCCTGAGGCACTTGTATTATGGGAAGGCCAATTCGGTGACTTCGCAAATACAGCACAAGTGATCTTTGACCAATTCATTGCGGCTGGCCGTGCAAAATGGGGTCAAAAATCAGGTCTTGTTATGCTGCTTCCACATGGTTACGAAGGACAAGGGCCAGAGCACTCAAGTGCACGCCTAGAGCGTTTCCTTCAATTAGCGGCTGAAAACAACTGGACTGTTGCTAACTTAAGTTCGGCAGCTCAATACTTCCATATCCTTAGAAGACAAGCTAAGATTTTGGATCAAGAGCAAGTTCGTCCGCTTGTCATCATGACACCGAAGAGTATGCTTCGTAATCAAGTGATGGCTTCTACAGCTGAAGAATTCAGTGAAGGTTCTTTTGAATCATTCGTAGAAACAAAAGCATTAGGCAAAAAACCTAAATCGGTTGAACGCATTGTTTTTGCATCAGGTAAATTGGCGGTTGAACTTCGTGAAAAAGCGGCAACTGAACAAAATACGGACTGGTTGCAAATCATCAGTATCGAAGAAATTTATCCATTCCCGTTCACTGGCGTTCAGGAAGCTTTGAAAAAATATACAAATCTTAAAGAGATCTTCTGGGCTCAAGAAGAACCTAAGAATATGGGGGCTTGGACTTTTGTTGAACCTCGCCTTAATGCAGCGGCTCCTGGAAATCTTTCAGTAACATATATAGGAAGGAAACGCAGATCAAGCCCGGCTGAGGGAGATCCGCTTGTCCATAAAAATGAACAACAACGGATTATGACTCAAGCAATTACACGCAATAATGAGGGGGAGAAATAAAATGGCTGAAGTAAAAGTACCTGAATTAGCAGAATCAATTTCTGAAGGATCTATTGCGCAATGGTTAAAACAACCCGGTGATCACGTTGAAAAAGGCGAATATGTCCTTGAACTTGAAACGGATAAAGTAAACGTGGAAATCATTTCAGATTATACGGGTACACTTTCGGAACAATTAGCAGAAGAAGGCGATACTGTCCAAGTTGGACAGGCTATCGCTATCGTTGATGAAAATGGGTCAGCTGCAGCAGCTCCAAAAGCGGAAGCTCCTAAGGCCGAAGTAGCCAAAGAAGAACCAGCTAAAGCGGAACAAGCGGCTCCTGTTAAAGAGGCTCCTAAAGCTGAAACGAAAGAAGCATCATCAAATCAACAAGTCATTGCTTCACCAGCTGCAAGGAAATTGGCTCGTGAAAAAGGAATTGACTTGACTCAAGTGCCTGTAGTCGATCCACTTGGTCGTGTACGTGTACAAGATGTAGAAGCAGCAAGTAATGCACCTGTGACACCTGCAGCAGCTCCAACACAAGCTCCTGCAGCTAAACAAGCAGCAGCACCTGTTGAAGTGAATGATGATCGCATTGAAGTGGTGAAGATGACTCGCCGTCGTCAAACCATTGCCAAACGTCTAGTTCAAGTACAATCCGAAGCAGCCATGCTTACTACTTTTAACGAAGTCGATCTTTCTGCAGTTATGGAATTGCGTAGCCGCCATAAAGATTCTTTCGTGAAAGCAAATGATGTTAAACTTGGTTTCATGTCATTCTTCACTAAAGCGGTCATTGGCGCATTGAAAAAATATCCGTTATTGAATGCAGAAATCAAAGGCGACCATATCCTGAAAAAGAACTTTTATGATATCGGTGTAGCGGTATCCACTGATGAAGGTCTTGTTGTTCCGGTGGTAAGGGATGCTGACCGCAAAAGCTTTGCTGAAATCGAAAAGAACATTTCTGATTTGGCTGTAAAAGCGCGTAACAACAAACTGGGACTTTCAGATTTATCTGGTGGTACTTTTACTATCACAAACGGAGGGACTTTCGGTTCCCTATTATCTACACCTATCTTGAATGCCCCTCAAGTTGGAATCTTGGGCATGCATACAATTAAGACTCGTCCAATCGCTGTTGGAGATCAAATCGAAAACAGACCAATGATGTACCTTGCATTATCTTACGATCATCGTATCGTTGATGGAAAAGAAGCGGTTGGTTTCTTAGTAGCTATCAAAGATATGCTAGAAGATCCAGAACAACTTTTACTTCAAGGCTAATAATAATATGAAACCCCCCCATGTCAAAATGACATGGGGGATTTTTTTGTGAAGGAGTTTAACTGAATGGTATATTTTCATTGAAAAAAAGATAATGGGAGTCATGAAAAGGGTTTATCTCTGTTTTGAATGTTTTTGAATGTATTTTTGAATGAATTTGAATATTTTTAAATGTTTGTGATTGATTATTCCTTTGTTTTCATATATGATGATGATATTAAAGTGAGGTGGGCGGATTGTTGACAACTGAAAGGCACCAGTTCATCTTATCGATCCTTAAAGAACAGGGAACGATTAAGCTTCAGGAGCTTGTAGATCAGTTACATGCTTCGGAATCGACCATTCGGAGAGATTTAGTACAGCTCGAAGAAATGAAGCTCTTGAAACGCGTGCATGGCGGGGCATCTTTACTTCAAAGAAAAGGCCTTGAACCAACAACTATTGAAAAGCAAAACAAAGCATTAGCTGAAAAACAACTGATAGCAAAGCTGGCGTCTTCATTCATAGAGAAAAATGATTGCATATATCTTGATGCAGGCACAACCACTGCGGAAATGATTCCTTATTTAAAGGATAAGAATATAACGGTCATGACAAATGGTCTTATGAATATTCCAAAACTTATTGAATTGGAAATCAAAACAGTCTTAGTGGGCGGAACGATTAAATTCTCGACAAATGCGGTTATAGGAAGTAATGCTGTACAATTTTTAAATGAATACCGTTTTGATAAATGTTTCTTGGGAATGAACGGCATCCATCAAGAATTGGGTTTCACAACACCAGATCCGGAAGAAGCTCTGCTGAAGAAGATGGCATTACGACTCTCTAACGAAACCTACGTGCTTGCTGACAGTACAAAATTAAATGAAGCTACTTTCGCTAAGGTGGCAGATGTAAGCGATGCCATAATCCTTACTGACAGCAATGATGAAGAGGCTGTTGCTCAGCTCCATAAAAATCCAAAGGTAAAGGTCGTGACCATTTAATGATTTATACAGTAACACTTAACCCATCCATCGATTATCTGGTCGAGGTGGATAGTTTTAAAATGGGCAAGGTGAATCGAACTAGTTATGATGCCAAATTCCCTGGAGGAAAAGGGATTAATGTTTCCCGGGTGCTTAAAAGGCTTGGAAACAGTACAACAGCTTTAGGATTCATAGGTGGACAAACAGGTGAATTTGTAAAAAGGTTTTTAAGACAGGAAGAGATTTTCACGGATTTTACAGAGATAACAGGAGATACAAGAATAAACATTAAATTGAAAACAGGGCTTGAGACCGAAATCAATAGCCAAGGGCCAGTTATTTCAAAAGGGAATTATCAACAATTATTTAGTCAGATTGAACAGTTGAAAAATAATGATATTCTCATTTTGTCAGGGAGCATCCCTCCAAGCGTCCCTTCGGATGTATACGAAGCCATGGCAAAGTCTTGTTCTGATAATGGCATTAAAGTGGTAGTGGATACAAGTGGTAAGGAATTACTGGGTGTCCTTCCACATCGGCCATTTTTGATAAAGCCTAATCACCATGAACTGGGTGAACTTTTTTCTACCGAAATTAGAACGGTTGATGATGCTATTGAATATGGTTCTAAATTGGTTCATTCAGGAGCACAAAATGTTATCGTTTCAATGGCAGGACAGGGTGCCGTGCTTTGCTCCGGTGGTGAGTCATATTCCGCTAATGTGCCAAAAGGTAAAGTCCTCAACTCGGTGGGTGCCGGTGATTCCATGGTGGCCGGTTTCATCGGGACATATGAAAAGACAGACGATATTTTATCTGCTTTCCGATTCAGTCTTGCAGCAGGAAGTGCTACAGCCTTTTCATCCGATCTTGGTACATTAGATAAAATCGAAGAGTTATTACCGCAAATTGATATCAATCAACTAACAGGAGGCTGACTCTATGAAAATTACAGACTTGTTGAAATTGGATACAATCATAATCAATCTACAAAGTGTTACAAAGCAAGCTGTCATTGATGAACTGTCAGGGAAGTTAGCCGAGGCCGACAGGTTAAACGATGTGGAGGCTTTCAAAGCTGCCATCTTAAAACGTGAACAACAAAGCACGACAGGGATTGGTGAAGGGATAGCCATACCACACGCTAAAACAAATGCTGTGAGGGCACCTGCCATCTGTTTCGGCAAATCGGTTAATGGTGTGGATTATGAATCGCTTGACGGACAGCCAGCTCATCTGTTCTTTATGATTGCAGCAAGTGAAGGAGCGAATGCGGATCACTTGGAAACCCTTTCCCGGCTTTCTTCATTACTGATGGATGAAAAATTCAGAGAGCGATTGATCTCGGCTTCTTCTGGTGAAGAAGTGTTAGAGATAATCAATCAAAAAGAGATGGAAGCAGATGAAGAAGAAAGAGAAGAACAGCAATCAAGTGATGCTGCCAGCGGTAACAAAAAAGGGAAAATCCTTGCTGTTACAGCTTGTCCAACAGGAATTGCCCATACTTATATGGCTGCTGATGCGTTAAAGGCCAAAGCGAAGGAAATGGGAATCGATTTCAAAGTGGAAACAAATGGATCGACAGGAATCAAAAATAGTTTAACTGCGGCAGAAATTGATGAGGCGGATGCGATTATCGTTGCAGCGGATAAGCAGGTGGAGATGGATCGTTTTAATGGTAAACATGTCATTATTGTCCCGGTTGCCCAGGGGATCCGGAAGCCCGAGGAGCTGTTAAATAGAGCCTTGAATCAGGATTCACCCGTTTACAAAGGAACTGGGAATGATAAAAGTGACGAAGGTGATTCATCAAAAGGAGGGCTGGGGATTTACAAGCACTTAATGAATGGCGTAAGTAATATGCTTCCATTTGTTGTAGGAGGCGGAATCTTGGTTGCGCTTTCTTTCTTTTTTGGAATTGAGGCAGCCGATCCGGCAAATCCGGCTTATAATCCCATTGCCAAAGCATTAAGTGATATTGGCGGGGGAAATGGTGCCTTCTTCTTACTTGTCCCTGTCCTGGCTGGATTCATTGCTTCAAGTATTGCCGACCGTCCGGGTTTTGCTCCTGGTATGGTTGGGGGCTTATTGGCAGCACAGGCTCATGCCGGTTTTCTTGGCGGACTAATCGCCGGTTTCCTTGCAGGTTATGTCGTTTTATTATTGAAAAAATTGTTTTCCAAGTTGCCACAGAACTTCGAAGGGATTAAGCCCGTTTTACTTTATCCTGTATTCGGTATGTTAATTACAGGATTGATCATGATTTTTCTCATAAATGAACCAGTAACCGCAATTAACATGGGCCTGACCAACTGGCTGCAAGGTTTATCAGGTACGAATGCTATTTTGCTTGGATTGATTCTAGGAGGTATGATGGCTGTAGATATGGGTGGGCCCCTGAATAAAGCCGCTTTCACTTTCGGACTTGCAGCTATTGAAGCTCAAAGTTTCGGACCTCATGCTGCCGTAATGGCAGGTGGAATGGTACCTCCTCTAGGAATTGCCTTTGCGACTACATTCTTTAAAAGTAAATTCAGTGAAATGGAAAGAAAGTCTGGATTCACTAATTACTTTATGGGTGCGTCATTCATTACAGAAGGAGCCATTCCTTTTGCGGCGGCGTATCCATTGCGCGTTATCGTCAGCAGTGTTGTAGGAGCAGCGACAGCAGGAGCCCTGTCAATGGCTTTTGGTGTAACTCTGCCCGCACCACATGGAGGAATTTTTGTCATCCCCCTTGTCAACCATCCTTTTCTCTATTTGCTGGCCATTTTAATAGGATCCCTCATTACCGCTTTAATGTTGGGGTTCTGGAAAAAGAAACAGAAATAATTAATAATACAAAGCGGGTCCAAATTTATTATGGACCCGCTTTTATTATATCCATTCCAAAATTTCAATCCGATTGCCGAAGGGATCGGATATATAAATCCGGTTCGCCCCAGGTAACCTTTTGTCTTCAGTAAAAGAAACACGATTCGTTATTAAATGTTGTTTAAAGTCTCTAAGATTTTCTACTTCAAGTGCTGGATGGGCTTTTCTCGCGGGAATGAACTGATCTTCCGTTCCAACATGAATTTTGATCGATCCTGATTCGAACCATACTCCGCCACTTGACCTTAAGGCTGCAGGCTTATCCACTTCCCGGAACATTAGAATCTCAGTGAAAAACTTCCTTGATTGGTCCTCGGTATTTTTGGGAGATGCTAATTGGAAATGATCGATTGCTTTAAAAATGAAACCCATTTTTCTCCCCCCCCTCTCGCTTCCTTATATATCCAATATTAAAATAAAAAGATCAATAAAAATAGCTTGTTTTTTTAATCGCCATCGATAGGTTTTGCTTATCGTTCGTTCTTGAATCGTTTATTAAAGCATAAATGTCATGTTTATGGGTAAAGGAGTTTTAAAAAGAAGAAAGGAGTGGATGTACATGCTAAAGAAAAACACCTTAAAAACAACTAAAAGAGATGATATGATTGATGTTACGGCAGAAGTGCAGGAATTCATCAATGAAAACTTGATACAAGAGGGGGTAGCTCTTATATATTGTCCGCATACGACAGCAGGGATCACGATTAATGAAAATGCAGATCCCGATGTCAAAAAGGATATGCTAAGAAGATTGGATGAGCAATACCCATGGAATCATACATTGGATTTACATATGGAAGGAAACACGGCTGCCCATTTGAAATCAAGTACGGTTGGTTCTTCACAACAGGTGATCATCCATAAAGGTACTTTAATCCTTGGTACATGGCAGGGGATATATTTTTGTGAATTCGATGGTCCCAGAGATAGGCAATATTTCATTAAATTATCTGTCGATCGTTAAAATGGAAGGTACAGTCAGGAACAAGAGGAGGAAAAGGATTGGACGATGTTTGGATTGAAGGAAGCAAAGTAATATTGCGGAACGTTAAACAAGCCGATTTAAAACGTTTATGGAGCCTGAAATATGGAGAGGTCAATCCAGAATGGAAGAAGTGGGATGCACCTTACTTTCCTCTTGAAATCATGGATTACCATACTTATATCGATAAAGAAACAAAGCACAGAACCTATGATGGGAAAATGGGGACTTATTCCGAGCTGTTAATGGAAAAAAACGATCAAATAATAGGTTCTGTTGTATATTACTGGGAACATGAACCATCACGTTGGCTGGAAATCGGGATTACGATTTTTGAGCCCAAGTATTGGAATGGCGGGTATGGGACAGAAGCGTTAATGATGTTCATAGACTATTTATTCGAAAACTTGGAGATTGAGCGGGTTGGACTGACGACATGGTCAGGTAATGAACGTATGATGGCTGTTGGGGAAAAGGTAGGCATGCAAGTTGAGGGAAGAATGAGAAAATGCCGTTATTATGATGGTTATTATTATGATTCAATCAGAATGGGTATACTACGTGAAGAATGGAATGGGAATCTTCAAAATTTCTAAGTTAATTGGCCCGTGAAAGTTTTTCCTTGGTTTCCTTGGAAAAAATTTAGCACTGTTTTCTCCCATATGGTCTGTTATCCTAGGAAGATGCTTAACGAGGAGGTTACAAGATGAAATTATCAGTATTAATAACCGTGATAATGACTCTAAGTGTCATCGTACTTGGGATAGCTATTCCTAAGGGAGCGACCAGTATAGCTTCTGATGGAGCAACCAAACATGTCATTAAACAAGGTGAATCGATATGGGATATTGCGAAGCAGTATGGTGTCCCAATCAAAAAGTTAAAAGAAGTCAATAATAATGTAAATAATGTTGCCGAACCTGGTAAAACATTGGTTATTCCACATGCAATGAATGAAAATGATAAAGAATTATTAGCAAGGCTTGTGCATGCAGAAGCCAAAGGGGAGCCTTACAGAGGAAAGGTCGAGGTGGCAGGAGTAGTTTTGAATCGCCTTGATAGCAAAGAATTCCCTGATACGGTCCGGGAAGTGATATATCAAAAAAACCAATTCTCGCCCGTTGCTGATGGCAGTATAAACAAAGCAGCCGGAGATGATGCCAAGAAGGCTGTCAATGAAGCATTGGCTATTCATGGCTACACAAATGATGCCTTGTATTTTTGGAATCCCAGTATTTCGGACAGCGAATGGATGAAACAATTGGAGGTAATCAAAATCATCGGCGGCCATCATTTTGCCATATAAACTACATTTCAAGAACCGGTCTCACCAACTAAGGGAGGCCGGTTTTTCATGCATAAAACTAACCCTTAAACAATTTCAGCCCACATCTCGCGGGGATTCAGTTCATAAATACTGTTTTCCCGGTACATGATGCTTCCGATAATGAGTTCACGTCTTATCGTTGCGTAATCATCATGGAATGACTGGATGAATTCATTCAGTTCTTTTTCTGAATATTTACGTCCCTTTTCCAAAAGACCTGCAATATGATAAAGAACGATCATTTTCTTCTTTCTTTGTGCTGGTATGGTTTTTAGTCGACCATCTGGTGTAAAAAAGTTTTCAAGGATCTTTTTATGCTCTAAAATCAGCTTTTGTTTATCCACTTTATTGGAGTCCCCCTTATTTGAAACGATTTTAGGCAATGCTGAAGAATAATGCTCTAGGACATCTTCATTCAAAAAATAATATACCGTATTTTTTTCCCTCCGATCCTTCACTAAATTAATTTCCTTCAATTTCGTTAAATGGTGTGAAATTGTCGGGGCAGTCAATTTTAATATTCCCGCAAGAGCCTGTCCGTGTTTTGGACCGTTTGCCAGAATGGATATAATCCTAATCCTGGTCACATCACCAATCGTTTTATGGAAAGCGACCAATTTTTCTAATTGCACTTTTATCCCCCTCTGTAATTAGATTGTTATCTAATTAGATGATAATCTAATTAGTGGAGGATATCAAGCTAATATTCACTTTTCTATATTGATTGGAAGATCTGATGTATACTTTAGGGGAATACTAAAAAATTATCCGGTATTAAGGAGCTGTAACATGGCCAATACACATGTTTATACAAAAAAAGAAGAAGTAGTCAATGCGATAACCCACGGTGTCGGGGTTTTGTTAAGTATTGCGGCACTTGTGTTTTTAATCATATTCTCAGCCCAGACAGGATCGCCTTTAAATGTTGTCATTTCAGTCATATATGGTGTTTCCATGCTTCTTTTATACGTCTCTTCCACGTTAGTGCATAGTTTTCCAGAAGGTAAAACAAAGGATATATTTGAAATCTTTGATCATTCAGCCATATATATATTCATTGCTGGAACATACACGCCCATCATGCTTCTTGTGATCAAAGGGTCACTAGGCTGGACACTGCTAGGTATCATTTGGGGAGTTGCAATCATTGGCGTCGTCTTTAAAGCTTTCTATGTGAAAAAGTTCCTCTTCCTTTCGACGATTCTTTATATTGCCATGGGGTGGATGATCGTTATCGTTTGGGGACCACTTACAGCAACGATGCCTTCAGCTGGTATCCAGTTACTGATTGCTGGGGGATTGCTTTATACGTTTGGAGCCATCTTTTATGTTTGGCGCGGTTTTCCGTTCCATCACGCGGTTTGGCATGTATTCGTGCTTGGGGGAACTGCCACACACTTTTTTGCGGTATTGTTTTATATCCTACCACTATGATCACTTGGGCGATTTGATGTATCTGAGAGATTGGTTGAGGTTTTAAATGACTCCTATAAGGAAATAATTAAGGTAAACAGACTAAAGGAGGAAAAAACTAATGAGAAGATCAATCAAAATATAGTGCCGTTTGCCACTATGCTTGTTTTGGCTGGATGCGGCGAAGAAAATGATGAAGTGAAAAACCCACCGGTTCAGGAAAATGAAAATCAAGCGGAAAATAATCCTGAAACAGGCACGGATAATAATGAAAAACTGCCTTTCACATATAAGGATTTTCAATTAGAAGTGGATTATACCGGCAATGATAACGAATACGAAGCTGAATATGATACCATGGGAGCTCAAACAGAAGCTTCGATTGAGGATAAACTTAACAAACACGAAGTTCACGGTGATGAAGCAATGAAAGAATTGACCCCGATTCTAGAAAAATTGACATTCACCAAAGATTCAACAGATGAGGAAGTCATTCAAGAAGTGACAAAAGCTTTTAATTTGAAGGATGACTATCAAGAATTTGATTTAGAGGTCGTTTACGAAGATGGTACAAAAAAAGAATATAAAGTGAATAATAAGTAACTAAAATACGTTTTCATATTCCGCATGTTCATATGTGCCTTCAATAGTTGTCAAATTACTGTTCCTATAGTAAAATGATTACGGTTAGCAAAGGGGATAACATACATTTGCTATTCATATTCGGACTTATGGGGATAGGACCGCAATAAATACTTGCAAAAAAGATTCTTTTTTAAGAGTCTTTTTTTTGTAGTGTTCTGGAATTTTGAATAATGAAGAAAAGGGTACCGCTTGCGGTACCCTTTTCTCATTTACCCATTATTGGGAAAGTGGTGCATTTTTTTTGGGCAGCATATTAGCTGATGCTAACCTTGATCGGATTGTAATGCCAAGCCAAGATGCAAGGAATGCCTTTAAAATGCCCACGATTATAAATGGGGCAAAACCGCTGGCAAATGCAACTGTCCATGATAATGAGCTCATATATTTTAACCAAATCGTACCGATGATCAATGTTATGATCATCCCGATAATATTTGCAAGGAAAGCCATTGCAACTGAGAAACGTGTTTTTTCCAAAATCAGCCCGGTAAGATAAGCTGTCGGGATATAGGATAATAAATAACCGCCAGTCGGACCGAATATCTTCGCTAGTCCTCCAGACATTTCAGCGAACACTGGTACTCCTGCAGCTCCTATGAACAAGTATAATAAAACCGAAGAGGTTCCATAACGTGAACCTAGTATAGTGGCTGCCAGACCAATAGCTAGAGTTTGTCCTGTAATCGGTACTAACGGCAGAGGGATTGTAATTTGGGCAAGGATCCCAATAAGTGCTGCAAATAAGGCTGTAACCATCATCATTCTTAATTTTTCGTGACTTTCCCTCATCGTGCTTCCTCCTATTGTAAACCTAGTTATAAAATGAGTTAACATATAAAGAATTTTAATATGATAAGTAAACACTGTCAATGATATTATGATTTTTATTTTAATAAAGTCCTAGTTGTTGCAGTTTCGTAAAACTTGGAAAAAAATGAAACTTTCTGTAACGTCAATCGTATTAATGGTAAGTGAAGTAAATGGGGGGGATTATTGCCATATTTCTTTCAAAAGGAGTTAAAACGCTTATTCTAGGTCTTAATAGTAGTAAGCGGAAAGAAAAATCGAATTAAAAGGATGAAAGAGATGGAGTTATTTGGAGTTCCATTAGAAACAGTCTATTTATATGGATTAATTATATTCGGGGGGCTAACATTCCTATTTATCTTGTTTAATGATATATTTTCTGGCCTGGAATTACCGGATATATTTAATCCAACCCTCATTTTTAGTTTTTTGACCGTATTTTTTGCAAGCGGGTTTTTGCTTGAATCGCTTACAGGACTTAATAGTGGAATCAGTGCAGGCATTTCTGTTCTCATTTCATTTACAATTGTCACCCTATTGAATGTATTTGTGTTGATTCCCATCTCATCGGCGGAGGAAAGCTTAACGTTTCATGACAATGACCTGAGGGGCAGGGTTGGCAGGGTTCTGACATCAGTCCCGGTTGATGGGTTTGGGGAAGTCTTAATCGAAAGCATCAGCGGGAGCATCGCGAAAACTGCGGCCAGTTATAATAATGAAGGAATTGTTTCGGATACAAAAGTCTTGATCATCGAAGTTAAAAATGGGGTTGTCTATGTCATGCCCCATGAGAATGAATAAAAGGTAGGAGGTCATTTATGTTTAGTTTAATTTGGATTGTTGTCGCCATTGTTGCATTTTTATTAATCGCACTTATTGCTGTGTTTGTTACGAAATACCGTACTGCTGGTCCTGATGAGGCCTTGATAGTGACTGGAAGTTACTTGGGCAGCAAGAATGTCCACATCGACGAATCAGGAAATAAAATTAAAATCGTCCGCGGTGGAGGTGCTTTCGTTTTGCCGGTGTTCCAGCAAGCAGAGCCATTGAGCTTGCTGTCAAGCAAACTTGAGGTCTCTACTCCCGAAGTGTACACAGAGCAGGGTGTTCCGGTCATGGCTGATGGTGTATCAATTATAAAAATTGGTGGTTCAATCACTGATATTGCCACTGCGGCAGAGCAATTCCTTGGTAAATCAAAAGATGACCGTGAACAGGAAGCGCGGGAAGTTTTAGAGGGACATCTTCGTTCCATCCTGGGTTCGATGACAGTCGAGGAAATTTATAAAAACCGTGAAAAGTTTTCCCAGGAAGTACAGAGGGTAGCTTCGCAGGATTTGGCTAAAATGGGACTCATTATCGTATCGTTCACAATTAAAGATGTTCGGGATAAAAATGGATATCTTGAATCGCTAGGTAAGCCAAGGATTGCACAAGTGAAGAGGGATGCGGATATAGCTACCGCCGATGCAGAGAAAGAAACGCGAATCAAGCGAGCCGAAGCTTCGAAGGAAGCCCAACGAGCCGAACTTGAGAGGGCAACTGAAATAGCCGAAGCCGAAAAAATCAACAAGCTAAAGGTTGCGGAATTCCGGCGTGAGCAGGATATTGCCAAAGCACGGGCTGACCAAGCTTACGATCTTGAAACGGCCAGATCTAAGCAGGATGTAACAGAACAGGAAATGCAAATTAGGATTATCGAACGGCAGAAGCAGATTGAGTTAGAGGAAAAAGAAATCCTCCGCCGTGAAAAGCAATATGATTCAGAAGTGAAGAAAAAGGCGGATGCCGATCGTTATGCGGTAGAGCAGGCAGCTTCCGCTAACAAGATGAAACAGATTACAGAAGCGGATGCCGATAAGTATAAAATTGAAGCCATGGCCAAAGCGGAAGCGGAACGTGTTCGAATGGACGGTCTTGCTAAAGCGGACGCACAAAGGGCACAAGGTACGACAGATGCGGAAATCATTCGCTTAAAAGGGGTAGCAGAGGCCGAGGCCAAGCAAAAGATTGCTGAGGCTTTTGAACAGTTTGGTCAAGCAGCCGTAATGGATATGATTTTGAAAATGCTGCCTGAGTATGCTAAACAAGTGGCAAGCCCTCTTAGTAATATCGACAAAATTACTGTTGTTGACACAGGTGGAAGCGGTGCGAATGGCGGAGCTAATAAAGTGACCGGGTATGCAACGAATTTAATGGCAACATTGCAGGAGTCATTAAAGGCATCTTCGGGCATTGATGTCAAAGACTTGCTTGAAAATTTCTCAGGGAAGCGCAATTTACCTTTATCCACCATGAATCAAGAGAATGTTGAAGCGAATATTGCAGCAGGCAAGGAAGAGCAGCAGGGAGCGAAATAAGCTAGGTAAGAGCTTATAGAACGCTTCTTACCAAAAAGGTTTCGGAATGGTTTCCCTTCCGAAACCTTTTTTAATTTTATTGGATTTGAGACGCCTTTCCGCGGTTAGGCGGAGCAGTTGTAATTTTTAACAACCTTGGTTTCTTCCTTGATAAACTTATCCGGTCTTTCCACGGTTTACACGATCTTGATTTTTTTTGCACTGGCTCTAACATATGTGGAAAGAAAGCATCCTTATCACCTCAAGTTTACTTCTTCTATTAAAAAAACAAAAAAGACTGCAGGCAGGGGTTCCATCTACATGTTTAAACCAAAGTCATTGGTACGTAAGGGTGCGAGACTCCTGCTTAAAAGCGTGTCCAAGGGAACCCTGCAGTCGCTAAGGAGCCGAGGTTTCCGAACCGTTCGCGGAAATCGAGTTGTTTACAGTCTGAGGTAAGAGGAATAGGCCGCTCTTACCTTTTTTTATTCAACAAATATGATCATCATACTCGGTTCTAAGGAAATTCAACATCTTCTGCTTTTGATGCGAATAATGAAAACAATTAAAGTAAAAGGAAAAGTCATCAAAAAAGAGTGAATTCTTTTCGTCAAAGGCATAAGAGTTTAAAAAATCAGAAATTATATTTTCTTGACCCACTAAGTCGAACAATCCGGATACATAAAATTGATAACTGAATTTATCATATAAAAAAAGGTATCCTGTATCCTCAAAGATATTTTTCACTGAATGACCATCCAATTCTAATTCACTCCTTTCTTACCAATATACCTTGTTATCCATGAAATTATTCAGTGTTATATTTCGTGGAATATCATTATATATTTATTGCAGACTGTTTTTTATACCTTTAATGCATTAAAGGCTGGAAACGAATGCTTGTAGGAATAATCGCAAACGAAGAAAGCACATCCAATAAGGATGTGCTCAGTTTGTAGACAAAAGGGTTCGGAATTAAAACATTCCAAACCCCTTTTGAAATTCCCTTTGAATTTTGCTCAAGATTAAGAAATTGTGCCTCTACGAATCCACTATATTAAGACATTCTTGAACCTTCCATGTCCAATTGGGCCATCTTCTTTACATTCATGGCAGCGAAAATAAGCATCGCCTGCATCGACAATTTTTTAGTCCCCTTAAAGTAGTCCAAGGCATACCATGCTTTTCTTTTGCATCTGCTTCTTCCATATAATTTTGCCAGATATGGCTTGTTACCGAATTTGTTTAGATACGCAGTCATGGAAAACTTCTTTGGCTTGTTAAAATTCGAATGGCTTTATCTCTAAGAGTTTGAAAGTATAGAGCACTTCGAAAAGGAATTAGATGATTATATTCATTACTATAACCACAAAAGAATGAAGGTAAAATTAAATGACCTGAGTCCGATTGAATATCGAACTCAGGTCTTAGAAGCTGCTTAAACTATATGTCTAACTTTATTGGGTCAAATCAAAGCGGTTATATTTAATTGTTAAAACAAAGTTGATTGGAGCGAGTGCCTGAAGTGGAAATCAACGGCCAAGCCATAAAAAACTGTAGACAAACTCGATTTTCATCGAGTTTGTCTACAGTATGAAAGCACATCCAATAAGGATGTGCTTTCATAAAAGTATTACTTGTACATTTCAGCTACTTGCTTTTGCAATTCGCCATTTTCAAGGTACTCATCATAACTAATTTGCTTATCGATTGTACCTTTTGGTGTAAGCTCAATGATTCGGTTCGCTACAGTTTGGATGAACTGATGATCATGAGAGGAGAAGATCATCGATCCTTTAAAGCTGATCAAACCGTTGTTCAGCGCCGTAATCGACTCTAAGTCTAAATGGTTAGTAGGTTCATCAAGCATTAGGACGTTCGAACCGCTTAACATCATTTTAGAAAGCATACAGCGGACTTTTTCGCCCCCAGAAAGGACACTTGCCTTTTTGGTGACTTCATCACCAGAGAATAACATTCTGCCCAAGAAACCGCGCAGGAAGCTCTCACTCTGGTCATTAGGAGAATATTGACGGAGCCAATCGACTAATGTTAAATCGACACCTTCAAAGAATTCTGCATTATCCTTAGGGAAATATGCCTGTGAGGTCGTAACGCCCCATTTGAATGAGCCGCTATCCGGTTCAATTTCAC
Organism: Peribacillus sp. NPDC006672; assembly: GCF_050274955.1. Taxonomy (NCBI): domain Bacteria; kingdom Bacillati; phylum Bacillota; class Bacilli; order Caryophanales; family Bacillaceae; genus Peribacillus; species Peribacillus sp. NPDC006672. The sequence continues at coordinate 45,688 of NZ_JBNNOR010000005.1, forward strand.
CTGCCAAGATTTTGAACATGGTTGTTTTAGCAATCTCATCTTTACCGACAAATGCAATCTTGTCTCCTTTATTCATCGTGAAGCTGACGTTATCCAATATTTTTATGCCATCGATCGTTTTCGAGATTCCATCTACACGAAGCAGGTCGTTCCCGATTTCACGCTCAGGTGTAAAGCCGACATATGGATAGCGGCGCGAAGAAGGCTGTATGTCATCCAAGCTGATTTTGTCCAATAATTTCTTACGGGATGTTGCCTGGCTCGATTTGGATGCATTGGCACTGAAACGGGCGATGAAATTTTGAAGCTCTTTGATTTTTTCTTCTTTTTTCTTATTGGCATCTTGAGTCAGTTTAAGGGCAAGCTGGCTTGATTCATACCAGAAGTCATAGTTACCGATATAAACTTTGATTTTACCGAAATCGAGATCCGCGATATGTGTACAAACTTTGTTAAGGAAGTACCGGTCATGGGAAACTACGATAACAGTGTTTTCGAAGTTGATTAAGAACTCTTCCAGCCATTTGATCGCTTTTAAGTCCAAGTGGTTGGTAGGCTCATCCAGTAAAAGAACATCCGGTTTACCGAATAGTGCCTGGGCAAGCAATACTTTAACTTTGTCTCCACCGTTCAATTCGGCCATTTTCTTTGTATGCAGGTCTTCTGCTATGCCAAGGCCCTTTAAAAGGATGGAAGCTTCAGGTTCAGCTTCCCAGCCGTTTAATTCGGCAAATTCACCTTCAAGTTCGGCGGCTTTCATTCCGTCTTCGTCCGTGAAGTTTTCCTTCATATAGATGGCATCTTTTTCTTGCATGACTTCGTATAATCTTTCATGTCCCATAATGACAACTTTAAGGACTTCTTCTTCTTCAAAAGCGAAGTGATCTTGTTTTAGAACAGCAAGGCGTTCGCCAGGCCCCATATGGACATCGCCGGATTGTGCTTCAATTTCACCGGAAAGGATTTTTAAGAACGTCGATTTACCTGCCCCATTTGCACCAATCAGTCCGTAGCAGTTACCAGGCGTGAATTTTATATTAACATCTTCAAACAGTTTACGATCGCCATAGCGTAAACCAACATTATTTACAGTAATCATTTATTTACATTCCTCCAAAATCTTTTGTTTCAACGTTTCCAACACTTTGTTGCACTAGTTTTACGCTGATTCACACAAACAGCAGTTTATGTCCATTAATTTATTAAATGCCGTTCGTTAAATTGTATCTTATTTCGTAGGAAAATTAAAGTTAGATTAGCAAAAACAAACGTTTATAAGCAAAAATTACTCAGTAGTTTAATTTTGAAGAACAATTATCGACTGTAATGAAAGTTGTATTTTTTTGCTGAAGAAAATTATGAGCATAAAGACTCATTACACATTAACCTTATAATTGGTAATAAAGGTAACTGTAACTAATACAACAGGAGGGTCATATATGAGCGATTCAGTAGGGTTTTGGAAACGTTTTTTAGCAGGATTTTTGGATTTCTTAATAGTATCTATACCAGTAGCGATAATTTTCGGGTTGATTACTGGTGATTGGGAAAACGAAAACTTTTCAACGTTTGTACACTTTCTTTACTTGTTGATTGTCCCGATACTATGGTATGGCTATACAGTGGGTAAAAGGATAATGGGTATACGTATAGTAAGGGTGGACGGTAAAAAATTAGGCATAGGCACAATGCTAATGAGGCATTTTGTTGCTACTTTAGTTTATGCCGTTACATTAGGGATAGGGTATATTGTCAGTGCATTCATGGTTGGCTTAAGAAAAGATCATAGGTCCATACATGATTTCATAGCTGGTACATACGTGACATCAAATAAACCATGATTAATGGATGAGCAGTTTAATAGCTGCTTTTTTTTATGCGAAAATACAAATTCAAACGGATATAATTTTTCATGGAAAATCCTTGAATGAACTCTAGGTGTATTTTCATCAAATATAAACAGGGCAAATGAAGGGGAATTTACTGATTGTATTGGTGAGGAATTACATAATAAGGAGTAAATATTACATTGGAAACCACGTTAGAATATCTAATTAATTTAACATAATGGCAGTTAAGGTGTTTATAGATATAGGAATAAATAAATGAAAATAACCATATTAAAAGGCTTAATGCTGATTTTAAACATCAGGTCATGAATACGATCATTAAGTACATATGTCAGCGGAGTAATCGGGTGTTGTTCATACATTGTAAATGTAAAAGTACAAAAAAGCACTTAACCTATATGGTCAAGTGCTTTGGTTATTCAGAACTTCTCTATTTTGATTAATGATGATTTTATTTCTTAAAATCATTTCCTTATTATTAAGTCCAACATTCATTTCTTGGGTATTATTCACCTTTTCTAACAGTGATACTACAGATATTTCTAATAATTCAGGGATAGACATATTTGTTTTAGATGATAAAATTTCAAGTTCATGGATTAATTTAGGGGATAGCATTGGTTGTCTCTCATTTATTTCCATGACAGTACCCACTTTCGTAAGAAAATTATTTAATTGTAATTTAAGTATATAATGTGAGTTTCCAATGAAACATTAAATTAGCGTTATTTATGTTAAGAATTGATGACATTTGTGGAAGAAAGGTCTAACCGAGCACGTTCCCCTATTAGGGGAACGTGTCAGAATGTAGACAAACTCGATGAAAATCGAGTTTGTCTACATTTTTTTTTGGCTTGTAAAATTCGAACGTTGATTTCCACTCCAGGCACTCGCTTTCCGCGGGCGGTCCGCCCTCGGCTTTCAGCCTGTGGGGTCTCCCTTGGACGCGCTTTCCCCGCAGGAGTCTCACACCTTCCGTTCCAATCAACTTTGTTTTAACAATTAGATATAACCGCTTTTGCCTACAGTCTTTTTTGTTTTAAAATAGGAGTATAAAAACTTGAGGTGATGACGATGCTTTCGAAACATCATTCTATTCAGCGAGATCAACTTGAAATGATTACTTTACGGGCGAGATTTTAAAGTACTCAACAACAAATAAAGAGGGCTATCGAGAGTACAATTCACCCAAAAACACGTGCGACATGCTCATTTTTATCAAAGTGTACAGAAAGCAAAGACCATCAAAAAGTGGTGACACGCCATATCTGGCAAAATTATATGGAAGAAGCAGATCATCTGTGTCATCACAAGGATGTAAAACCTATATATGCGAAACGTAAAGAAAAAATAGAGAGCGTGTATTCGCAGATGCAAAAGAAAAGCATGGTATGCGTTGGACTACTTTAAGGGGACTTAAAAAATTGTCGATGCAGGCGATGCTTACTTTAGCTGCCATGAATGTAAAGAAGATGGCCAATTGGACATGGCAAAGTCCAAGAATGGCTTAATATAGGGGGCTCATAGAGGCACAATCTCTTAATCTTGAGCAAAATTCAAAGGGGATTTCAAAAGGGGTCCGGAATTAAAACATTCCGAACCCCTTTTGTCTACAAACTGGCACTTTCCCTAATAGGCAAAAGTGTTTTTTAATTACATGGTAAAGGTCATTCCTTGAAAATCATGATCGGCCGGCTCGGCCCATTATGTATTAAACCTAAATGCACGATAAGGGTTCGCCTGATTGATGGGTTTGACATCTTTTTGATATCCAATAAATACACTGCATATCATAATGAATAACGAGAATAGAATAATAGCCATTAATATCATTACATCGGCAAAAGTGATATCCATAGGATGAAATAAAGATAAACTTCCTAATTCAAGAATGGAAATGACATTTTTAAAGATGTAATAATTATATATGTCTCTTTCGTATTTTCTGAAAAGTTAATTTCAACTATATAATTCTATTTGTTCAGATTTGTCAACCATTGGGTTTTCTGATAGTATAAATGTCCATTTCGCCTTAGCATCGGCATTTTTATAAGTTTGATAATTAAACGAGGAAGGGAGAGGGGTTTTATTGGGAAGTCACCCTGATTTTGAACTGGAACGGCAGCGGCTGGATTTTACCAAACGTTATATAGATGTAGTCATCAAAACATCAGAAACAAGCAAAGATCAATTTCAGCGGAATATGCAAGAAGCTTTTGGTGATGCCGATTGGTCTGAATCCGGCTTATATTCTCAATTGTTGACGACAGCCAACTTTTTTGAAATGTCCAAAACTGAACTTGAAAGTTTACGTAAAGCAAGTAAAAAGCCCTACTTTGCAAGAGTGGATTTTGAAAGGAATGATGGTGATAAAGGGGAAGCACTTTATTTCGGAAAAACGTCCCTTTATCAGAGGGAAAGCCAGGAACAGATCATCGTAGATTGGCGTTCACCGATTGCAAACCTCTACTATGAGGGACGGATTGGTGAAATTGAATATGAGGCGGAAGGGGAAACATTTAGCGGGAACATCACCTTAAAGAGACAATTAATGATTGAAGAAGGTATCTTGGAAGAGGTGAGGGACATTGATTTAACAACAACGGATGAATTGTTGCAGGAATCCCTCTCTAAAAGTTCCAGCAATCGGTTGACAGATATCATTACAACGATCCAGGAAGAACAAAATAAAATCATTCGGGCAGATTTGAATAAACCCATCATTGTTCAAGGCGCAGCGGGCAGTGGTAAAACGACAATTGCTTTACATAGGATCTCTTATTTCATTTACCACTATAAAGACTTGTTCGATCCGCGACAATTAATGATTCTAGCCCCGAGCCGGGTGTTCATTGATTACATATCTGAAGCATTACCTGAATTAGGTGTTGAAAAAGTAAAACAATTCACATTTTCCGAATATGTGCAGGCAGCGATAGGAAAGCAAGTGAAGCTTGTGGCGGATGATAAACTAACTCGAATGCTGGAAAAGGATGATGAAGAAATAAAGTCCGCTGTCTGGATATCAGGTCTAAAGGGCTCCCCTGCATTTAAATATATTTTGGACGAATATGTAAAGGATATTTTCAGGGGGTTTCATCCGGATGCAGATTTTTATTGTGATAAATATCGCCTCTATTCCGCTAAGAAGTTCATTAGATTATTGGAAGAGGATTATTGGTATTTACCGTTATACGGCAGGCTGGACAAACTGAAGGGCATTTTACAAAATGAAGTTAAATTGAAAAAGAAAATAATGCTTGATCGTGTTCTTGATTTTTATGAGGCTAAAATTGAGAAGGCACTCAATAAGAATATAAATCCAGACATACGCAAGGAATTTGTTACAAAATGCCTCGATAAAAAAGAGGAAAGAATCGGACAGATCCAAAAAGCGATCCGTTCTTCTGTAAAAGGCTATTTTAAGCAATTCAAAAATAAAGATCTTCTACATTACTATCAGGAATTATACCAAGATCCGGAGCGGTTGGTTTCGTACAGTAATGGTAAACTTACTTTTGAAGATGCAAGTGCTTTATGTGAGTATAATCATAAATTATTTTCTGATAAAAGTTATGAGATGGAGGACTTAGGTGCTTTATTATATCTTCAGGAGCGGCTTTTTGGTGTCGACAAAGAAAACAAAGCAAAAAATGTCGTCATTGATGAAGCTCAGGATTATAGTTTCATGCAGTTACAGGCACTCAAAACAGCAGTGGATACGGATATGTTCACACTTGTAGGTGACCTTGCACAAGGCATCCATTCATACCGGGGGGTACAAACATGGGATGAGGTCCACCATCGTATTTTCCCGCGGGCGACCTACACTGAATTACAAAAAAGCTACAGAACCACTGTTGAAATAATGAAACAAGCTAACAGGATTCTTCAGCTGTTAACCTACGATTTCCCGGAAGTTGAACCTGTAGTCCGTCATGGCAGGGATCCAGAGTTCATTTCCATTGAAAAGAAAGGTTGGGAAGAAGAGCTGATCGAACTTATTGAAAGCCTTAAAGGAGAAGGATTCAAAACGTTTGCCGTTATTGCCAAAACGATGAAAGATTGCAAACTGGCAAACGAGAAACTAAGTGCATTCCATCAAAGCTTTCATTTAATAGGTGAAGCGGGAAACATTCCTAAAGATAAAACGTTAATTGTTCCTTCATATCAAGCAAAAGGTCTGGAATTCGATGTCGTATTTGCAATATCCCTGGAAGAAGCGTATTGCCGCGAAAATGAGCTTGATATTAAACTGCTATACGTAACAATGACAAGACCATTGCACCGGCTTTATTTTTTAGGTAATGAGAAAAATGCTTTCTTAATTGAGACATGAGAGATGGAGGATGGAATGTAACCATCCTCTGGGTTATGCTCACAAATGCAAAAGGATATCCTTAATATCTTCCCATTCAAAACCGACTTCGATGAGCTCGATGCCAGCCATTTTAACGGTTTTTTCAGCTTTGACTTGACCGCCGAGTGCCTTGTAAAAACCGCATGAAGGATTATCCTTTAATGCCCAGATTATTAAATTCTTATGTTCCATTCTAATGAGTTCATGTATGACCGCATTTATCATTTGTCGGCCAAATCCTTGTCGTTGATATTCCTTTAAAATATAGATTGCATATACTTCACCTTGAATATGCGGATCATTCGTTTGTTCAGGTCCACCCGCAGCGAAACCGATGATTTCCCCATGGGCATTTTCCGCAACAAAAGTTGCATTATGCAGCATCTTTAAATTTCTTAACCAGTTTTTTCTTCTTGCTTCCAGATTCAAGGAAGACAAGTATTGATCGGGGAGGATGCCTTTATAAGTCGTTTGCCAGCTGTTTATATGTACATTTGCTATTCCATTTACATCTTCTTCTATGGCTCTCCTGATTTTCATTAAAAACACCTTCTGATTTTAGTATTTTTTTCTAGAATATCATGGAAAAAGTGAATAAGCATTTAATTTATGTTTATAACTTCATGATAAAGGATAAGAAATAAAAGAGAGATTCAATCAGATGAAGGGAAGGATGAAAAAGATGAAATTGAAAGTTGGTTTTTATTTTCCGGGAGGCAAAGAAATAGAGCATGAGGTAGAAGGAGATGACTCAACTCAAATGATTTCAAATATTCAAAAGCACCGTTATTATAATTTGGTTAAAGGCGATTGCCATTATGTCATAGATACGGAAAAAGCTGCTTATTTTTCTGTAACCGAAATATTGGATTGAGAATAAACTGCATTGGACTTTTGTTCCATTGCGGTTTATTCTTTTTGGTGTAAGGAAACCGGAAAAGGGGTTAATGGACAATGAAAATCAATTTTACCAAGAAACAGTTTGAAACATTATTCAAAATGGTTCAGTACGGATATTGGATTGCTTCCGATACTGAAAATAATAAAGAATTCAGTGAGGTTGAACAGTATCTCAATTCCTTTGCCAAAGATTTCGGCATAGAAGGAGTCCAGTTTTTGAAGGAATACGAAATATATGATTTAAGCAGGGAATTGGAGGATCAACTTCATGAAGTCATAGATGAGTATGAAGAAGGAGTATTCAGGGATAAGCTTGCCTATCATCTGGCAAGAAAAGAGTTTGCCGAGGAATCGCAAAACCATGAATATAATCAGGAGGAAGCCTTTAAACGTATCATGGATCTCGAAGAAAAATATCATTTTCATATTGAAGAACAAGGGTTACGGAAATTGAAGATAGAAGTATAAAAAAGAGAGAGGGCACAATTTGTCCTCTCTCTTCTAATTCTGAAAAAAATAAATTCTGTGTTTTTCACGAATGGGCATCGACCATATTGCAGAGGTTTTATTCACTTGAATATTGGCCTAATCTTTCAATTGTATATTGGTAAAATGCCAGTAGGTCATCTTGTGATGAAAAACCTGCTTGTGCAGTCTGTTCGTTCCCTCCGCCTTTCCCATTATACGAACTGAGTTCAGCTTTAAAATATTTTCCGCAATGTAAGGGGAAGGACCCGCTGTGCGAAAGAACCACCTTTTGCTCATTACGTGATGCTAATAATACGATTACCTTTTCCTTTTTTACAATCGTGCCTGAAAGGTATAGCAATTCTTTCATTGAGCTATCTTCGAAAATATGAAAGATGAATCCCCTTTCACTTTCTGCAAGCAGGGAGTCAGCAAGGAACTTTGCATTTTCAAGTTTTAAGTTTTCATTTACCGATAGCAGCTGCTTGTAGTCATTTTCCAGTTTCTCCACCCTATTCAGTATATCTGTACGTCCGGTATTGAATTTATTCGATAAGGCTGAAAGAATACCAAGACTTTCGGAAAAATCGTTCAATGCCCTGAAGCCGCACTTAAAATAGAGGCGGGTATATTCTTTCTGCTTCTCCGTTTTGAAAATCTTTATTAAGCCTATCTCACCGGTTCGCTCTACATGGGTTCCGCCGCAAGGGTTATACTCAATCCCTTCTATTTCAACTATACGGATATTTTCGGACACAGTAGGCATTTTGACGACAGGAAGTGCCTGCAATTGCTCTTCTGTCACGTAATATGCATGTATTTCGCGATTCTCAATGATATATTGATTAACCTGCTTTTCAACTGCCGCTGTATGTACTTCAGTCCATTTAAATTCGGGCGTTATATCGATCGTTAAATATTCCTTTCCAAGATGAAAGCTGACCGTTTTCGAATCAAACAGTTCGACACAGACTGCAGAGAGTAAATGCTGGCCGCTATGCTGCTGCATATGATCGAAGCGGCGGGGCCAATCAAGCTCACAGTGAACTATCTCTGAACTTGGCCGTCTCTCAGTCTTATGAAGGATCTTCCCATCATTGCTTTTTATAATATCCAGAACAGTGATTCCTTCTATTTTGCCAGTATCTGAAGGCTGGCCGCCCCCTTCTGGATAAAAAGCGGTTTCTTCAAGAGTAATGTAGTAAAAGCCATTTTCTTCAACGGACTCCCGGATTTTGGTATCCCATTCGGAAGTCTTGGTGGACGTATAATATAATTTTTTTGTCATGAATGTTTTCTTTTTCCTTTCAGTTAATCAATAAATTATATCACCGAAATACCTGAGTATGAAATTATCGGAGCAGAAGCTTAGCAGGCTAAATAAGTAAACTTTATGACATATGTTAAATAAGTTGTGTAAAATGGAAATATTCTATTTCTAGACAAACCGTTATAATGTAAAATATTCCTGAAAGATTATACTTTAGACCTAATTAAAGGTAAGTGGATGTGACTTTATAGTCAAAAGGTCATGTTCGAAACTGTTGGAAATAAGATAACTGGCAAGAAAGGGTCAAGTGATAACAAGTGAATCTTGTAAATATGGAAAAATACAAAAATAGCTTATTTGGAAATATAAAAAACAAACTTTCTGACTGGCTAGAACTGGATGAAGCACAGACTATTCCGGCTCAAGAGATATTCCGTTTTCTGCATTCAATCAAAGGGACGGCTGGAACGCTGGAATTATGTGGACTTATGGCAATTACAGAACGGCTATTAGATGGAATTGATGAAGATGGTGAGATGGTCTGGAATCGATCTGACCTTAGGAATTTCCTTTTTGAACTCATAGAACTTACATACGAATATGAGCATTTTGATGAAGTTGAAATAAAGGGAAAGCCTGTCCGCGCTTCACACGCTCCGCTCATCCAAATCATTGATGATGATATTTCCATGTTGATTTTATTGAAAGATCTTTTAGAGGATAAAGGGTGGATGGTAATAACGAATGCTGATCCTGTAAAAGCGACAAATCAATATTTTGAAATGCAGCCGGATTGCCTTATCCTTGATATTCAATTACCTGCCAAGGATGGTTTTCAAATCCTTCAGGAAATTCACCTGCATAACGAGAAATATTTCATACCGAAGATCATGATCAGCATTCAGAACGATAAACATTCTCGCATAAAAGCATTCAAGATGGGGGCGGATGATTTTATTGGTAAGCCGATTGATATCGAGGAGTTTATTGTCAAGATGGAAAGGCATATTCACCGGAAGAAAATCTTTGATCAATCGGTCCTTATTGATGAGTTGACACAGGTATATAACCGAAGATTCCTGGAAGACACGCTTCCACGCTATTTTAATGACTATAAACGTTCGGGACTCCATTTTTCGTTAAGTATCCTTGATTTAGATCACTTTAAAAAAGTGAATGATCTATACGGGCATTCAATGGGTGACCTTGTACTGGCTGATTTTGCCCAATTTATCAAAAGCAATATCAGGAGTTCAGACTTAATCTGCCGGTATGGAGGGGAAGAATTTGTCATTATTTTCCCTGATACATCGAATGAAGAAGCTAAACACAAATTAACAGGATTAATCAAGGATTATTCTGCAAAACAATTCAACCAGGATGGTCAAATATTTTCAGTTACATTCTCTGCGGGTGTTTTTACGGTTGAAAATGAAAATGTTACGCCTAAGGAGGCTTTTGAAGAAGCTGACACTTCTTTATATGAAGCGAAACGCTCAGGTCGCGGAAGAGTTGAAAGCGTGCAAAAAGCGAGTATTTACAAGAAATCCCTCAATGTGTCCGTTATCGATGATGATATCATTATCCGGACCGTCTTAACTAAAGCCTTGCATTCGCTTCAAATTCCGCACTTTGATTTGAATATCGCTGTGTATGAAGACGGTCCTTCCTTTTTAAACTCCGATCGGGCCAAAGAAGATGTAGCACATTTTTTAATCCTAGATGGAGTAATGCCTATAATGGATGGAATTGAAGTGCTGCAAAAAGTGAAACAAAGCAACAACGCGGATTTTTTTACCGTTTTAATGCTAACTGGAAGGAAAAGTAAGGATGATATTGCAAATGCATTGAAACTTGGCGCAGATGATTATGTAACAAAACCCTTTAGCATTAGGGAGCTTCAGACTAGGATAGAGCGTCTATTGACTAAGTTAATTTAAACCTTGCCAAAGGGTTATTTAGGAGTGAATTTCGGATGTAATCTTATGTGCAAAACACTTCAGGAGTTACTTAGAAACCCTTCGATTTTGGACGCCTTTGTGCTCGGAAAATGTCAGATTTTAAATGAGAGAGTGATTTTAATTAGGAGGGTGAATGATGAAGCGGATATTATTAGCGGAAGATGAGGAAGTGTTACGAATGCTCGTTGTAGACACTTTAGAGGATGAAGATTATGAGGTTGACGAAGCAGCGGATGGAATGGAGGCCGTACAGCTTCTCGAAAGCAATACGTATGATCTTATTATTCTTGATTATATGATGCCTGGATATACCGGATTGGAAATAGTTGGAAAAATACACTCGTCCGAAATTAAGAACCAAGGGAAAATCTTGATGTTATCTGCTAAAAGCCAACAATTTGAGCAAGAAAGAATATTGGAAGCGGGGGCTGATTATTTCATGACCAAACCATTTAGTCCGTTAAAACTGATTGAAAAAATAGAGGTCATACTCCATGAAACTGAATCCTTACTTTACTAAGAGCCTATCTAGGCAAGTAGTGTCTTTAATGACGGGGTGCATCATTTTATTTATTTTCGGAACAGGAATTTTATTTTACCTTTTACAGTCCTTGAATGCTGAATATATCCAACAAAGGCAAAGGATTGTAGATAAAAAATTGTTGATGGATGAAATATTCGATCAATATAATACGGTTTTTTTAGATATTAGAGGATATATTGCATTTAATAATGACGCATTAAAAGATAAAGCATTAAAAGAGGAAACCTCAATCAGGGAAAATATTAAAGGATTCAAGGCGATTACTATTACTAAGGAGGATAAGGATATCTCCAACGAGCTTGAGACTTTTACTGAATATTATTTTAGAGGAGTTCTTCCATCCCTTTTTGATTCCGAGAAAAAAGGGGAGGATTCAAAGGTCGAAATGGATAGTACTGAAATTACGGCACAAATTACGGGTTTTCGCAGTATTATAAAATCCTACTCTGGCACTTTAACGGAAAGCTTAAATAAAAATGTGGAGGACCTCACGAAGGAGCAATCCATTCTTCAAGGAGCTTTTGTTGGGTTTGTTCTTATTTTTTTATTCATTTTCCTATTCATCGTCAGAACGATCATCAGGAACATCGGAAAGCCCCTTTCGGATTTTTCAATAGCTGCGAATGAAATTGCTGCAGGAAGGGAAGCTGTTATTTCCGTCACGGAAAATCGTAAGGATGAGCTTGGGGTTTTGTCGATTGCATTCAAAAAAATGTTGACAAGCGTTCAGGAAAAGGAGCAGGAACTGATGGCTCATAATGAAGAGCTGCTCGCCCAGCAGGAAGAACTTCAAGCCCAGCAAAATGAACTTCAGGTGACACTTAGAATCATAACTGATAATGAGCAGAAGCTCACCAGGAGAAATGAACTGATCAATGGGATATCCTCCACTTTAGATAAAAAGGAGGTATTAAAAAGCATTGTCCTTAATATGAGCAGATTGATTTCTGCCGATCGTGGAATGATTGCTTTGGTTCATGAAGATGTTTCTTCATCTTTCGGAATTTCGGAAAACGGAGTACGGCAATTCCGTGATAATATTCGCAATGGTTTGAACCACCGCCTTATTAAAGAGAAGAAACCTTTCACTATTAAGAGAGAACAAGATGTGGGGGAGAAAGGGTACCACGAAAATAAGAATTATAGTTATGATTTATATCTTCCTGTTTTATCTACGTTTAAAGAAGTTGATGCCATCATGGTTTTCAACAGATATGGGACTCCGTTTACCAACCAGGAAGTGGAAGAATGCGAAACGTTGGCTAAGCAAATTTCAACATCGCTTGACAAGATCAAGCTTTACGAACAAACGGAAGAGAATGGGAGGCTGAATCAAGATATCCTGAATACGATCCAGGTAGGCATCCAATTGATTGATCAGGAAAGAAAGGTAATTCAGGTTAATCAGCCATTTTGCGATATTTTTGGATCAGGTTCTTTACCAGAGCAAATAATCGACTTGCCATGGGAAACGTGGAGTGCTGAAATGGCTGGTCAAATGGAGGGGGAGAGGTTTTTACATGTAATGGATGAAGCGATTAATAATCTGGGGGGAGCAAATTATGAAGAACGAAGCATCACATTTAAAAAGGAAGAGACGAATCAGGTCATAAAGGTATATCTTGAGACTTTACATTATCGCGAAGAAGGTTTTGGGACAATTTTGGTTTATCGTGATATTACAAAAGAATATGAAGTGGATCAAATGAAGTCCGAATTTGTCAGTACAGTTAGTCATGAATTAAGGACACCGCTTGCAAGCGTTCTTGGTTTTACCGAATTGATGCTGAACAAACCATTGAAACCCGAAAGACAGACAAAATATTTACAGACGATCTACAATGAAGCAAAAAGGCTTACAGCACTTATCAATGATTTCCTGGATGTTCAAAGGATGGAGTCCGGTAAACAGATATATGAAAAAAAATATGTAGAAATCATACCGTTAATTCGAAAGGTAATTGAACATTTAGAAATAAATACAGCACAGCATGATATCCAACTCAAAATCGAAACTAAGGATTTAATGATCTTAGGGGATCGCTTAAAAATCGAACAAGCCTTTTCCAACCTTTTAAGCAATTCAATCAAATATTCACCGGATGGGGGCAGGATCTCTATCCGTGTATATAACAGGGACGATATGCTTTCCGTTGATATCCAGGATGAGGGGCTTGGCATCCCAAAAGAATCACTTCCGCATTTATTCCAGAAATTTTATAGGGTCGATAATTCAGACCGCCGAAGGATTGGGGGAACTGGCCTTGGATTAGCAATCGTTGATGAAGTCATAAAATCACATGGCGGATATGTTACGGTGTTTTCCAATTACGGACATGGAAGTACATTTACCATATCATTACCTAGAGTAGCCCTGAAAGAAGTGGGTCTGAACAATGATGGACAGTCAAGAAAACTGAGCTATGATATTATGGTCATTGAAGATGATATTAACTTGGCGGAACTGCTCAAATATGAATTGATGGATAGTGGCTTCCACGTCAGCTATTTCAATAGTGGAAGAAAGGCATTTCAAAAGCTAAAAACCTCATTTCCGGATGCCATTGTACTAGATATCCTTCTTGAAGAGGGAGAAATGGACGGCTGGACAATCCTGAGGGAGTTAAAAGAATCCAGTGACTTGAATGAGATTCCCGTTTTTGTATCGACGGCACTTGATGAAAGGGAAAAGGGTATTTCATTGGGAGCTAAGGATTATTTAGTTAAGCCATATAAACCGAGCCAATTATCCAAAGTGATCATGCATACCTTGTTCAGCAATGGTAGGCAAGGACAGATTCTGGTCCCTCATGCATTCCATGAAGATGACAAGGGTTAAAAAATAAAAAACCGTAATGGGTATACAGAACAACAAAAAAATGATAAATTCAAATATGTTGGAAAAATAAATAATTGGGTACAATTGTAGGTAAAGGTAAGTTACAGGAGGATTTATATACATGCAAAAAATTCAGGCCGGTTTGGCTGTAGAGTTAGAAGTGGAACGTAAGGCTGATTTCGGATGGTTTTTAACTGATGGTTCAGAAGATGTCTTACTTCATCATAGTGAAATGAATGAAGGAACGGAACTTGAGCTTGGTGATGAAGTTACTGTGTTCATCTACCACGATAAACAAGCAAGGCTAACAGCGACAATGAAGATTCCCGAAATTCAGATTGATCAGTATGGTTGGGCGGAAGTTGTCAATGTGAAAAGGAAACTTGGTGTTTTTGTGAACATCGGCCTTTCCAAAGATATACTTGTATCCCTGGATGACCTTCCGAATATTGATCGTTTATGGCCTGAGGTTGGTGATCGTCTATATTTATCCCTTAAGACAGATCGCAATGACCGCCTGTTTGGTAAACTTGCAACGGAAGATGTAATCCAGGAGATTGCGGTAAAAGCTCCATTAAAAGGAGTCCGTAACACCACTGTTAAGGGAAATGTCTATCGTTTGCTTATGGTTGGGTCTTTCTTTGTTTCCGAAGAAGGATATCGCTGTTTCATTCACGAAAGTGAACGCAAGGAGGAGCCCCGTCTTGGTGAATTAGTTGAAGGGCGCGTCATTGATAGTAAAGAAGATGGAACACTAAACGTTTCTTTATTTCCCTTTAAACAAGATTTAATGGGGGAAGATGCTGATGTCATTTTCACTTATTTAATGAATCGTGGCGGTGCTATGCCTTATGGCGACAAAACACCACCTGATGATATCCAGTTTCACTTCGGTTTAAGCAAGGGAGCGTTCAAACGTGCCCTCGGCAAACTGATGAAAGAAGAGAAGATTTACCAGGAAGATGGATGGACATATTCTTCAGACCGTAAATGACAAAAAGGCAGCGGAAGCATTTCCGTTGCCTTTTCTATTTGAATTTTATTAAAAAAACTTTTTTCTCCCTTTGTCCTCTTTTAGGATTTCTACAGCTTCTCTGAACCTCATGGAGTGTACAATCTCCCTTTCCCTTAAAAATCTTAGTGAATCATTGATATCCGGGTCATCTGAGATGTCAATCAACCATTGATAGGTTGCACGAGCTTTCTCTTCAGCGGCAATATCTTCATATAAATCAGCAATGGGATCGCCTTTAGCTTGGATGTATGTGGCTGTCCATGGATCGCCTGCTGCATTTTGATAGAAAAGGGCACCATCATGATTCGCATAATGTTGGCCAAGACCTGCTGCAACCATCTGCTGTGGTGTGGCGTCCTTTGTAAGCTTATAAACCATCGTGGCGATCATTTCCAGATGGGCAAATTCTTCCGTTCCAATATCCGTGAGGAGGCCAATCACTTTATCTGGAATAGTATATCGTTGATTTAAGTAACGGAGTGCTGCAGCCAATTCACCATCAGCACCCCCGTATTGTTCTATTAAATATTTTGCCAATCTAGGATTACAGTCTCTTACTTTAACTGGATATTGCAGCTTCTTTTCATACACCCACATAGATATCTCTCCTTATACCTGCCAGGGCCAAGGGCCTTGGCCCCATTCCCATTTATTTTCACCGCCTGGACTGTTTCCAAAACCCAATAAGGGACCGTATTTAGGCTCAAAAACCGATTTCAATTGTTGTGAATATTCATGAAATTGATTGAATTGCTGTAATGCTTGCTGGTCGTTAGGATGTGTATTCAAATAATGAGTCAACTCGACAAGTACGAAATCCGCAGCCTGTATTTGTTCAAGCAGCTGATAATATTCATCATCCAATTTCTTATTCATTTACGTCTCCCTTTCCCGATGTGGATTATCATAGAAATCATAAAAGAACTTCCAAAGTGTACCGTATTTCAAAGCTTCTTCTGGTGTGAACTGCTCTAAATTCGGTGGTTGAAAATTAATATACAAATTGGGAGGAGTCCTGTAATACTTTCTCCCAATAGGTGGGCACGGATCGAATTTACTATGAAAAGGTTTGTATGATTTAACTAAGGTAAAGGGCTTTTCGCGTGTCAAAAAAATACCTCCTTTGTATAGATATAGCCTCTAATTATTATGCTTGATTAATACATAATATGACTCTACTAGTATGATGTGGAAGATGAATGGAAAAAGATGTTTTTTCTGAATATTGAATCATCTTGTTATAGTCTCGTTATCTTACTGTGATGTTTGTCATCTATTCTTTATCTGTTTGTTCTTTGTATAGAAAAAAACTATGTTAAGATTAAACTCGTTAGCTTATAAAGTAGCTCACAAGGAGGTAACAACATGAAAAAATCAATCTTATCGTTAGCGGCAGCGGCTGCAATATCCGGTGCTTTCACAATTCCGGTTCAAGCAGAAGATGTCAAAGTGAAAGATGGAGACACATTATGGGGGATATCTCAAACATATAAAGTATCAATAGAAGATATTAAGTCTTGGAACGATTTGTCTTCAGACATGATTTATGCCGGAGGAACCTTACATATTTCTCAAGAAGAGCATTATAAAGTCAAGTCAGGAGACACATTATCGGGAATTGCAGGCAAATATAATGTAGCGGTAAATGATATTAAATCTTGGAACGGTTTAAATTCAGATACAATCCATCCTGATCAAGAACTGGTCATTAAACCAGCGGCTAACAAAGTCGAAGCGGCGAGTGTTGGGCCTGAGCAAAAATCAGAGCAAGCTGCACCAGTAGAACAATCAAAACCAGCAGAACAATCAAAACCAGTAGAACAATCGAAACCAGCAGAACAATCAGAGCCAGTAGAACAATCGAAACCAGTAGAACAATCGAAGCCAGCAGAACAATCGAAACCAGCAGAACAATCGAAACCAGCTGAAACAAACAATGAATCCAAGGATCAAGCAGGAATTAAAAAAGAGATGACTGTTAGAGCTACTGCCTATACGGCTAATTGTCAAGGCTGCAGCGGTACAACAGCCACAGGGGTCGACTTGAAAGCTAATCCTGATGCTAAAGTGATTTCCGTGGATCCATCAGTCATTCCACTTGGATCGAAAGTTTATATAGAGGGTTATGGCTACGCAACGGCAGCAGATACGGGCAGTGCTATCAAAGGAAATAGAGTGGACATTTTTGTACCAAACGAAAAGGATGCCGTGAATTGGGGCGTTAAAAACGTTAAATTGCAAGTCTTGAATTAATTCCTCCATGCAAAACATGTTAATATATCGAAAAGAGTAGACACGGAGATTTAATGTGTCTACTCTTTTTGTCCTTTTTCTTCACGGCAAAAGCAGGTACAATGAAAGAAATAGATCCTTACCAATCCTTACAAGGTAAATAGGAGGAGTAGTAAATTGATGGAAAAAGCACGTGAATATTTACAGGAATATTTTGGTTATGAGTCATTCCGAAAAGGTCAGGAACAGATTATCGAACAGGTGTTGGGAGGCATAAACACAGCGGGAATCATGCCTACTGGCGGAGGTAAATCAATTTGTTACCAGATCCCGGCCCTCTTGTTACCCGGTGTAACACTCGTGATATCCCCACTTATTTCCTTGATGAAGGACCAAGTAGATGCCCTCGAACAAAACGGTATTGATGCCACATTTCTTAATAGCTCCATTTCGGGGTTAGAATCATCCAATAGAATGAATGATATTAAGCAAGGAAGATATAAGTTGGTTTATGTGGCACCGGAACGTTTGGAAAATCCTGCATTTCAACAGGATTTATTTAATGTGCACATTTCATTGGTGGCCATTGATGAAGCCCATTGCATATCTCAATGGGGCCATGACTTCAGACCAAGCTATTTAAAAATCAAAACCTTATTGAAAAACATGCCATCAGCGCCTACTGTACTGGCATTAACGGCAACAGCCACACCGCATGTGACCGATGATATTTGCCAGTCGCTCGGAATATCAGGGCAGCATACCATATCAACGGGATTTTCAAGAGATAACTTGTTCTTTTCCGTTGTGAAAGAAGAAAACCGCGGACGTTTTTTAATGCGCTATATAGAGAAAAACAAGAATGAGTCGGGTATCATATATGCAGCCACAAGGAAAGAAGTCGATTCGTTATATGCCAAGCTTAATAAAGCCGGATTCAAGACAGGTCGATACCACGCTGGCATGAATGAACAAGACCGTTCGGAACAGCAAGACCAATTCATTCGTGATGACATTCCTTTGATGGTAGCGACATCTGCCTTTGGGATGGGGATCGATAAGTCTAATGTTAGATACGTCATCCATTACCAAACTCCAAAGAACATGGAGAGTTATTATCAGGAAGCAGGTCGTGCTGGAAGGGATGGTTTGGAGAGTGAATGCATCCTTTTGTATTCCCCCCAGGATATGCAGATTCAGCGTTTCTTGATTGATCAATCAAACCCTTCCCAGGAGTGGCAATCACAGGAACTGAAGAAGTTGAACAAAATGAAGGATTATTGTTTTACTGAAGGGTGTTTGCAAGCCTTCATTCTTCAATACTTTGGAGAGGAAAATCCTGAAAATTGCGGTCACTGTGAAAATTGTACAGATAAACGTGACTCTGTTGAAGTAACTACACAAGCACAGATGGTCCTTTCATGCATGCTGCGAATGGGTGAGCGATTCGGTAAAACGATGATCTCCCAAGTGCTTACGGGATCACGCAATAAGAAAATTGAAGAGTTCGGTTTTCAGAAGCTTTCAACTTATGGAATCATCAATAATCAATCTGCAAAGGATGTAGGTGATTTCATTGATTTCCTTACAGCAAAACAGTATATCGAAATGACCGGGGGCCAATTTCCAGTCCTTAAAGTAACCAATACTGGCAGGGAAGTACTGTTGGGACAGAAAAAAGTCTTGCGTAAAGAAATAAAAAAAGTAAGCAGCATCAGTGTAGATCATGGGTTATTCGATGCGTTGAGACAGTTAAGAAAAGAATTGGCAGGAAAGGAAAATGTACCGCCATTCATTATTTTTTCCGATGCATCTTTGAAAGATATGGCCGTAAAATTGCCGAAAACAGAACAGGAATTCCTAGAAGTAAAAGGGGTGGGCACCCAGAAGTTCGAACGCTTCGGCGCCGTATTCCTAGAAGGGATTTCCCATTATGTACAGGCACATCCTGAATTAGAAACGAATATAATGGTTACAAAGGAAGCAGTAAAGAGAAGCACTACGCCATCACATTTAGAAAGCTATCGCTTATATCAGGAAGGAAAATCAATCAAGGAAATCGGGACAATGAGAGGGTTGTCTTCCATTTCAATTGAAAATCATTTATTAAAGTGTGCAGAGGAACATTTGGATATCAAATGGGGAGAGATTTTCTCGGATAAAGAGTATGACCTTGTATTGGAAACTGCGAAACAATTGGATTCTGAAAAACTAAAACCGCTAAAAGAAGCCTTACCTGAGCACTTTTCCTACTTTATGATTAAAGCGATCTTGGTTAAAGCAGGATTGGAAAACGCATAGGTGATAAGGTTTTGGAATATTTTTTCAAGGAATAAATAAGAATTTGGTTTAATGCGTATACTAGGAATGATAAAAAGGTCAATTTCGCGCCTTTAATCAGAGTCTTTATATAAAAAAGAGGAGGTTGCTCATGTATTTTGGTAAAAAGAATTCAGAGGAACCAGAAATCGTTATGGAAGATACGATAGTATATGCGTGCGGATCAGCAGATTGTAATGGTTGGATGAGAAAAGATTTTGCATCGGAAAACTATGATTGCCCAATGTGCGGAAGTCAATTAGTCGAGGAAGTCAGAGAACTCCCCAAAATTGAAAATGAGTATAATGCATTTAAATAAAAGAGGTGAATCATGCCTCTTTATTTTTTTGCTTGAAAGAAGAATGCCGGAGTGAGTACATTCTGGTTTAATTCTTTACATATATAAATATATATGGTAAGATGTAATTTCAGTGTTATTAAAAGAAAACACTGGAGGGTAATTTAAAGACATTTTTATTAATAAAATAATTTTCCATCATTTTCATGATGGAGTAGAAAAAAGTTAAACAATCTAGAAAAATGAAATACATTTAATCACCAAGTATTTTCCTCGATCCATTTCTGTTCTTCATTAACTTACTTCTATGTACCATTTATCTTTTGGAATTTAATTTTCCCAATTGGAATTACGGACGGTTTTAATTAATAAACATGTACTTACAAGCTTTTATCTGATTCTCGCAGGCGCGGTCTAGGAACCGTATGGATGGGAGAGAGGCAGGGCTTTCATTGTTTTAGGTTTTGGCACTAAAATTACTCTCATACTCGATTCGCTTTGAATTGCTCATCCGATCGAGCAGGAAGAACCATATGGAATGGATTCTTGAACAACGCAGTCTCGATTATCTTGAAGGGTAAGTCAGGGGCTGCGTTTTATTTATGGAAACTGAGGTTTAAGGAATCATTTCTTATTTAGAATCTTTTACTCAAATATTAAATGCATATATATGTTATAATGGTTACTGAGATATTAAAAATTCATGTCGTAATCTTAAGTTCTTTCCACTCAAAAAAATTTGGGTGTAATGAAGTATAATCAATTCTTGGTTAAGCGAATGAGTATTTACTCACTATTTAGATTAATCGCCATCTATTCTTCTTTTATCTTTATGGCTTGTGATCTGTTATGCACGACGAAGTCAATTCAATTCTAAGGAGTGAGATACATGTATAGAAGAAATAATACGGAAGAAATCATTCCTGAAGAAACAAAGGTGTGGGAATGTACATCAGAAGATTGCAAAGGTTGGATTCGCGATAACTTTACAAGTAATGATGAACACGTTTGTCCGTTATGTAGCAGCGAGATGAAACCCGGCACCAGAATGCTTCAAGCAATCAACAATCCAAGAAACTATTAAGACTGCATAAAAAAAGCTGAAGGGGATTCTCCCTTCAGCTTTTTTTATCTTTTTGCCAATTGTTTAAAGCAAAAAGCAGGTGAATGATTAGTGAATATCTTTTTTCTTGAATCGGCCGCCCCGAACTTCCGCGATATCCCCTACGGCAAGAAATGCAGAAGGATCAAAGCTTTTGACTATATCTTTAAGTTTAGCTTCCTCAAGCCTGTTTATTACACAAAAGATGACTTTCTTATCATCACCAGAATAAGCGCCTTCGCCAGCTAAAAAGGTTACGCCACGTCCAAGGCGATTCATTATGGCGTCGCCGATATCACCAAATTCATCACTGATAATCCAAACAAATTTGGATTCATCCAAACCGGCGATGACGATATCCATCGTTTTATAAGCTACGAAGTAAGCTATGATCGAATACATGGCGCGATCCCATGAGAAAACGAAGCCTGCACTGCCAAGGATGAATAAATTAAAAAACATGACGATTTCCCCAACGGAAAAAGGGATTTTCTTGCTAGCGAGTATAGCAAGTATTTCTGTACCATCCAATGAGCCGCCATATCGAATGACCATTCCAACACCAATGCCAAGAATCATTCCGCCAAAAGCGGACGCGAGGAGGATATCTTGAGTGAAAGCTGGTACGTGATGAAGCAATGCAGTGGTAATAGAAAGGACTAAAATCCCATACAGAGTAGATAATGCGAAGGTTTTTCCAATTTGTTTATAACCGATAAAAAAGAAAGGAAGATTTAAAACGAAAAGAAAAATACCAAGCTTCCACCCCGTGATATAAGATAACATAATCGATATTCCCGTTATGCCTCCGTCGATTACGTTATTCGGTACTAAAAAAATCTCGAGGCCGACAGCCATTAAAACCGCACCGATTGTAATTAAAAGTCCTCTCTGTAATATTTGTCTCAGTGTTAACTTTTTATGCTGGGTCTTCTTTTGCATAATTTCTGTTGTACTTGCACCTGCCAGGTCTGACATAATCATGCGCCCCCACTCCTTCTCTCTATATATGTTCTATTTAATTATAAACCTATAGGTATAATTAAATAAAGAAATTAACATTCTTAATTAATATATTTCTGAATAATTCTTTTTGTTATTTATTATGTCATGCGATGATGAAGCAGGTTGTGAATGCTTGTCATTATCATGTATTTTTAATTTTACTCTATACAAAAGAATAGTATTTCTCATTTTATTGAATTTATGAAAAAAACTGCATTTCATGCGATATGAGGCACACCAAAAGAGTTAGTGTGTAAATATATAGGAATAAGGAAATAAAAAACCTTGGAGGTACTATGAATTTCCATTACAATATAGGAGAATAGAACGGTAGAGGTGATCAAGTAAAAATGGAACAATCAATTGTGGCATCAAATCCTGTCCTCTTTATGATTGCGGTACTTTTGATAATAATGGCGTGTTATACGGCGTTGGATTTACTGACATCGTTACTGACGATCAAGAAATATAAACGCCTATTGTATATAGGGAGCAGCTGCTCTATGGGAGTGGCTATTTGGATGCTTAACTTTGTGGTCATATTAACCCTTGATAATTCTGGGGTGGCAGCATACAACTTTTCTACAATAATTTTTTCATTAGTTTTAGCGATTGCTCTCGCAGGGGTTGGGTTATTGGCGATATCATATAAAACACAAGTACTGCAAATCGTTTTTTGCGGTTTCATGTTTACGATGGCGATATTATCCAATTACATTATGGGAACGTCCTCTTTAAACCACTCTTTGCAATTTAGCACATTGTTGGTCGCCAGTACGCTTTTCAGTATCTTTAGTTTATTTGTAGCAGCGCTTGCAATATTATTTTATTTTAATAAATTAAGTCAATCCTCACTAAAGCCAGTCAGTACTCTCATGATGAGCGGGGCAATCATTGAAGGGTACTATCTTTTTTTGAGAGTGTTACCGATGGATGGTAAAAATGTAACGGGAGAATTTGTTCCACTCACTCCTTTTATGCTTTATCTAACTTGCTTTGTCTCATTGTTCATCCTTGCCAGCTTGATTGCTTCAAGTACGATCGTAGGCCGGCGGTTGGCAAGAAGTGATAATACTGTGAGCGATATTCGTTATGCATTAGATCAATCGGCGATCGTCGCCATCACGGATGCAAAAGGAATCATTACATATGTTAACGAAAAATTCCTGGAAATATCTCAATATGAAAAACATGAACTAATAGGGAAAAATCATTCCATCATCAATTCGGGTTATCATGCAAAAGAATTTTTCACTGACTTATGGCTAACGATCAGCCAGGGCAAAACATGGAATGGTGAAATATGCAATCGGGCTAAAGATGGTAATGTTTACTGGGTGGAAACAACAATCGTTCCTTTTATGAAAAGGGGCAAACCCTATCAATATATTTCCATCCGTTCGGATATTTCCAGTCGTAAAAAAGCAGAAAATGCTTTAAGGAGTTCAATCAAGGAACTAGAGGATATGCATTATGCCATCAACCAATCCTCGATTGTGGCGATTACCGATGATAAAGGGGTCATTATTGAAGTGAATGAAAAGTTCTCTGAGGTTTCCGGCTACGAGAGAAATGAATTGATCGGTCAAACTCATAATTTGGTTAATTCCGGATTCCACTCAAAGGAATTCTTCGATGAAATGTGGAAGACCATCCATCAACGCAAGGTTTGGAAAGGTGAAATTAGAAACAGGGCGAAAGATGGCAGTTTTTATTGGGTCGATACAACAATTGTTCCATTTTTCAGCGAAGAAGGTAAGCCATTTCAATTTTTGGCACTAAGACATGATATAACTGAGCGTAAACAATCGGAAGAAATGCTCCATCGGCAGGATAAATTGGCTGCTGTCGGCCAGCTTGCTGCTGGTGTTGCACATGAAATACGGAATCCGCTGACCTCCATGAAAGGGTATACAGAATTTTTGCAATTAGATGAAACAGATGAAAACAAACAAGAATATCTAGAAATTATTATGGATGAAATCAATCGTGTGAATGAGATAGTTGAAGAATTCTTACAATTGGCCAAACCACAGTCCTTGATATTGGAAACGAAGAATATTATACCAATCATTCAAAACGTGTTATCTTTGACGGAGTTTGATGCAAGAAAGAAGAAAGTCACCCTAGTTTGGGATTGTTTTCACGAAAAAATCCTCGTACAATGTGATGAGAATCGTTTAAAACAAGTCATATTGAACTTCATTAAAAATGGTATGGAAGCCATGCCTGACGGTGGGGTCATAAAAGTCATTACTAAGCTTAAAGAGGATAAAGTGCATATCTCCATAACCGACACAGGAATCGGGATGCCGCCAGAGCAGCTTAAGAGATTGGGAGAGCCATTTTTCACAACGAAAAAATCCGGTAATGGGTTAGGACTCATGATCAGCTTTAAAATAATAGAAAGCCACCTGGGAAATGTCTTTGTCGAAAGCGAGGTTAATAGGGGTACAGCCTTTAATATCGTGCTCCCTATGAAAAAAGCCTTTTCTTAGAAGGATATGAAAAAGATGCAGGGATATAATGAAATGTGTAATTTGTGGATATATATGGTAATAATTTAGTGGATGCAGCATGGGGGAAACTGGATTTGGAAAAACAAAAGCATGCTAATATTTTTAGCTTGAAGGTATTTTATCTATTTTCATTTTTTGCAGTGGGAAGTTTAACACCGCTATTAAGCGTTTATTTAGCCAATGAGGCAGGTTTGTCTGGTATTGAAATAGGTATGATCATGTCTGTTGGACCGATAGTGATGATCGTTTTTCAACCCATTTGGGGAATTGTCTGCGATTGGAGTGGAAAGCCAGCAAAAATCCTTTCAATTACATCGTTGCTTGCTGGTGTATTAGGGTTAGGTTACTTGCTGTTTGAGCACTATTTACTTATAGTATCCGTCGCAATTGCCCTGGCTATCTTTCAAAGCGCCATCATACCAGTTTCAGACAGCATCACTCTTCAATATACAACAAGAATTAAATCGAATTATGGGAAAATCCGTTTATTCGGTTCACTCGGTTATGGTGTGGCCGTGTTTGTAATGGGAAAGTTATCGGAATCCTTCATTGGTCCTTCCGTTATATTTTATGCCTTTTTCTTCGGTCTATTGATCGCGGCTAGTCTTGCTCTTCGTTTGCCCGAAGAGCCTCCTAGAGAAAAGGGAAAACTTTTCGGTGGGATGAAAGAATTGATCACCATGAAACGTTTCCTTATCTTTCTTGCTATAACGTTCTTGATTTTTGGTCCAAATCTTGCAAATAATGTATACTATGGTTTGTTTGTAGAGGCAAGAGGCGGGACATATACAGGAATTGGCATTGCGTTCCTTTTAGCTGTATTGTCGGAAATTCCATTTATGAGAATGGCAGGTACATGGATTCATAAAATGGGCCTGCTGCCAATAACCTTATTGGCTGGGACGGCTTCATTGGTTCGCTGGGTTTTGTATTTTACCGAACCAAGTTTGGCTACCGTATATGTAACTTCGATCATTCAAGGGTTTTCACTTGGCTTATTCATTCCTGCGGCTTTACAATATATTCGGGAAGTCGTCCCGGCCCGCATAACAGTTACAGCAATAACGCTATATTCCGCCATTGGCAATGGATTGGGAAACTGGTTCAGTACCTTTAGTGGCGGGATAATCTTGGATAAATCAGGGATATACGCGGTGTATTTATTTTATGGTTTACTTACACTGATCGGGATGCTACTCACGATATGGCTCATGAGGTTAGATAAAAACTTAAAAGTAATGGGGAAAACCACTGGTATACTAGAAAAATAATATTATTGAATTTTTCCCTTATTGAAAGCGAGAGACCTCTTCATCTTAAATGGTGAAGAGGTCTTTTTTGCTCGTCCATGAGGGAAAGGCTCCCAGTTAACTAATTGTCAGAATTAATTGTTATTTCATAATTATGAAGTATAATCTAATTATAAATTAGAAAAGGTGGTCTACTAGGGATTATGGATAAGTTAGCGAAAATAAGTAAGGCAGCTGGAAACTCTTTTGCCATTTGGGTTCTCCTATTTGCCGTATTAGCAATGATTTTTCCGGATGCATTTAAATGGATTGCTCCATACATATCCATTTTACTTGGAATAATTATGTTTGGAATGGGTCTCACTCTCTCGTTTAGTGATTTTAAAGCTGTATTGAAGCAGCCGATATCCGTTTTTATCGGAGTGGCTGCACAATTCATCATCATGCCTGGTGTGGCATATCTCCTGGCAACAAGCTTGGAACTCTCACCTGAAGTGGCTGTCGGAGTGATCCTTGTTGGATGTTGTCCGGGAGGTACAGCGTCAAATGTAATGACATTTTTAGCTAAAGGAAATACGGCATTATCAGTGGCGGTCACTTCTGTATCCACTTTGCTTGCTCCGTTTTTAACGCCGGCACTAACCTATTTACTTGCTAGTAAATGGCTGCCGGTTTCAGGAAAAGATATGCTATTTTCTATCTTCCAGATAGTTTTGGTCCCTATTTTATTAGGACTCCTTGTAAAATTCATTTTTAAAGAGAAAGTAAGTCAGGGAACTAAAGCACTTCCATTGATATCCGTTGTGACAATCGTGGCAGTCGTGGCCGCAGTTGTCAGTTCAAATAAAGAGAAGATACTTGAATCAGGACTGGCTATATTCGGGGTGGTTGTCCTGCACAATTCATTTGGATTATTACTTGGTTTTCTTGCAGCTAAAGTGTTAAAACTTCCATACGAAGATCAAAAAGCGATTTCAATTGAAGTGGGCATGCAAAACTCAGGTTTAGGTGCTGCATTAGCCACAGCTCACTTTTCGCCACTGGCGGCAGTCCCAAGCGCAATCTTCAGTGTTTGGCATAATATATCCGGTCCTTTGCTTGCAACCTACTGGTCAAAAAGAGCACACAAAATCAAAGGGAATTCCATGGCGGGAAAGGAAACGATTAAACAGTAATACAAAAAAAAGGCAGAATGGGATTAAATGAATCCCATTCTGCCTTTTCTAATGATAGGAGTGGTAGGGTGCGGTTTATAGAAAGCAATGATGGGCTACCTGGGATTTTTGGTATCAAGAGCAATCAGTTTTTTATTTTTGGAAATAATATGATTTAATGGGAAGGTAGAGAATGAATGGAAGGATGAGTGTTTTTGAGCAAATCAAAAGTGTTGGCCGCTACCATTGTATCAGCTCTTATCGGACTGTTTTTTTTATTTTGCCTTGGATGGGCGATTATTGACCATTATGGAAAAAGGACTTCTGATATGGAAACAATAGAGGAATCCCCCATTAAAAATGATCTGCCTGATGATTTTACGGTTGTGGCGTTAGGTGATTCCTTGACACGTGGTACAGGTGATGAAACAGGCAAAGGTTACGTTGGACTTGTTGTGGAAGATTTGAAGAGTGAATATAATAAAAAACCGCTCATTCATAACCTCGGAATTAATGGACAATTGTCTAAAGAATTGGCTCAGCAAGTGAAACAACCGGAAGTGAAGCGCCAAATCCAAGCAGCTGATGTTATTTTAGTTACGATCGGCGGTAACGATTTATTTCAAAAAGGCCAGACCCTGCTTGATTATGATAGTGAAGCCACAGCTGAATCAAGAAGGGGTTATTTGGAAAATTTAAATGAAATTTTTAAGGATATCAATAATGTCAATGATACAGCTACCATATTATTGCTGGGCCTGTATAATCCATTTATAGAGTTGGATGAGGACTATGATACTAACCGCATCGTACGGGACTGGAATAATGAAACGGCAGAAGTCGTGGCTCTTTATAAGAATGCAATTTTCGTCCCAACATTTGATTTATTTCAATTGTCGGTAAATGAATATTTGTATTCAGATAAATTTCACCCTAATCAGAAGGGGTATCGTTTGATTGCTGATAGGGTTGCTCCTTTAATAAAATGGGAGGATGAGGAACGATGAAACAGGTGACATTGTCTGTAAAGGGCTTGAAAAAAAAGATTGGCAAAAGGGAAATTATTAAAGGGATAGATTTTGAGCTGAATGAAGGTGAGGTTTTTGGCTTTTTAGGTCCGAATGGAGCCGGTAAAACGACTACGATCCGCATGTTGGTCGGTTTGATTAAGCCATCCTCCGGTTCTATCCATATATGCGGGTATGATGTTCGGCAGGAATTTACGAAGGCAATGAAGCAAATGGGCTGCATTGTTGAAAATCCGGAGTTATATCCATTTTTGAACGGGTGGAATAATTTGCTCCACTTTGCAAGGATGTTACCTGAAGTTGATGAAAAAAGAATGATCGAGGTTGTAGAACTCGTCGGTCTGCAAGCGAGAATTCATGATAAAGTGAAGACCTATTCCTTAGGTATGAGGCAGCGTCTAGGGATCGCGCAGGCAATGCTTAATAGTCCTAAGCTGTTGATTTTGGATGAACCCACTAACGGTCTAGATCCTGCTGGTATCCGTGAAATGCGACAATTCATCAGAAAGCTGGCTGAAGAAAAAGGCATGAGTGTTCTAGTTTCCTCACACTTATTAGGTGAAATACAACAACTTTGTGACCGGGTCGCAATTATTAAAAGTGGGGAAATTATCAAAACTGATACAGTGGAACGCCTATTATCCACGCAAGAGCGGATAATTTGGAGGGTAGAACCTTTACAAAAGGGAGTGGAAATCCTTAGCGGTTTCACCGATATTACCTTAGATCAAAAATATATCATTACAGCTTATGATGAATTTGAAACCCCTGAATGGAATGCTGCACTTAACAAAGCAGGGGTAAAGGTACATGAAATGAACCGAAAGCTTCCGGGACTGGAAGAGTTATTTTTACAAGTAACCGGTGTCGGAGGTGGAGATATTGAATAACTTGATCCAAAATGAAATGATGAAGTTGTTGGCAAAGAAACGGTTAATCATAATAGGTATCATCGTCGGGATTTTAGTGTTGATGTTCACGTATGCACAATACAAACAAATGGAAGAGCAGCGGGAGAAGCTGGGAACTGATGATTGGCGTGCAGCTCTTCAACAGCAGATCATTGATACTCAAAATCGGTTGGGCTCAAATAGGATGTTGGATGAGTGGCGTGAACAGCTGGAAGTAAGTCTGAAACAGCAGCAATATTACCTGGATCATGACATTAACCCCTCAGAACCAGGAGCTGCTACTTTTACTCGCATGTTTTTGGAAAATTCAATTGATTTGTTCATTCCGCTGTTGATCATGATAGTGGCAAGTGATTTGGTTTCTTCCGAAAATAGTCAAGGCACAATCAAGCTTCTGCTGACGCGGCCAGTTGAGCGCTGGAAAATTTTATTGAGCAAATATGTAACATTATTATTGTCAGTTTCGATTATCGTGGCGATGACAGCCTTTTTAGCGTATTTTTTATCAGGAATCGTTTTTGGGTATCAAGGTTGGGGTGCGCCCGTAATAACCGGATTCGAATTAAAGGGTGCTGATGTGGATGTCAGTCAAGTAAGGCTAGTGGAACAATGGAAATTCCTTTTGATGGATTTGGGGCTCGTCTGGTTGGTTGCGGTAGTGATAGGTACCCTTTCTTTCATGCTTTCGGTTTTGGTGCGAAGTACACCTGCAGGCATGGGCATTATGCTGGCTGCATTGATTTCCGGAGCTATATTGAACAATATGGTTTCATCATGGGAGTCAGCGAAATATTTCTTTATGGTGAATTTGAAATTGACCGCTTATATTAGCGGGACGGCTCCTCCGATAGAAGGGATGACCTTATTATCCTCCGTCATAACATTGCTCGTTTGGTGGGTGCTAGCTTTACTTATTTCTTTTACAGTTTTTACACGCAGGGATGTTTACTGAAAGACAGCCTATATTAATTATAGGTTGTTTTTTATTTTCTTTTACAGGGTATCCTTAAAAAACAGGAAGTTTTATTAGGAGGTCTATAAATGGATGATAATCATTTGAATGAAAAATTTCTGCCAATGACTTCAGTTTCCAGTGGAGATGTTCAGATTGTAAAAGAGGATATATATTGTCTGCCCGTACAAATCGTTAATGTAATTTTTATAGGTTCCCCCAAAGACGGAAAATGGGTATTGATAGATGCAGGAATGCCACGTTCAGCAGAGATGATAAAGAGAGCTGCCGAAAAAATATACGGACCACATCATCCACCTGCTGCCATTATTTTGACACATGGACATTTTGATCATGTTGGTGCATTGATTGAGTTAATGGAATATTGGAAAGCTCCTGTTTATGCCCACATTAAAGAAATGCCTTATTTAACGGGACAGGAAAATTATCCTGAGCCAGATTCTACTGTTGAAGGGGGGATGGTGGCTAAGATTTCTTGGATGTTTCCGAATGAGGGAATCAACCTTGACGAAAAAGTTCAACCCCTGCCTGATGATCATAGTGTTCCCGAGCTTTGCGATTGGAAATGGGTCCACACCCCGGGCCACTCAAAAGGACATATTTCACTATTTCGGGAAAGTGACCGAAGTCTGATTGCTGGAGATGCTTTTGTGAATGTCAGGCAAGATTCACTATACAAGGTTATCACTCAGGAGAAAGAAATAGCAGGGCCGCCACGGTATTTGACAACCGATTGGGAGGCTGCCAAGGAATCGGTAAGGTTATTGGATAGTCTGAATCCGGCTGTGGCTG
Source organism: Peribacillus sp. NPDC006672 (assembly GCF_050274955.1). NCBI lineage: Bacteria > Bacillati > Bacillota > Bacilli > Caryophanales > Bacillaceae > Peribacillus > Peribacillus sp. NPDC006672. Next base: position 76,478 of record NZ_JBNNOR010000005.1, read on the forward strand.
TAACGGGGCACGGGTATCCTATTGAAGGGAAAGAATTGCAAAGGGGTTTATCAAAGTTGGCAAAGGAATTCGATTCTTTAGCTAAACCGGATCATGGAAAATATGTGGAATGAAGCATGAACGTGTTCCATGAATAATTTCTCTTCATAGGTCAAAAATAAACAAGCAACTAATGAAAAATGGAGGTAATATCCGTGACTACATTAAGAGATATTATGACAACAGACGTGGATTGTTGCACTGCGGAAGATAATATATATGAAGCAGCAGTCAAAATGAAGGATGATGATGTTGGAGTCATTCCTGTATTGGAGAATAACAAATTAATTGGTGTCATTACAGACAGGGATATCGTTATCCGCTGTGTTGCCGAGAAAAAGCCGAATTCGACTAGAATTACCGATGTTATTTCCACGAATCTTGTAACAGGCACCCCTGATATGTCAGTGGAGGAAGCTGAAGAGTTAATGGCTACCGAGCAAATCAGAAGGCTCCCTATCATCGAGAATGACAAGCTGGTGGGAGTCGTGGCATTAGGTGATCTTGCTGTACATCAACAGACAAATTCAATGGCGGGAAATGCTTTAAGTTCAATTTCCGAGGACAGAGATCAAATCCAACATTAAAAACAAAACTCTGTTAGCGAAAGGCTAACAGAGTTTTGTTTTTAAAAATATTTATTGAACCATCCTTTTATTTCTTCTACATGTTGCAGGCGCATTTTTGGAGAACCGCTTCGGGATACTTCATGAGTCTCATCAGGGAAGGAAACGAGTACCGCTTCTTTTTTTTGCCGTTTTAAAGCGACAAAAAATTGCTCGCTCTGTTCAATGGGACATCGGAAATCCTTTTCACCGTGAAGTAAAAGTAAAGGGGTATTCACATTGGAAACATATTTTAAAGGTGAGTGCTGCCACAATTTTTCAGCAGAGTTAACGATATCGCCGCCTACTTCCCATTCAGTAAAATAATAGCCAATGTCGCTGACGCCATAAAAGCTAATCCAGTTACTAATGCAACGCTGAGTCACAGCGGCCTTGAAACGGTTGGTATGACCGATGATCCAATTTGTCATGAACCCGCCATAGCTGCCGCCGGATACCCCCAAATTTTCATGCTCTATAAAATCATACATAGCTAAAACATGGTCAACGCCCGCCATTAAGTCCTTATAATCCATTCCTCCATAATCCCCTCGGCAGGCATTTACGAAGTCCTGACCATATCCCACACTCCCGCGTGGGTTAGTGAACAAAACAGTATACCCTTCATTAGCCAAGGTCTGAAATTCGTGAACATAGGTATTGGCATACATCATATGCGGACCGCCATGGATTTCTAAAATGAGTGGGTATTTTTTATTTCTATTAAAATTGGTCGGTCTCATGATCCAGCCGTGTATGGTAAGACCATCAACAGATGGAAAAGTAATGGGTTCAGCCATGGACAATTGTTTATCCTTTAAAAAATCTTCATTAATAAAACTAATTTGTTCTTTATCCCCATTAGTAAGGTTATAAGCAAAGAGATCACCGGGATGAACGGGGGTACTAATGGCCACGACCGCACGATGGCTTTCGGGATCTATAGTCAGGCCATATATATGCTGCGGATCAAGTATAGATGGATACATGGCTCCTTCAATCGAACCATAATATACTCCAGTATTTCCATAATCGCTTATTAAAAAGTAAAAGCCTTGGCTATCGTTTGTCCATAAAATACCTGGGTCGACTGCTCCGACTTGGAAATCACCGATTGCGGAATCCCCAATTTGGACGTCCCATCCATCAGTTAAGCATTGAAACGATTGATCGAATATGGAGTATAACCAGATATTTGAAAAGGTGGCACCGGCAAATTCTTTATAATGGCCAATGAATGAAAGGTATTCACCATTTGGAGACCACTTTGGATCTTTAAAGAAACCCGTACTATCCGTTAACTTCCGTAAAGAATTCGTTTCTAGTTCCATGATGAAAATATCAGAAAAAAGTTCATCATCACTCTTTTCTGCATCCCCGCTTATGAATGCAATGTGTTGACCGTCAGGGGACCATGCATTCGGGTGATGATCAATATTATTTTCCGTCAGCAATATGATTTCGTCATTTAAAATCTCCACTATGACAAGCTGCTGAAATAACTGATCAAAATAGCCTCTCCCATCCCATTTATACTTAATCCGGTCATATCTATGAACTTCTTTGGATAAATCAAGATCCTTCACCGTATTAAGGCTTTCTCCCTCTTTTAACCCTGTAGAAAGCAACAACTTGGTGGAACAAGGAGACCAAATTGGTTTTGTTACACCGTTAACGAAATGGGTCAATTGGCGTGCTTCCCCTCCGATGCTCCCAATAATGTGGACTTGTTTTTTTCCAGATCTGTCCGATATAAAGGCGATATGCTTTCCGTCGGGGGACCATGCAGGTGATGTATCACGATTATCCCCAAACGTCCATTGCTTTGTTTCATTCGTAATCAGGCTGAACATAAACAGATTGGAAATGTATTTTTCTGTTTTTTCATCAATTCTGGTTTGGACATACACCGCCATGCTGCCATCCGGCGATAGCTTTGGATCGGTCACTGATTTCAAGTTAAATAAGTCTCTTGCTGTTATACCTATTTTGTTCATCCTTTTCACCCTTTCATTTCTCATTGTTATGTATTTCGCTAAAGAGAAATATAAATCCTTTAGTAAATGGTAAACGCGTAGGGTTTATTTATCAAGAAAGAATGAAATGAAAAAAATCCGGCCTTTTATCAGGACGGATTATCATGCTATATAGGCAAAGAACATAAAATTACTTATGCATATGCCCTGTATGTGGTCGATGCGGCGGTATTTGAAAATTATGTTCTTCCATCATTTTATAATGTTTTTCAAAATGTGAAAACATTTTATCGGCTTCTTCTTTTGATAGCGCACCATATTCTACATATTTTTCGATCAACTTCTTTTTGTCCGCAAGTATTTGCTTGTGTATCTTTGCGATTTCCGATTTTTGAGCATCAGTGAATTGCACCCTTTCCGGTTTTGTTTTAGTTTCCTGTGCAGACGGGTAATCCAGGGTAACTAAGAATAGGGAACAGGCTGTTAAACAGATGACTAAAAACTTTTTCATGAATAAACAACTCCTTCTTTTGTATTTGCTTTATCTTATAAAGATCTGCTGAAGCTTAAAAACTTGAAATGCCTTCCTTATGGTGAATGTTTTTCAATATGGAAGATTCCTCATTTATTATTATCTTTTACAGAATTTGCAGTTTTATGTAATTTTTTTGGATTCACCCACAAAGGGGTTTGTTGCAGAAAGATATGGGTAATTTAAATGTAAGCTAAACATTCTGAAGAAACTTCTCATTAAGAAAGATCAATTATGAGAAGGGAAGGAAAGGGAGATTATAATGCTTTGGACAATTATTGGCGTAATAATATTATTATGGGTTCTTGGTTTAGTCTTTAAAGTGGCTGCAGGTTTTATACATATCCTGCTTATCATCGCGGTCATTCTCATTCTGGTTAAAGTTTTTAAAGGTAGGAAACGAACGTAGATTACATGTGAAGCGAAGCCTTACGCAAAAAAAATACGAATGCAAAGGGCGGCCTGGTGAACAGGTCGCCCTTTTAATTTCCCATGGGTTGTTAATCATAAGGAAGTGGCTGGCCCAACAGTCTTTTATGAATCCAAATCGCGGCTTGGGTCCCATCCCCCATCGAAATAGTGACTTGTTCGGAATGGGCAACAAGGTCACCGCCGGCCCAAACTCCTTTAATATTCGTTTCTTTAGTCCGGGGATGAATCACGACATGATTGTTTTCGTTTACTTGCACACCTAATTGTAAGGCAAGTCCATTATTAAGTTTGTTCCCTTTAAACGCCGTAAATGCCTTTTCGGCTTCAATTATTTTACCAGATACTAATTGTATTGCGGTTAACCGTTGTTTGACATCGATTAGAACCTCTTCAACTTCTTCTTCGAATACGGGAATTTGGTTTTCCTTTAACTTTTCCCTATACTTTTCATCAATTTTTGATTTTAAGTGATTTACGTAAATGATATCCTTTGACCAATATAATAAAGTAAGGGCCATTCCTGCACCTGTATTTCCGCCTCCAAGGACCACGGTTTGCTTATCCATGATCTCATACCCATCACAGTCAGGGCATATATAGGTGGATGTCCCAAGGGTTGAATAGATGTTTTTGATTGGAGGGATGTTATCGATAATGCCGGTACCTAGAAAAATCATTTTTGCTTGATATTCCATGCCCTTCTTTGTGTGGAGAAAAAACTTGTCCCGCTTTTTTTCAAGAGATGTCACTGTATCATCCAAGAATTCAACACCGAATTTTTCTGCGTGCTGTCTGCCCAGAGTCCTTAATTGGTGTCCGCTTACTCCATCTGGCCATCCAAGAATGTTATGGTAAGCCTTGGCTATGGAAGAACGGCCTTGAGCAGAATCAATGACAATAATATCATGTTTATATCTTCCGAGCTGAATGGCTGCCTGAATCCCAGCTATACCGCCACCAACAATAATGCAATCTGCTTGCTTCATGAATACACCGCCCATACAATTTGGAATAAACCTAGTGTTATTCTATCTGTAAAAAATATACCACTTGTCGCAGGCGACTAAACAAATGCTAGATATAAAAAAAGGGAAAGTCCGCCAGCTGGCGATCTTTCCTCCATTTCTCCAAATGCCTATTTTATTGGTTCTGTATTGGTTCGAGCCATTCTTGTGCCCAGTTTTGAATTTCTTTCATTACCGGTGCAAGAGCCTTGCCTTTTTCAGTTAAAGAATATTCAATCCGGACTGGTGTCTCTGGATACACATCCCTTTTTACAATGCCTTCAATTTCCAAGTCCTTTAAACGTTCAGAAAGAATTCTGCCGCTAATCGGGAAGGCAGATTCAATATTACAAAACCGTTGAGGGCCATTAAGCAATTGATTGACAATCAATCCAGTCCAGCGTTTACTCAAGATTTGCATTCCTTTTTCAAAACGTGGACAAAGTGTCGTATTATTCATCATATCACCCCATTATTATTATATTATAATGCATTTACATCTTATGTAACAACTTTACCGAATATTATTTAGTTACTAGAGATGTTATAGTATAAGAAATTTATGAACTTACTTTAAGTGTAAAGAATAAAATTTCCGCCTCAGAATTGCCACATTTTAAAAGAAATGCTCTTTTAAAAATGTGTTCCTTTACAGATACTATGAAAAATATGTTACTTTATTATTGAAGTCAAAGAGTTACAAATGGAAGGATCCGTGGGAAAGATGAGTGATTTACTGCAAGAGGCCGTATCCTTTATCAGGACAAGTTACCCGGAATTATTGAAAACGGAAGAGGACATAAATGGCAGAATCGAACAAATCAAAAAGGAAATAAATGAAACAGGTAGATATGAACATACATATGAAGAATTGGTTTATGGTGCTAAATTAGCTTGGCGTAATAGTAATCGTTGCATCGGGCGCTTTTTTTGGGAGTCGCTGAGGGTGATTGATAAAAGGATGATTCAAAGCGAGGAAGAAATAGTATCAGCTCTCTTTGAGCATATCGAATACGCTACGAATAATGGAAACATCAGGCCTGTGATTACAATTTTCAAACAGAAAGATCATGATGTAAAAGTGGATATTTGGAATCATCAGCTTATTCGTTATGCAGGATATGAGACAGAGAATGGAGTAATTGGCGATTCAAGTTCAATAGAATTCACGAAGCAATGCATGGCATTAGGATGGGAAGGGAAATTTGGACCTTTCGATCTTTTACCCCTTGTAGTCCAGTTGGACGGAATAAAACCTGAATTTTATGAAATTCCTGAAAGTCTAGTTAAGGAAGTTCCAATCACTCACCCGGAGTTTACATGGTTTCAAGATCTTCAAATCAAATGGTATGCAGTTCCAATCATAGCTGGTATGAGGCTAGAAATTGGCGGTATTAGTTATTCAGCTGCACCATTTAATGGGTGGTACATGGGAACGGAGATTGGTGGCAGAAACCTTGCTGATGAAGAACGCTACAATATGCTTCCAACAATAGGGGAGAGGATGGGCTTGGATATTAAACGTGATTCGAATTTATGGAAAGATCGAGCCTTGATCGAACTGAATGATGCAGTCCTTCATTCGTTTAAAAAACATGGAGTCAGCATTGTTGATCACCATACGGCAGCTAAACAATTCAAGAAATTCGAAGAAAAGGAAACTTCATGTGACCGGAAAGTAACGGGTGACTGGACATGGTTAATTCCTCCGGTGTCCCCAGCTACGACACACGTATTTCATCAGCCGTATAACAATGAAATAGTGAAACCTAATTTCTTTTACCAAAAGCCTCCATATAAATAAAGGTTTTACATTGAAGGGCATTGGGTATATATAAATTAATCCAATAATAAGGGGGAAGGTAATGATGGCATTAGGAAGAAACGTAGTATTGCTAGGAGTCGGAGTTGCCGGAGTCTCATTTTTTTCAAATAAAACGAACAGAGAGAAAGTGAAGGACATATGGTCCAATGCAAAAGATAAAACATTTAGCTTTTTGAATAGGAAGGCTTCTGAGCTGGACCCTGTAATTGAAAAGGCAGGTCACCCCGATCCATATGATCATGAAGATAATAAAATGGTAGATGAAGGTGCCATGTATGGAGTTCACTATTATAATAATGCTAAGCATGGGTAACGTAATCAAAAATCGCTTGGAGATTCCAAGCGATTTTTTTATGGCTTTATTTGATCTCTTTTTTAATCGCTAAAGTCAGATGATTGCGAATTTTAAATAGGGTGTTCAAGGTGGTAAATTCGTTATTGTGCTTTAAAAGAATAAGGATTAAGATAAAAGAATCGAAAGGAAGTGGATACGAGTGAGCAGCAGTTCTTATGATCCTGAACCCAGAAAGCAAGAGGAAGCCAATATGATGCTAGAAGTCGAGACTGTTATTCTCCCTGAGTATCTGCTCGAAGAAGGTAAATAAGGCTTTCTCTATAGAAGAGGAGGTCATCAAATGATTGAAATCTACAAGACGAATGAAAACCGGCACCTAAACAATATTGAGGAAATGACAAAAGGTTCCTGGGTGAATATTGTCGCTCCGACAGAAGCCGAAATAGATTATATATGTACGACTTTGAAGTTACCGATTAATTTCATGAAAGATCCGCTGGACGATGAGGAAAGGCCTCGCATAGAAAAAGAAGATGATAATGTTTTAATTATTGTCGACTTCCCATATTTGACCCGGGACGAAGCCGATTTACCCATCTTTGAAACGATTCCCATAGGGATGATCTTTACCAAAGACTGTTTTATTACAGTATCTTTGAAAGAAACACCCATTTTGGCGAATTTCAAAAACAATAAGATCAAAGGATTTTTCACTAATAAGAAAACAAGGTTTGCTTTACAATTATTATTTGAAATTTCATCCTATTATTTACGGTATCTGAAACAGATTAACAAGATGACTAATGAAGCTGAACGTGAATTGCATCAGTCAATGAAAAATAAAGAACTATATACTTTTTTGGCTTTGGAAAAAAGTCTGGTTTATTTTACTACATCATTGAAATCCAATCGGGTAGTACTTGATAAGATCCTCCGTTTTAATTATTTGAAAATGTATGAAGAAGATAAAGAATTGCTTGAGGACGTAATCATCGAAAATGCACAGGCAATCGAAATGGCAGAAGTGTATCTCTCGATTCTTAGCGGGATGATGGATGCATTCGCATCGATTATTTCGAATAATGTCAATAATGCCATGAAGTTTCTAACTTCAGTGACAATTATTTTAACGCTTCCGACGATGGTGGCAAGTTTTTATGGAATGAATGTGGAACTGCCATTTGAACATAATCAATTTGCTTTCATCTTTACATTATTAATAGCCATCACTTTAGCGGGGACGACGGCATTCATTTTTTGGAAGAAGAAATATTTTTAAGAGAAACTGAGTTATTAAGCCGGTTTCAGTATGTAGACAAAAGGGTTTCGGAATGATCTCATTCCGAAACCCTTTTGATTTCTTATTGGATTTGAAGCAGTTATAGAGAATAGTTAACTCTCTGAGGTCATTATTTGGGCCATTTCTGGCCCTTGCCAAGTCATACATATCTTTCACCAAGTCATATTAAAGTGAAGTCAATGGCCGCCTCCATTTTACGAACCAAATAGTTCGTAGGACCAGTTAAATCTAAAGTAATCGCTTCAAGTTGAACTCACTGAATAGAATCATGTTTAGAAAGCATCTCTATCACCTAGGGAGACCTCGCAGGCGATAAAGGCGAGGGTGGACTGCCCGCGGAAAGCAAGTGCCTTGAGTGGAAATCACTGTTCTAATTTTATAAACCCTTAAAAAACTATAGACAAACTCAATTATTAGAAGAGTTTGTCTACAATCGGTAACCGGCTTATTAAGCCGGTTTTGTTTTATTCCTCAAAAAAATCAGCAAATCCCTCACTGTTAATTCGCTCGGAGTAGGGGTTCTCATCATTTACACTCTTTGTATCCAAATTTGTTTTGATGACTAAACGGGGACTTTGTGATGGTTCCCTGATGATACGGTCGTTCAGCTCTTTAAAATCCGGTGCATTCTTATTGCCGGGTTTGTTTGGTTCCAATAAAACCACCTCCATTAGTATCTTTGCAATAAATGATGTGGTGTATTCATGAATATTCTAAGGTTTGGGGAGGATAAAGGAATGAGGAGGAGATCATGATGACCAAATGGAACGAGCAAGCCGCTCCCAATAATAATTTAAAGGCAAGTGATTTTAACCAGGATGGAGCAGAAAAAGCAAAAATGGGTTCAAAAACCATTGATGGGGATCAATTGAATGATTTAAAGATTCAACGGGAAATCAGAAAACAAGATATATAAGTAAAGAGCCTGAACGTGAAAGAAATGGTTCCGGTACAATTAATATTGGATTATGCAGTGGAAAACGCTTGGCGGTTAAACCAAGCGTTTTTTCTCCAAAATGAAAGCGGAATTCCATAATGAGATTCTTTTTGTCATGAACGCTTTTGCTTTTTAAGTGAAGATGGTTGAGTGAAGGACCCGGTTTCTTTTGTAGTGGTACCTTGCCCCTCAACCTGAGAAGAACCTAAACGAGTTTGTGATGCATCTTTCTTGTTTTTTCCATTCATGTTTATCACCTCGATATTACTTTCCCTATTTCCTTTGCATCCTATACATATATTGAAGGTGAAAAGGACAGGTTAGAAAGAAGAGGAGGTGTGTGTTGATGTCAAAAATCGGTGTTGAAGAATCATTAACGAATATTCAGGAAGCACTTCGTGAAAAAGGTTTTGATGTTGTGGAGATTAAACAAGAAGCTGACGCAAAAAACGTGGATTGTTGTGTGGTAACAGGATTGGATACTAATATGATGGGAATTAGCGATACTTCATTAAAAGCGTCTATCATTGAGGCAAATGGTTTAACGGCTGATGAAGTGTGCCGCGAGGTTGAAAATAAAGTGAACGCAATTCAATAGTACAAAAAGTGCCTAACCCTTACCGGTTTAGGCACTTTTTTTCCTGTTCAAGGATGCTGTGCAATGGAAATTGCCGCGTTCAATTCCACAGCTACATTACCTTTGATCGCTCTTGAAATCATACAAGAAGCTTCAGCTTTTTCAGCAAGCTTCCTCGCCTTTTCAGCCGCTTTTTCAGATGTATCCGGTGCTAATACAAGTGTAGGGCGATGAATGATCTTCTTGTAGGTGAATACACCATTCGTAATATCCACTATGGCTTCCGATTGCATGGTCAAGCTGGCCTTTTTTATATGGGCTCGCTCTAACATGGCAGCAAAGGTAATGATATAGCAGGTAGAGGCCGCTCCAAGCAGCATTTCATCGGGATTTGTGCCGATCCCTGGTCCCTCCATTTCCTTAGGGATACTTATCTGTGTTTGAAGATTCCCTGATTGAATAGTGCCGATATCATTTCTGCCGCCGGGCCATTCTGCGGTTAAATGAAAGTGATGTATGGTCATTTTTTATACCTCCTTACTATTCTCTAGTGTAAACGATTAAATAGGTCAAGTATTCGATTTTGCTCAATCGGCCGAATAAAGTGTCCGTTCGGTCTAATTATCACCGATTGGGACAAAAAAACCTGCCGAATAATCTCCGGAATCGCCCCATTAAAAGTTTGGTAAAACAAAAGGCAGAGGCATTAGGCTATTTTAAGCACAATATTGGATAGGCTTTTCTATAATGATATAGATAGTTCTATATAAATAATAATTCATTATGGAAGGGCTGAAAAGTTGACTACATTGAGCAATATGTTCGATTTGACTAATAAAACAGCTATCATTACCGGAGGCGGCAGAGGATTGGGCAAACAGATTGCCATGGCTTTGGGGGAGGCTGGCGCTAATATAGTCATTGCCTCACGAAATCTTCCTGTCTGTAAGGAAGTATGTGAACACTTGCAATCAATGGGTGTGAATGCTATTGCCTTTGAATGTGATATCACGAATGATAGTGACATTGATCTTGTGGTACAGGAAACGGTTGCCCAATTCGGTACGATTGATATTCTTGTCAATAATAGCGGCACGTCCTGGTCAGGTCCACTTGTGGATCTTCCCAAGGATAAGTGGGAAAAAGTATTGAATGTTAATGTTACAGGTACATTCCTGTTTTCACAGGCTGTTGCGAAGGTCATGATGCAGCAAAATTCCGGAAAAATCATTAATATCGCATCGGTGACAGGTCTTGGCGGTACGTTTCCTGAGCAATTGGATACCATAGCTTATAACACCAGTAAGGGTGCTGTCATTACAATGACTAAAGATTTAGGGGTTAAACTTGCTAGATACGGCATCCAGGTCAATGCGATAGCACCTGGATTTTTCCCGACCAAAATCACAAAGGGAATTCTTGAGAAATCCAATTATGACATATTAGGGAATACTCCGGCTCGCAGGTTTGGCAATGAAGATGATTTAAAGGGAGCCGCCGTATTTTTAGCCTCACAGGCTTCTGACTATATGGTTGGTCATGTTTTGATCGTTGACGGGGGAATATCGGCATTAGTATAAATGGAGGAGAAAGGAAGGAAAGAGATATGGCTGAGAAATCAAATTTTTATAAAGGGCTTAAACTGCTAGGAGCACAAAAAGAGCAAGAGCTGAATGACAAAATTCAAGATCTGCTGAATAACCGGGAATTAATTGAAACAGTAAGCGACAATGCACAATTGCAGATTCCAAAAATAAATATGATGCAGGAAGCCTCAGAAAGATTGTCCATCATCATGAATTACCCAACAAAAAAAGATGTAGCGGGTGTTGCAAAATTAGTCATCCAGCTCGAAGAAAAAATTGATAGGTTAGAAGAGTTACTTATGGACAGGGACCGGAATGTCAGAGGGAATTCTTCATTTAGTAATAAAAGGAATGCTTATTCATCGCGTAAAAAGTTAAAGAAATCAAGATGGGAATCCAATGAAATAGAAGGGAGTAAAAAAAGGTTAGCGGATTTTATGAATGAGTCCTTATTATTAAGTGCACAGTTGCCTAAATTCGATTCATTTGGACAGGGGAATTCAAATGTCTAAACGGAAAGTGCCGAAAAATCAGTCCGAACCCATATCTAAATGGAAACATTTTTTGGATATTCCCAATCAGCCTATGCCTGGAATGGGTCCGACGTCGAAAAAAGAGGTGTGGAAAAAAAATAAATCAACGCTCTGGTATTATCCGTCGGCACAAAAAAAATATGATGTGCCGGTTTTTCTTATATATTCACTAATCAATACTCCATTGATTCTAGATTTGTCCCCAGGGAATAGTTTAATAGAATCTTTAGTAAATGAAGGTTTTGATGTATATTTGCTTGATTTCGGAAGCCCGGGTTTTGAAGATGGCGAGATATCGATCGAAGATTATATCGTCGATTATATTCAAAAAGGAGTGCAGCGTGCATTACGTCACTCTGGAGCATCAGAAATTACAGTTATGGGGTTTTGTCTTGGCGGTACATTAGCTGCAATTTATGCTGCCATTGCCGACGAGCCGATCAAGAATTTGATTCTCTCCGTTACACCGGTAGATTTCAGCGCCTCAGAATTTTTTGATCAATGGCAGGAAGCATTAAAAGAAGGGACCGTGGATTTTGACGAGACGATTGATATTTATCAAACGATCCCAGCAAGTGCAGTTAAATATGGAATCCGTTTAATTACATCTCCTATATATATATCACCCTATTTATCTTTATTGAATAAAGCGGATGATGTTGAATACGTTCAAAATTGGCGCCGTTTCAACGCGTGGACCAATGGGCATGTGCCATTATCCGGAGCAGCTGCAAAACAAATAACGAAGGATCTTTTAATAAAAAATCGATTGGTTAATGGTGGTTTTAAGGTAAGGGGGAAAAAGGCGAAGCTTTCGAAAATTGATGCTAGTGTTTTGGTCACAGCAAATAAGTATGATCGTTTGGTCCCTCAGGAGATGATTTATCCGGTAATGGAGCATCTAACATGTAAGGATAAGACATACAGCCTACTGAAAAGTGGACATGCTTCCAAACAGTATTCAGGTGAACTCCCATATTATTTGAAGGAATGGCTACCGGGGCGTTCTTCACCAATTAAATAAGTTACTGGGGGAAGGGAAATGTACGTATTGAACGACAGTGAGTGTAACAAAATCATGCCGGTTTTGGCGTATATAGGCTTTGCATCATTGATATTTTCAAAATTCTTTGCAACATTACCGGATTATTAAGGTGAAATAAAAGAAAGGGCTGGCTCGGCATATAGAGCCAGCCCGTTATTGTATTATCGATAATATTTCACCCGTTCTTCAAGAGGTAAGAATTCTTTATCCCCAGGTTCTGCAGTGGGTTTTCCAAAGGGCATCTGTGCGATGAGTTTCCAATCCCGAGGAATATCCCATGCCTTCTTCACTTCGTCATCGATTAAGGGATTATAATGCTGAAGGCTTGCACCAAACCCCTCGATTTCCAATGAAGTCCATACGACAAATTGTAAAATGCCAGATGATTGGTTCGACCAAATCGGAAAGTTATCGGCATACGTTTTGAATTGTTCTTGAAGCCCATCAATAATGGCTTGGTCTTCAAAGAATAAAACCGTACCATAACCATTTTTAAATGACTTCATTTTTTCTTCCGTTTCTCCAAAATCTTTGTCCCCGGCAGTTTTTCGTAATGTTTCTCTCGTGATATCCCATAATTGGTCGTGGCTTTGACCACTTAAAACAATCACTCTTGCACTTTGGGAGTTGAAAGCGGAAGGGGAATATTGAACGGCATGATCGATAACTTCTTTAATCCTTTTATCAGGAACAACACTTACCTTGCTAAGGGAATAATAAGAGCGTCTATCTTCAATTGCGCATAAAAAATCTTTAGCCATATCACACCTCCATTAATTATACCGACTTATTTTGACCTGATTTTAAATATTTTATTATAAGTGAATGCGGTTGAAATTTTTGAAAGAAAGGTTGACAAATAAATCACTATCGTTTATCTTTAAATCAAGATATTTTCATTAAAAGTATTTTTACCTCTAGTTAAATATCTCGAATTCGAGATATTGTTCGCGGATAATTCATCTACGTAAGGGGAGATTTATAAAGATAGGAGTGGTACAGATGGAATTAAAAGGATTACATCATGTTTCGGCGATTACAGCTAAAGCGGGAAATAACTTTGAATTCTACACAAAAGTCTTAGGGATGCGATTAATCAAAAAAACGGTGAATCAAGATGATGTACGTGTGTATCACTTATTTTATGGAGATCAAATTGGTTCACCGGGTACGGAGTTGACGTTTTTTGAAATACCCAATGCTGCCCGCACTCATGAGGGGAACAATAGTATTTCCGAAATTTCCTTAAGGGTGAGAGATGATGAAGCACTAGGATATTGGAAAAAACGTTTTGTTGAATTCAATGTTGAGCATGATGAAATATCGAGCCGTTTTCAAAGGAAGGTGCTTTCTTTTAAAGATCCTGAGGGGCAAAGGCTTCTTCTGGTTTCCAATCAGGGTAGTAACGGCATTCAAGAAGGTGTACCCTGGGATGGAAGCCCGGTACCACAAGAGTTTTCCATTAATGGATTAGGACCAGTAAAACTCACTGTACCCAATATTGAGCAGACACAAAGCGTTCTAACGGAGGTGTTGGGGTTCCGGAAATCAGGAACATACCCATCTTCTTTAAGGGGGCAAAATCCGATTGTCGTTTACGAGACAGGTGAGGGTGGAACAGGAGCGGAAATCCATGTTGAAGAAAGGAGGGACATCCCTCGAGAACGATTGGGGAGGGGCGGAGTACACCATGTTGCATTCCGGGTGGATAATGAAGGGGAACTGAGAAAATGGATAGAAAAAATTAGTGAATCGAATTTCGTGAACTCGGGATATGTAGACCGCTTTTATTTTCGTTCCCTCTATTTCAGGGAGCCGAATGGCATCTTATTTGAACTAGCGACAGATGGACCTGGTTTTACCGTGGATGAAGCAGAGCAGCACCTAGGTGAAAACCTTGCCTTACCACCTTTTTTAGAATCGAAAAGACAGGATATTGAATCGAATTTAAAACCACTGAATACAAAATCAACAAATTTAATCAACCGGGAAAGGAAGTAATCGGCATGCAAAAGAAAACCGCGGGAATACATCATATAACAGCAATTGTAGGCAACCCTCAAGAGAATGTGGATTTTTATGCTGGAGTTTTGGGAATGCGCATGGTGAAGAAAACGGTCAATTTTGATGACCCAGGAACCTATCATTTATATTTTGGGGATGAATCAGGTTCACCAGGTACTATCATCACTTTCTTTCCTTGGCCTGCGGCATACCAAGGGAAAATTGGCTCTGGGCAAGTGGGGATTACAACATATGCGGTTCCGGAAGGTTCAATGGATTTCTGGGAAATGCGGTTGAACAGGTTTAATATAGTATTTGAGAAAGTTTCACGTTTTGGAGAGGAATATCTGAAATTTCAAGATCCCCATGGTTTGCAACTTGAACTGGTTGAGCGTAAAGAAGGGAAAAATAGCGAGTGGTCATTCGGCGGTGTACCAGCTGCCAAGGCGGTCAAGGGATTCGGCGGTGCCGTATTATTGACGTCAAAACCGATCAAAACGATGGAACTATTAGAGAAAGTGATGGGCCTGCAAAAAATTGGGGAAGAGGGCGATTACATCCGCTTCAAATCCACATCGGCCATCGGAAATTTGATAGATGTTAAAAAAACGGTTTTGCCAAATGGGAACATCGGAGTGGGAACTGTCCATCATCTTGCATGGCGTGCAATCGATAATGAAGATCATAAAGAATGGAGGGAGCATATCGCCAACCATGGCTATGGTGTGACACCCTTTACAGATCGTCAATACTTCGATGCCATTTATTTCAGGGAAGATGGAGGCATACTTTTTGAAGTTGCCACAGATCCACCTGGCTTCGCTCATGATGAAACGAAGGAAACGATGGGTAGTAAATTAATGCTGCCGCCATGGCTGGAAGAAAAAAGGGGAATTATGGAGAAAACGTTACTGCCGGCAGTGCCGAGAGTACTGGAGGAGGATAAATGATGAAGCATATTTTTCAAAAAGGTAGTAATCCAGAAGCGCCATTGCTTTTGCTTTTACATGGCACTGGAGGAACGGAAACAGATCTCTTGCCATTAGCGGAAATGGTTTCACCGGGATCATCCGTATTGAGCGTACGGGGAAATGTACTTGAAAACGGAATGCCTCGTTTTTTCCGCCGGTTATCCGAAGGGGTTTTTGATGAAGAAGATTTGATCTTTCGTACGAAGGAGCTTTATGACTTCTTGGAATCAGCGTCCAAAAAATATGACTTCGACCGTGAAAGAGTGGTAGCATTAGGTTATTCCAATGGTGCAAATATAGCGGCAAGTTTGCTGTTCCATTTCGAAGGGGCATTACAAGGAGCGATTCTTCATCATCCCATGGTGCCTAGACGAGGGATTGCTTTGCCTTCCCTTGCGGATATACCTGTATTTATTGCTGCAGGTAAAAACGATCCGATTTGCCCGGCAGCAGAAACTGATGAACTTAATCAACTTTTACTGCAAGCTGGTGCTACAGTGGATGTTAAGTGGGAAAATTACGGTCATCAGTTAACACGTTCAGAGGTTGAGGCAGCGGGTTCATGGTTTCAAAAGAACTTTTTATAAGAATGAGAGGGACTGAAGATGATTTCTGTTAATCCTGAAAATCTGACTGAACGGGATAATTATAAGTTTTTGACTGGAAGCATTATACCGAGACCTATAGCCTTTGTTACGACACAATCCGAAACCGGTACAATCAATATAGCGCCGTTCAGCTTTTTTAACATAGTCAGTTCAAATCCTCCGATGATTTCCATTTCTGTTCAACGGAAAGAAGGAGTTTCAAAGGACACGGCCCGAAATGCAATTCAAACAGGTGAATTCGTTGTTCATATCACTGATGAGAATAATGTAGCTGATGCAAATCGAACGGCGAAGGAACTCCCATCTGACGAAAGTGAATTGGGTCTTACCAATTTCACGCCGGCTGTCAGTGATAAGGTATCCGTACCAGGATTGCAAGAAGCAAAGGTACGCTTTGAGTGCATATTAGAGCATGCGATACCATTGGCAGGTTCCCAGAATAAACCTGGTTGTGATTTATTGATAGGGAAAATAGTCTGCTATCATATAGAGCAAGATATTTACCATAATGGCCGAATTGACCAGAATGGGCTAAAACCTGTCGCAAGATTAGCGGGTCATACTTATACAAAACTAGGAGAATTATTTGAAATGGAACGTCCTTAATAATTGTGGCGGCATCTTTAAGATGCCGTCTTTTTTTCTATCTTGGGTTATCTCCAATTCTTGAGCGACTTGCCCGCAAAAAAGCAAGTCTTTACAATCCAAAACAAATACTTGACAATTTTTTCATAGATTGATAAAGTAATAAAAAAATAAATTTCTTATCCAGAGAGGTGGAGGGACTGGCCCTATGAAACCTCAGCAACAGGTCTACTACGACACTGTGCTAATTCCAGGGGGTGAAACCCTGATAGATGAGACCCTACGTTTTTATTTGTCAGTAACGCACTCTTTTTAGAGTGCGTTTTCGTTTTTTCTGGATGCAGGATGAAGGAGAGTATGAATGGAGAACAAAACGAAGCATGAATTTCAAAGGGAGATGAAAGCACGGCATTTAATCATGCTATCGCTTGGGGGGGTGATTGGAACCGGTTTATTCTTAAGTACGGGTTATACGATTCAACAGGCTGGCCCGTTTGGCACTATCCTTTCGTATCTGATAGGGGCACTAGTGGTTTATCTGGTCATGCTATGTTTAGGTGAACTGGCAGTACATATGCCCGAGACAGGAGCGTTTCATAGCTATTCAGCCAAATACATTGGACCTGGGACAGGGTATACAGTAGCCTGGTTGTATTGGCTAACTTGGACTGTTGCACTAGGTTCGGAATTCACGGCTGCTGGATTGTTGATGCAGCGATGGTATCCATCAATCAATGTCTGGATTTGGAGTGCTCTATTTGCCATTTTGGTTTTTGTATTAAATGCGCTGACTGTCAAGTTTTTCGCTGAATCTGAATTTTGGTTTGCGTCAATAAAGGTAATTGCGATCGTGATATTTATTATTTTGGGAGTTGCTGCAATGGTAGGTTTTATTCCAATGACTAACTCTCAATCAGCACCGCTATTTTCCAATTTTATAAGTGCAGGGTTATTTCCTAATGGTGCTTTTGCCATTATCATGACGATGCTTGCGGTGAATTTTGCATTTTCTGGAACTGAATTAATCGGAATTGCAGCTGGAGAAACTGTGAATCCAGAAAAAACGATACCAAAGGCAATTCGTCTGACATTGTGGAGATTGATTATCTTTTTTGTAGGAACCATCGTTGTATTATCCGCATTATTGCCTATTTCGGATGCAGGCGTATTAGAGAGCCCCTTTGTGGCCGTTCTTGAACGAATTGGAGTGCCATATGCAGCGGATATTATGAACTTTGTTATTTTAACTGCCATTTTGTCTGCTGCAAACTCAGGTCTATATGCCTCTTCCAGAATGCTTTGGTCACTTGCAGATAAGAAAACCATATCACCAATATTTGCAATATTAACAAAACGAGGTGTTCCGATATATGCAGTCATTTTCAGTATGTTGGGCGGTGGTTTAGCCTTGTTCTCTAGTGTTATTGCACCGGATACTGTGTATATAGTGCTTGTATCCATTTCGGGTCTGGCCGTGGTTGTAGTTTGGATGAGTATTAGCGCTTCACAGTTCCTATTTCGCAGACGGTTTATAAAAGAAGGAAATTCAGTAAATGACTTGGCTTATCGTACACCATTATATCCGCTTGTACCAATCATTTCTTTCATGCTTTGTCTTGCTTCTTGTATAGGAATTGCATTTGATCCTACACAACGGATTGCGCTTTATTGTGGTATTCCATTTATTTTGTTTTGCTATGGAAGTTATTATATAACACAAACTTCAAAGAAAAGAGGTGTAGATCTTGAAGAATAAAATTAACCCAATTGACGCTATTTTACGAGAACATTCAGTCATGATTCTGGACGGAGCACTAGCTACAGAGCTTGAGCGGTATGGGTGTGATTTGGACGATCCGCTCTGGTCTGCCCGTGTATTACTTGAAAATCCAGAGGTGATTTATCGGGTTCACTCTGACTATTTCCGTGCAGGAGCGGACTGTGCGATAACTGCAAGCTACCAAGCTACTGTTGAAGGTTTCTCCCTTCGTGGAATACAAGAAAAAGAGGCCCTGAAGTTAATTCAAAAAACGGTGTTTCTCGCAAGAAGAGCAAGAGATGATTTTTGGAAGGAAGAGACGCAAACGAATAGACCTAAGCCATTGGTTTCTGCATCAGTAGGACCCTATGGGGCTTACCTCGCTGATGGTTCAGAATATGTAGGAAACTATGGTGTTTCAGATGAAACTTTAGCAGAATTTCATCGCTTAAGAATATCAGCTTTGATTGAAGCAGGTGCCGACCTTTTAGCATTTGAAACGATTCCATCCCTGCAAGAAGCAAAAGTATTGAATTCATTATTGAAAGATTATCCAGAAGTATATGCTTGGCTATCCTTTTCTTTGAAAAATGAGAAAGCAATAAGTGACGGTACATTGCTGGAGGATTGTGCAAAGTTCTTTGAGGACAGTGAGCAAATTGCTGCGATCGGTATTAACTGTGCACCAGTATCAGTTGTCACGGACGCCATCAAGGTGTTACGTGCGAACACAAAAAAACCAATTATAGTTTATCCGAATTCTGGTGAAACCTATGATCCACAAACTAAAACATGGCATGGTCAAGAATCATGTAACACGCTCGAACAAAAATCTGAAGAATGGCACCATGCTGGGGCACGTTTAATCGGAGGATGCTGCAGAACGGCACCTCATCATATTGAAGAGATTTCAAGAAAGTGGCGACCTTCCGAAGTGGTATCCTCATAGCTTTATTCCTATATCAACTGTTATTAATAATCATTATATGAAAACAAAAAGAACGGGAAGCGTCTTAATCAGGCGGTTCCTGTTCTTTTTGGTCTCTTTATTCAGTTTTGGAGACCGGCACTAGCCGCCTTGCTTATTGTTGTCTATTCCTTCTAAAAAAAGGCGTGTGAGATCGGGATATAAATTATCGTTCAGATATGCTGCTTGGTTCTGACCGGATTGCTGTGATTTTACCAGGGGAGCCGTTCTCGGCAAATATTTTTGGCCTAGTCGTCAACTTCTCGAGACACTGGGGCTTATTTTGATTTTGCATCCATGTTTTGGATACACATATTCTTGCTTTGTGACAACACTGAAAAACATCCTTTATGAGGGCAAGCAACAGATAGATGTAAGTCGGCCCAGCATGAGTAGTTCCTTATTAACGAATCGATTCACAAACAGTAAAAAGTGAAATTAAATCATATTTTTTTTTTGCTTGGGAAAACTAAACAAACAAGAATGGAAAGGAGAGAATGAGTATGAGTCGTGGTAAAAATTTTAATCATAAAGAAAAAGGTCATCCTGGAAATTTACCTAATAATAGAATAAGCGAAGAGAAGGAACACAGTCGACAGTATGAACAGATTGAGGATATTGTCACACATGAAGCTTTTAAAAATCGGGAAAAAGAAGACGAGATGCCTTAATATAGGGAAGCAAAATATAGGAGCCATTCCGATGCCGTTAAAAATTCACTTTTAAAGAAGTTTCAGTAATTTTCAGTTATGTTATGGGGAAAAACCATGAGTTTTACTATGGTTTTTTCTTTCATTGCATAAAAAAAAGGAAAAGTAGTCCTTCCGTTTCATTTCATTATTAAAAACGGATATATATGGTGAATCGGACCGAAATTCCCTTGAATAATTTGAAGTAAGAAGAATGGAAAACAGGATAAAAATGATGGATGGTCTAATCCTTATAAGACGACTTTCTTCTATTAATTAATAAAAACTAGATTTTATTGCAGAGCTACCAACCAGTAAGTGATAATCTATTGTTCAAAAGGGGGTGTTTGAATTGGGGGGAGCGTCATGAACGTGAAAACTCAACAATAATCATAACCAGGACGACTTACCTAATTTTTTTAAAGTTATGGAGTTCATGAACTTAAAAGCCTTCTTCTCCGGAAGTCAAATCCCAATTATAAATAGTGAAACATTTCCAAACCTTCAAAGATACTAATGGCGTGAATAACTTAAAGGAACACTGATGCTGTATGGCCCGTACCTTTTTGTTGCTACAGAATATGATAGTTTATACTCTGGTTTCGTTTATTTGCTGTCGAGATTTATATCAGAAGTCCAACTTACCAGAATTCAACCCAATGGCTCTGTTGCATCATTTTATTTATTGCGAATTACTTCCACTTCTCGCTTAGATCTAATAAAAGCAATAAATTGAATCATTTCTTCTTCAGATAGAGGGGTTCCATCGACTGCTAGCTCCGTGTTTGGGAAATCCGTTAATTCCATGACTTGCTTGGACTCTGTGGAAACATTTCCAGACAGCAAAGCTGGATAATCTACTCTACCTAGAATGTAATCGGTGGATGTATCATATAAGCCGGCTAATAAATTAATTGTTTCTAATGAAGGACGGCGGTGGCCCGATTCGTAACCTGCATAGGTACTCTTGGCGATTCCGAGTCTATCAGCCGTATATTGCAAAGACCACCTTTTGCCCTTCCTTAATGTAGTTAATCTATTTAAAATCATCTTTATTACTCTCCTTTTATATATAAAACCATTATAACATCATATTACTATGAAGTGTACGCGTAATGAATAACTTTAGCTTGATTTCACACTGGAACATGACTATAATTACATATGGTGTACGCGTAACATAGACATTTACAAAGAATACATCCTTTCTGAGAGGCTTAGAATGATTGGGAAACAGGGAGGCTTTATAGGGGGTAGTATATTGGAGAAGTTGAAGTCAAAAATTAAGAAGTTGATGTTAATTACTACCGGTGGTACAATTGCTTCGTTAGAAGGGAAAAATGGACTGGTACCGGAGATGAGGGCTGACGAAATTTTAGGTCACCTACCGGGATTAGATTTACTATGTAAGATTGATAGTAAGCCTTTGATGAATATTGATAGTACGAATATGCAGCCTGAGGATTGGACAGAAATGGCAAAATCCATCCATGAGCACTACCATGATTACGACGGCTTTGTCATCACCCATGGGACAGATACAATGGCTTACACTTCAGCTGCGCTCTCATATATGTTACAAGATTTAGGGAAACCAATAATTATTACTGGTTCTCAAATCCCGATTGCCTTTAAAAAGACGGATGCCAAAAGAAATATCTCTGATGCGATTCGGTTTGCTTGTGAAGATATCGGAGGAGTATATGTAGTTTTTGATGGTAGAGTCATCCAGGGTACTAGGGCCATTAAATTGAGAACGAAAAGCTATGATTCTTTTGAAAGTATTAATTATCCTTATATTGCTTCCATAAATGAAGATAAAATTGAGTATCTTAAGCCAGTTCATTCACTAAAGAATAAGGAAGCTAAGTTAGATGAATCCCTTTGTACTGATGTTGCTTTGGTTAAGCTGCATCCCGGAATTAAGCCGGAATTCTTTGATTTTCTAAAAAATCAATATCGGGGAATTGTAATTGAAAGTTATGGAAGCGGCGGTATTCCATTTCAAGGAAGAAATATTTTAGAGAAATTGAATGAGTTGGTTGAATGTGGAATATCCGTTGTCATTACTACCCAATGTTTAGAGGAAGGGGAGGATATGGATATATACGAAGTGGGACGAAAAGTGAATAAGAATGTCATCATTCGTTCGAGAAATATGAATACAGAAGCCATCGTTCCTAAGTTGATGTGGGTATTAGCCAAGACAAAGGATCCCAAAAAGGTGAAGGAAATGATGGAAACACCGATTGCAGAGGACATTACATTCTAGAACAAACAAAGGGGCAAGAGGAAATGTTGATAGATGAGAGAACATACCGAATTGAAAAAGACTTTCTTGGAGAAAAGGAAATTCCAGCAGATGTTTATTATGGGATACAAACTTTACGAGCTGTAGAAAATTTTCCGATTACCGGTTACAAAGTCAATGAAGAAATGATTCGTGCACTTGCTATGATTAAAAAAGCAGCCGCTTTAGCAAATATGGACACGAAACGGTTATATGAAGGTATTGGAAGCGCTATCGTTAAAGCTTCAGATGAAGTGATCGATGGAAAATGGCATGAATATTTCATTGTTGACCCAATTCAAGGCGGCGCGGGTACATCGATGAATATGAACATCAATGAAATCGTTGCCAACCGAGCGTTAGAACTTATGGGACACAACAAAGGTGATTATGCACATGTTAGTCCAAACAGCCACGTTAACATGTCGCAATCAACAAATGATGTATTTCCAACTGCCATTCATTTATCAACACTACGACTATTAGAGCAATTGATACAAACAATGACAAAGATGAGTACGGTCCTAAAGAATAAAGCAAAACAATTTGATCATGTTATCAAAATGGGACGCACACATCTTCAGGATGCAGTGCCAATTCGTCTTGGTCAAGAATTTGAGGCATATAGTCGCGTGTTAGAGCGGGATATCAAAAGAATTAGCCAATCACGTCAACATTTATATGAAGTGAATATGGGAGCTACAGCAGTTGGAACGGGATTAAATGCAGATCCGCGCTACATTGAAAATGTTGTTAAGTATTTAGCTGAAATCAGTAAATTGCCACTTGTAGGAGCAGAACATTTAGTAGATGCAACACAAAATACTGATGCCTATACTGAAGTGTCTGCTTCATTGAAAGTATGCATGATGAATATGTCAAAAATCGCTAATGATTTACGTTTGATGGCTTCAGGACCAAGAGCGGGATTAGGAGAAATCACACTTCCAGCACGTCAACCAGGTTCATCGATTATGCCCGGAAAAGTAAATCCAGTAATGCCAGAATTAATTAATCAAGTTGCTTTCCAAGTGATTGGGAACGATAATACAATATGCTTAGCTTCAGAAGCAGGGCAATTAGAATTGAATGTAATGGAGCCAGTGCTTGTATTCAATTTATTACAATCTATTAGCATAATGAACAATGCATTCAATGTCTTTACAGATTATTGTTTAGAAGGTATTGAAGCGAATGAGCAACATTTAAAAGATTATGTTGAACAAAGTGTTGGAGTGATTACAGCAGTCAACCCGCACCTTGGTTACGAAGTGGTTTCACGTATAGCGCGTGAAGCAATTTTAAAAGGCAAATCAGTTCGCGAACTTTGCTTACAGTATGATGTGTTAACAGAAGAAGAGTTAGATTTAATTCTAAATCCTTATGAGATGACAAAGCCTGGTATAGCGGGAGCTTCTCTTTTTAATAGGCAATAACAAGTATATTAGTAGAAAATAATCAATTATAGATTTTTTATGAAATGACCATGCCTTTGGACCGTTGGTTTAAAGGCATGGTCATTAATTTTATATATGCTAACGCGCAATTTTATCCAATCACCTTCGCAACAGCGTATAAGTATTGAAGTTTGAATATTCAGAAAAAAACGATCGAATAAGGAATGAAGCTTAGACGATTTAATCTGTGTTAGAGATCATTTTCAAATTGGGGTTATTTTTGACCGTAGCTCTAATCAATATGGAAGCGTTTAACGATTCATATAAAATCCATCCCCCTTAGAAAATATCTAAGGGGGATGGGGGAGATTAAGCACAGTAGTACCTGTATTAGCCTTTTACTACTTCCTGTCCACGAACATTCCATGTAATTGCAAATACCACTACTGCCAGAACACAAGAAATCGTTATTAATGTAAATCCTGCATTCCAACCTGCAAAGTCTACTACATATCCCATCATAGCATTAGCCGCTACAGATCCACCTAAATATCCAAATAAACCAGTTAGGCCTGCTGCGGTACCTGCAGCTTTTTTAGGAACTAAATCAAGAGCTTGTAGACCTATTAACATTACAGGTCCATAAATTAAGAACCCAATCGCAATTAGAGAAATAATATCAATCATCGGGTTGCCTGCAGGGTTAAACCAGTAAACAAGGACTGCGATTAATACTCCTAGCATAAAGACAACCCCAGCCGGTCCACGACGTCCTTTAAAAACTTTATCCGAGATATAACCGCATAATAAAGTTCCTGGAATACCTGCCCATTCGTATAAGAAATAAGCCGTACTGGACTCGTCCATGTTGAAGCCTTTTTCTTCACTTAAATAGGTCGGTGCCCAATCAAGTACTCCATAACGGACGAAATAAACAAAGATGTTTGCAATCGCAATCGCCCAGACCCATTTATTATTTAATACATATTTAAATAATATCTCTTTTGTTGTCAATTCCGTTTCAAACGTTTTTTTCATTTTATTTGGAAAATCATTACGATACTCTTCAATTGGGGGTAATCCAACTGATTGTGGTGTATCACGTATTAAGATAAATGAAATGACTGCGATTATTATGGCAACTAGAGCAGGCAGTATAAAAATACCTTCATAACCAGCATATGAAGAACCCATGAATGTTGCACAGATAGATACACCTGCAATCGCCAATGGTGCCATTAAGCCACCACCGACGTTGTGGGCAACATTCCATATTGCCGTTTTCCCCCCTCTTTCACTCACACTAAACCAGTGAACAAGTACTCGGCCTGATGGGGGCCATCCCATTCCTTGAAACCATCCATTAATGAATAACATGATAAACATAATTGCAACCGATGATGTGAAAAATGGAACAAAGCCCATAAGTAAGCTAACGATTCCAGCAAGTATCAATCCTGCTGGCAAGAAATACCTTGCATTGCTTCGGTCTGACACAGTTCCCATTACAAACTTACTTATCCCATATGAGATTGAAATAGCTGATAATGCAAGACCCAGCTCTCCAGTTGTATACCCTTCCTCCTTTAAATATGGCATCGCCATGGAAAAGTTTTTGCGAATTAAATAATACGCTGCATAACCAATGAAGATTCCGATGAAAACTTGTAATCTGAGTTTCTTATATTCAGAATCGATTTTTTCTTCAGGTAATCTTTCAACTGGCCGAGCAGGCTTAAATAATTTGAGCATCCAATTCCTCCTTAATATAATATTTTTATAAAGTATTGATGATGTCACATGAAAAAACCCATACCAAAATAGCAACCTTTTTGTTAAAAGGTCCTATTAAAGCATGAGTCTCCCAATCTCCACCATCGTTAACTTGTAATAATTATAATATCTTTATAGGAAAGCGCTGTCAACGTTTCTTTGTGCCCATTCGGACAGAATCTGGCAACATTGGCCAAGCTAACAAACGAAGATTTTTAGTACAAGTTTTAAAATGACTTAATCGGTTTATTATTTCAGTTAAAGGTGCGTTTAAAAAAAGATTTTTTTCAGATTGAATGGTATGTGTACAAGGTTCGAAGGAATATTGTAAAGCTAAATACAAAAGAAATGACATATGCAATTTTTCATCTTCCTTTAAGGTATTTAACAATAATGTAAGTAGTCATTTCCAGGTGGAAAGGGAGGGTAACTTCGAAAAAAGTGAATCGTTTTATCCGAAGCGGTACATTTCTAATGCTCGCATTTCTCATGTTTAGTGGGCAGGCTGCTTTTGCTTCTTCAGATTCAATATCATCACGATCTACGCCAGATTATGGGTTTAGCCTTTGAATCCCAACAATCCATTGGCAGTGGACCATTTTCTGTAGGTGATTCGTTGAAGAAAGTGGAAAAAACCTGGGGAGCACCGGAAGATTTAAGTAACGTTGCAGCCAATTATTTGAGCCGTCATGTCCGGTTCCTCTATGACGGTTCTACAGGAAGAAAAACGATTACCGCCATTGATGATTTTGATCCGCAATTGCAAACCATTCACTTATCCATGCTGATTGGATTGATAGGTTATCTTGTCAGTTAAGAGGAGCAAGAAGGGATGTACTATGTCACTTATACTGATTATGCAAATTATAAAGTGGTCTTCGTGTTTGAAAGTGCCTGGATCAATCCTGATCCAAAATTGAAAATGTATACGGGTGAATTTGCGTCAGATTAATAAGTCAAAAAAGGATCGTTCCTTTATTGCAAAGGGGCGATTCTTTGCTACCACCGGGAGAATTTTGTTTAAGAATCTAACCTTACCGTTCTATTCAATATTGTTCAGTCATACGTTAAAAAGATGTAAGTAAAATGATTAAGGGGGAAGTGCTTTGTCAGAAGGATTGCATAGTATCATTTTACCGGTTCCGATAAGAACAGTATGGGGATTTGTCAGCGACATAGATCGCTGGGCACCTCTTGTCCCAGGGTATATCAATCATGAGATGATAAATGATGGGACACTTATATGGGAGTTTAAAAGCGATTTGGGACTAATGAAAAAGAAAATTAAACTTGAAGTGAATATATTGGAATGGAACGAACCCGATAAGGTAACATTTAAACTTAAGGGATTAAATGAAAAGTTTGAGGGTCATGGCTATTTTTTAGCAGAACAGTGCGGGAGTGGACAGACTAAAATGACTGGCTGCCTGGCGATAACGGCAAAAGGAGCTAAAGCCCCGATTGTCAATGCTTTGTTAAAAACCTACGTTCCCCAAATGACAATCGAGTTTTCTGAGGCTATTGCACAAAGTCTACTGGTACAAAAATAATAATTACATATGGATTTAGGAATATTGATCATTGGCACTTGACAATCATACCTAAGTGGTATGTATTATAAATTGAAAGATTTTTATTCAAGCTTCACTTCAAACTGAACGGGTTTTATGCTGAAGTCTGGATAGGATTCAAAAGTAATAGGCAGGGTAGGAGGCAGACCTCACATGGAATATGATAAGCAGATGAAGAATAGAGTGAAGCGAATTGAAGGGCAGCTTCGTGGGATATTGAAAATGATGGAGGAAAACAAAGATTGTAGAGATGTGGTAACGCAGTTATCTGCCACTAGATCCGCAATCGACAGGACAATTGGGGTAATTGTAAGTTCCAATCTCGTAGATTGCGTTCGGGAGGCTAATGAAACCGGAGAAAAGAATCCTGAGGAGTTAGTCAAAGAAGCTGTGAATTTATTAGTGAAAAGCCGGTAAGTCCATTTATGTTAATGTTGAGTTGGAATTTTTAAGAGAATGATTATAAAACAATCTGCTCATGCCGGGGAATGTTTGGGGACCAGTGGATGTTTTTTAAAATGGGTCTCTGCAGGAGGAGGCCTATTTTGGTGAATTCTCTGTTTTCCTTTTATAATAAGCAAATCCTTTGATATAAAGAATTTGCATGTTATCCTTAAGGGGATAAAAATTGAGTGAGGGTATGCTATGGAATTTACGCATGTTACATCGGTTTTGCTAGGCCTTGTTATCATTCTTAATATATTATTTGCCACGATTGTCATATTTTTTGAAAGAAGGGAAGCGAGCACGACCTGGGCTTGGTTATTGGTGTTATATTTTCTGCCTGTAGTTGGTTTTATTTTATATCTCCTTTTTGGAACTAGTTTAAGGCACGCCCATTTGTTCCAATGGGAAGACAAGAAGAAAGTCGGGATTGAAGAAATCCTTGATAAACAGATGGAAGAGCTTTCTACAAATCATTTTCCCTTTCGAAATGCTTCTTCGAGTAATTATCGTGATTTGATTTATATGCACCTCCGGAACAATGATGCCGTTCTTACGGAAGATAATCAAGTCGATATTTTTACGGAAGGAAAAAAGAAGTTTGACCAGCTCTTTAAAGATATTGAAGAGGCCGAAAACCATATACATATACAATATTACATCATTCAAAGGGACGGCCTGGGTAAGCGATTCATTGAGGCTTTGACTAAAAAAGCTAATGAAGGCGTCAAAGTTCGAATTCTTTATGACGAGTTGGGATCTAGGGGGATGACTAAAAGTTTCTTCAAGGAATTTAGGCAGGCAGGAGGACGAGTGGAGGCATTCTTTCCATCCAAGTTGAAATTTATAAATTTACGGTTGAATTTCCGTAATCATCGAAAGCTTGTCATCATTGATGGAAGGGTAGGGTATGTTGGCGGCTTTAATGTAGGGGATGAATATTTAGGGCTTAATCCAAAATTCGGTTATTGGCGTGATACACACCTTCGAATAAGGGGTTCAGCCGTAAAAGCCATTCAAACCCGTTTTATCCTGGACTGGAATCAGGCATCAAAGCACCATGATATAACTTATCAGCCTCATTATTTCCCTACTTTAGAGCCTCAAGGCAATATCGATTTGCAAATTGTGACAAGTGGGCCGGATTCTGAATGGGAACAAATTAAAAATGGCTATATTAAATTAATTTCTTCAGCAAAAAAATCGATTCTCATTCAAACGCCTTACTTCATACCGGATGCAAGTTTATTGGATGCACTCAGGATTGCCAGCTTGTCTGGATTGGATGTAAAAATCATGATACCGAATAAACCTGATCACCTTTTCGTTTATTGGGCAACAACTTTCAATGCAGGGCAATTATTAAGGGCGGGAGCTAAAATATACATCTATGATAACGGCTTTATACATGCGAAGATGATAGTCGTGGATGAAGAGGTCTCTTCGGTGGGGACAGCTAACATTGATGTCCGAAGTTTTAAATTGAATTTTGAAGTCAATGCCTTCATTTATGATGAAGGAATGGCTGAAACACTGACAAGTATTTTTTATAAGGATATCCATGTCTGCAGGCAGCTTACAATTGAAGAGTTTGAAAAGCGGTCAAAATGGATTCGTTTTAAAGAGTCCATTGCAAGACTGGTATCACCCATTTTATAATTTAAAACTGAAGCGGCCCATTACTATGTGGGCTGCTTCTTTTGGTACAATAGTAAATGATCCATTAAAGGGGGAAATGCCGTGAAAACTTTTATAATCACAGGAGCTTCAAAAGGTTTAGGTGCTGCCATTGCCAAGCGATGTATGGGGACGAGTGATCATTGCATTTTAGTTTCCCGTACAGCCCATCCTGAAATGGAGAGGCTAGCTGGAGAATTCGGGACGAAACTTACATTCATTTCGATGGACTTAAATGAAACTGATAAGTTACCTTTCTTAATCAAAGAGATTCTTGCTGCTGTCGATGAAACAAGTGACATTTACTTCATTAATAATGCAGGTGTCATTGAACCGATAAAACCGGTAGGGAACCTTGGTCAGGTAAATTTGGAAGCAAGCATGCGGGTGAATTTCATGGCACCCATCGTATTGGCCGATGAATTCGTTAAACTAACCCGGGACTGGAATAGAAAGAAGGTAATGGTGAACATATCTTCTGGTGCAGCAAAAAATCCCTATCATGGCTGGGCTGCCTACTGCAGTACTAAGGCGGGGCTAGAAATGTTCACGCGGGTTGCAGGGTTGGAACAGAGTAAATTACCTTTCCCAACGTCTCTCATATCTTTTTCACCAGGTGTAATGGATACGGAGATGCAAGGGACAATCCGGACAGCGGACGAACGGGACTTTTCCGATCGAGACAAATTCCATGAATATAAAGAGAAGGGCATGTTAAGGAGCCCCGATTTTGTAGCAGAAAAACTATTGCAGCTACTTGAAGTGGAAGATTTGGAGAATGGGAAGTTTTACGATATTAAGAATTTACTTTGATGTATGTAAGAATGGGTGAAACGGAAAATCAATTGATGGCTCATATTGAGGGGTGTCCTTTTGGACATCCTCTTTTTTATTAAGTATTCATTTATTCCACTTTTAAAAAAACTCATCATTTAAAATATCGCATGTGAAGCCTAAAAATTCAGGATACCATCATTATGGAAATGAGATAATTCGTTCTATCTATTAACCTGAATAACATAAACTTTTTGGAGGGGGTTTGGAGGGTTTTGAATGACGATCATTGTTGTGAAAAAAGGTGATAGTCTTTGGGAAATCGCCACGAAAAATAAAGTTGACCCATCGAGGATAATTGAAGTAAACGGATTGGAATCAGCAGCTTTGGTTCCTGGTCTGGCATTGTATATACCTAATGGAAATGTGGTGAATCGAAGGTATATTATTAAAAATCATGATATCCTCTCTGAAATAGGCAGTCGTTTTGGAACGAGTGCTGCGGCAATCATGAAGGCCAATCCAGGAATTGTTGCAAGCTCGCTAAAGGTCGGCACAGAAATTTCGATTCCATCTCCTTACAAAAATCAATTGATTACGCTGGGGTTTGCCTTCCCGACTTCTGGTGGGGTAGTATTTGAAACACTTGAGGAGAATGGTGATAAATTATCCTATTTAGCCATTGTAGCTTATTCTTTTACCGAGGAAGGCCATGCATTCGTTGACGGTGATGATCTCCCCCTTATCGCGAAATGTAAGCAAACCGGGGTGACGCCGCTGTTGATGATCCGGAATTTCCAAGAGGGGGATTTTAAAGCTGACTTGGCTGGCGATGTTCTCACTAATTCAGTATACAGAGCGAATTTAATCAATAGTATGCTGAAATTCGTAAGGGAGAAAGGCTATGGGGGTGTAAGTATGGACATCGAATTCATCCCTCCTGCAAGACGTTCTGATTATGTGCTTTTTTTAAAAGAATTAAAGGTGGGGTTGAACAAGCTGATCCTGCATGTGAACGTACATGCAAAAACAGCGGATAATCCCGATAATCGAATTGTAGGCGGTCATGATTATCGGGGGATTGGAGAGGTAGCCGACCTTGTTGCCGTGATGACCATTGATTATGGGTATCCAACTGGCCCGCCTGAACCAATTTCCCCTCTTTGGTGGATGGGCGAGGTTATCCGTTATGCTTTGGCGAATATACCAGGGTATAAATTACAGTCTGCATTTCCTATGTATGGATACGATTGGATAGTACCTAGCCATGAGACTAAGGCTTTATCAGCGCAAAATGCCCAAAACCTTGCCATTGCAACTGGCTCGGAAATCACTTTCGATACTTCCGCTGCTTCACCTACCTATTCTTATAGAAGAGAGAATTCGAACCATGTCGTTTGGTTCGAAGATATTCGTTCGATAAGCGCAAAATATGAAGTGATTGATGCATATGAACTGATAGGGGCTACTTATTGGCAGATTGGTTTGCAATTCCCGCAGAACTGGGCGTTTATGGAAAAGAATATCTTGATAATAAAATAAAATGAATTGGCAGTGAAAAGAGGAGGTGAATTTATTTTTTTGCCTGTTTAGTTGTGCGACTTTCATCAGGATCAAGACAATCACACCGGGATTTTAAAGTGAGCCTTCGTGTTCTTGGCCTTGCAACCGTTATAAAGAAAGGGAGCCATGGAAAATGAACTGCACCCCAATTGTTAGACAACATCTAACAATTGGAGGTGCAGTTTTTAAATACACGATAGACGAAAAATTACATGCAGTTTTAGAGTAAGTGGTAGGGGGGGAATTTTATAAAACAATTGCACAAGAAAGAAATGTAGGTCTATCCCCTCTGAAGAGAAGGGTAGCTCGCTATCTAGAACATGGGATGGAAGGAATTGCTTCATCGGATACAAATTACACTCTGCCCTTTAAACTAATTCTGAAATGCTTGCTGAATACTGAATATGGAATTATACTCCTTAATATATGTAAAAAAGGAGAAAAAATTGATGATTCGACGTTTTGCTTCATATTACCTGCCGCATAAGCGGTTATTCATTATTGACTTCTTCAGTGCTGTGGTCGTTGCGGTACTTGAACTTGCATTTCCGCTCGCAGTTCAGTGGTTTATCGATACACTGCTGCCTGGCGACAATTGGTCTGCAATTGTTTCAGTAAGTGCCGGTTTGTTCCTTCTTTATATCATTAGTACCTTCTTACAGTTCATCGTAGGGTATTGGGGTCACAAATTGGGTATCAATATTGAGACTGATATGCGTGAAGAATTATTTGAACATGTGCAAAAACAATCTTTTCGTTTTTTTGATAACACGAAAACCGGCCATATCATGAGCCGGATCACCAATGATTTGTTCGATATTGGAGAACTTGCTCACCATGGTCCCGAAGATTTATTCATCGCCTTCATGACCTTTATAGGTGCATTTTGGATAATGTTGACAATTAATGTGAAACTGGCACTCATTTCCGTTTGTATATTACCGTTCCTCGTTTTATTGATTGTCATAAGTAATTTAAAGATGAATAAAGCCTGGAAGAAAATGTATACAGAGGTTGCGGATGTAAATGCCCGTGTGGAAGATAGCGTCTCAGGAGTGAGGGTTGTCCAATCCTTTACTAATGAAACATATGAAATGAATAGATTTTCTACTAATAATCGCAGATTCCGTAAAGCGAAACTACTTGGATATAAAGTAATGTCCTTTAGCTTATCAGGCATTTACATGATGACGAGGTTTATGACCCTTGCCGTGTTGGTGATGGGAGCTTGGCTAACTTTTCATGGGCAGCTCTCATATGGTGAACTGGTTGCATTCGTATTATATGTTAACGTATTATTTAAGCCAATCGACAAAATCAGTGCGTTGATGGAACTTTATCCAAAAGGGATGGCCGGCTTTAAGCGTTTTACGGAACTTCTGGATGTCGCGCCTGACGTCGTGGATAAAAAGGATGCAATAGCGGTTTCTTCCCTTTTGGGGGACATTTCCTTTAAAGACGTTTCTTTTAATTATGAAGATAAAAAGTCCGTTTTAAAAGCTATCGATCTATCTATTAAAGCGGGTGAAACCATCGCTTTTGTCGGGCCTTCAGGAGCAGGGAAAACGACCATATGTTCATTGATCCCACGATTTTATGATGTTAATGCCGGTTCAATTTCCATTGATGGAATTGATATTCGTGAGATGACGAAAAAGTCATTGCGGTCACAAATTGGCATTGTCCAGCAAGATGTGTTCCTATTTACAGGGACTGTAAAAGAAAACATTGCGTACGGAATGCTTGATGCGTCGGATGAACAAATTCAAGAAGCTGCAAGGAAGGCCCATTTAGAGACTTTCATTGAAGGACTTCCAGAAGGCTATGAGACTCAAATAGGTGAACGTGGTTTGAAATTATCGGGGGGACAGAAGCAACGAATTGCAATAGCAAGGATGTTTTTGAAGAATCCGCCAATATTAATCCTAGATGAAGCAACCTCTGCACTTGATACCGAGACGGAAAGAATAATTCAGCAGGCCCTTACTGAACTTGCCGAAAACAGAACTACGTTAATCATCGCACACCGATTGGCAACCATTCGAAACGCTGACAAAATCGTAGTTGTTACGGAAGAAGGAATTGCTGAAGAGGGCGGACATGATGACTTACTTAAGCAGGGGGGCATTTTTGCCAATCTGCATCAATTACAATTCCAAAAATGATAAAAGCTATATGTCCTTACGAGGATATATAGCTTTTTTAATAGAATGGAATGGAGTTCAATCAATAATAATTTCGATAAAACACAATTTCATTCAAATTGATATTTCAAAAGGAACCAACAAATTAGAGATCCCTTTTAATGGAGAAATTAAAGTGGAAACTTTACCGTTATTGAAATTTTCCCGAAAAAGAAAAATGGGATTCCGTTTAGTCTTTTAATACTCAAGGTTGCGAGGGGATGGAGAGTATTAGTAGGTTAAACGTTCAAATTGAGGCGAAATCTAATAGGTCCGCCTATATCAATAGGATTGGCTGTGCATACAATAAAGGGTAGACGGAGAGGCCAAAAACCAGAAAAGAGTAAGGAGTGAAAATCGTGAAAGTAATGACCATTTTAGGGACCCGACCTGAAATCATCAGATTAAGTCTCATTATAAAGAAGTTGGATCAGTATGCCGATTCACATATACTAGTGCACACCGGACAAAATTTCACTACATCCTTAAGCGAAATATTCTTCCAGCAGCTACAGGTAAGGAAACCTGATTATGTCTTGCTGAGTCAACAGAAATCCCTCGGCGAACAGTTAGCGGCCATTTTTAAGAATTTAGAGACCATCCTATTAAATGAAAAACCAGACAAAGTATTAGTGTTGGGGGATACGAACTCCGGGCTTAGCTCCATCTTAGCAGAAAGACTGGGCATCCCGGTCATTCATATGGAAGCAGGCAACCGTTGCTTTGACCTGGAAGTGCCTGAAGAGAAAAATCGCCGAATCATTGATGCTGTTTCAAGCTTGAATTTACCTTATACTCCTCAAAGTAAAGTGAATCTTTTGAATGAAGGTATCCCCAGTAAAAGAATCTATTTATCGGGAAACCCCATTTTCGAAGTTTTGAACCATTATAACAATGAGATTGAACAAAGTGTAATTTTGGACAAATTGAATCTGGATAAGGAGGATTATTTCCTCGTTACAGCCCATCGTGCTGAAAATGTCGACTATGAAGACCGTTTGATCGAAATTATGAAAGGCATGAATTTAGTTGCAGAAACCTATCAAAAAAGAATCATATGCAGTTTACATCCCCGGACAAAATCCCGCATAGAACTCAGTCCCAAATTAGAAGTGCACCCATTAATTGAATTCCATGAGCCATTTGGTTTCTTTGACTTCGTAAAGCTTGAAAAAAACGCTTATTGTGTGCTGACCGATAGTGGAACCGTTCAAGAGGAATGCTGCTTGTTCCATGTTCCTGCGGTTACGATACGAAAAACAACGGAAAGGCCCGAAACCATTGAGTCTGGCAGCAATATGTTATCGGGAATTAATGCTAAACAAATCGTCAATTGTGTAAAGATTATGGTTAACCAGCAAAAAGACTGGACAATTCCAGAAGGCTACGACCATAAAAATGTTTCGGATAAAGTGCTTAAAATAATATTGGGAGGCCATGAAATTGATTAAG
Source organism: Peribacillus sp. NPDC006672 (assembly GCF_050274955.1). Taxonomy (NCBI): domain Bacteria; kingdom Bacillati; phylum Bacillota; class Bacilli; order Caryophanales; family Bacillaceae; genus Peribacillus; species Peribacillus sp. NPDC006672. Next base: position 111,871 of record NZ_JBNNOR010000005.1, read on the forward strand.
AATCGAAAAATCTTGGTAACAGGCGGTACAGGCTCATGGGGATATGAATTGGTAAGGCAACTACTGGATTTTGAACCGAGTGAAATACGGATTTTTTCAAGGAATGAGTCTAATCAATTCACAATGAAACAAGAGTTTGATAACAATCCGAAATTGCATTTCATTATCGGAGACATAAAAGAGAAGGATGCTTTATTGGAAGCTTGCCAAGGAGTTGATTATATCTTTCATTTGGCCGCATTAAAGCATGTTCCTGTATGTGAAGATCAACCCATCGAAGCATTAAAGACGAACGTGATTGGTACACAGAATGTTATAGAAGCAGCTATAAGCTGTAATGTGCATTCAGTTGTGAACATTTCTACAGACAAGGCTTCGAATCCATCCAATTTTTATGGTTTATCAAAAGCAATGGCCGAAAGGTTGATCATTCACGCTAATACATTAAACACGAAAACTAGATTTGTATGTATCCGTGGCGGAAATGTTTTGGGAACGAACGGAAGTGTAATCCATGTATTCAAAAAGCAAATCAAAGAAAAGGGAAAAATAGGTATCACGGATTTAAATATGACAAGGTTCTTTTTAACCATTGAAGAAGCGATTAAATTGGTATTCAAGGCTACCTTTGAAAGCATTGGCGGAGAAATATTCGTGATGAAAATGCCATCCTGTAAAATTATTGACCTCGCTGAAGTTTTAATACAAGCGTCCAATAAAGGAAATGTTGGTGTGGAAGTCCTAGGTATCCGTCCTGGTGAAAAACTCCATGAGATCTTACTTTCAGAATATGAAAGCACGACGGCAATTGCCTATGATGAAGAATATTATGTAATACTGCCAGCCATTCACATAGAGGGTATAAAGGAACAGTACTCTAAATACCAGCCTGTTAGTTTAGAAGATTATAACTCTGGCACAGGACTAATGGATAAAGCCCAGATTAAGGAAATGTTAAAGAAAGGTGGCTTCATTTAACATGAAGGTACTAGTCCTTGGTGGACAAGGAATGGCAGGCCATGTAATAAAAGATTATTTCACAGAGGACCCCAAATATCAGGTAACCTATACGTCAAGGGATCCGAATGATAAAAAGGGTTTATATCTGGATGTAACCGATTTAACGAGTCTAGAGGAAATTATGGATAAAGTAAAACCCGACATAACGATCAATTGTATTGGGATATTAAATGACCATGCAAGTGATAATACGAAACTCGCTTTTCAGGTTAATAGTGTTTTTCCCCATCAGCTTGTCAAATTGACCGAACGCAATAATGGGAAATTGATTCATATCAGTACAGATTGTGTATTTTTAGGTACTAAAGGAGATTATACTGAGAACGATTTTCCTGACAGTACCACGATTTATGGTCAGTCAAAACACTTAGGAGAAATTATTTGCGAAAAACACTTGACGATACGAACCTCCATAATAGGCCCAGAACTAAAAAATGATGGAATTGGTTTATTCCTATGGTTCATGAAACAAAAAGGTGAAATAAAAGGGTATGAAAAAGTGCTTTGGAATGGTGTAACAACGCTAGAATTGGCTAAAGCGATAGACACGATGATTCAGAAGAATATTACTGGGTTATATCATTTAGGCTCGGAGGAGAAAGTCTCAAAGTTATCCTTATTGAAATTGATTGCAGAAATCTTTGAGAAAAAAGATGTTGAAATTATTCCGGATTCAAATATAGTTCTGGATCGAACCATAAAGAATGGAAGGTCCGATTTTAATTATCAAGTTCCAACTTATGAAAAGATGTTAGCGGAATTAAAAGATTGGATGAGAAAGCAAGAAACAAATAGACAAAATGGTTAATTTAAGTATTAACCTACTTTATAGTGCCTGAAAGGCTTTAAAGGAAGAACCGAATTACAAAATAAATAATGTAGAGAATCTATTTGTTTTGTAATAAGGTGCTTTCCTTGAGGAAATCTGAAAAAAAACCCATATTAGATATTAATGGTCCTTATGACCATTAGTATATTACATAATATTAGTGATCAAATGTTCAAAAAATTACTTTAGGATGAAGTAAATTAAAGTTGTATGTTAAGTTAGGCGGGAACGTAAAAATACAGGTGTGAAAGATATAACGAATATAAGAAGAAACAATCCGTTAAAGTAATTAAGCAATTCGATAACGCACTTTTTTCACAGGTGCACTTCGAAGGCTTATTTATTCATGCAGATTTTGGCTCAACCTATATAAGCAGTGAGTGTACTTAGTCATATTAAAGGCACGGGCAATATCTAGACTTTTAATAAATAGTTCGATTAATTTCATTCCAGTATAAAAAACAATTGTTGAATTTTGGTTTGTGATTGGAGCAATAGAAAAAACCGCCTCCTAGTAAAGAAACGGCTTAAAACATATTTTAGCTTTACTTTGTTTTTCAATCGTTACTAGAAGGGGATCTTAGTTAGAATAGATTATTTAGGATTCTGAATTATAACCTGTCCAAACTTATGTTATGGGTACTATAACGTTATGGACAATCTTTCTTGTCCATGAAAGGTTCTATGAAACTAATAATGAAATGTTGGTTCTTATTTTTATTTTTATTTTATCTAAGCTGTGGAGTTATATACTAAACATTGATACTAATGCCACTCAGTATCGTTTTCCAATGATGATCATTCGAGTTCCAAATATCATGGTTAGGAAGTTCAATAACACAGACTTTCTCTAGAGGCCAATCGTTTTCAACAATGCCGTTTACATTAGTATGTTTGATAACGAGGATCCGAAAGTCATGATTCACCAATCCGGATAAAATGGACTCGAGTTCCTTAACCTCTTCGAATGAACCCTCCGTCCTTACAAAAAGGATTTTTTGACTCGTTGACATTTTTTCTAGGAATCTTTGAATTCTTCTGTCATATTTCTCTTTGACCTCAGGATAACCGCCTAAATGGGTTAGCGAATTCTTATCTGTTTTAAAGTCATGATTAAAGCCTATATTGTAATGCTCGTCTAATACGTAAAGGTCCAACTGCGAAAGGTATTTTATTGGTTTTAAATTACGGGGATCCAAGAAATCAGAAAATTGATTTTGTAGAAGAAGGTTCACTTTAGGCAAAGTGGGAGAACCCACCCAATCCAGCACTCCTGCATATGGTCTTAAATTGTTTTTTCTAAGCTGAATGGAGGCCAAACAAAGATCTCCCAAACTAAAGATAGCATCGTAACTTCCGCTAATATCTTTTAAACTTAAACTCATTATTTCATCTCCTTTATGTTACAGGTTTCTTCCGAATTGTTCTATTTTCGGTAGAAAAGTAATGGAAGGATGTGGTTTTCTGCTAGAGTCGTGATGGAAAAAACCTTCATCCTTCTTCATTCCGTTTACTAATATTAAATGTAGTAGTGATGTTTTGTGAGACGGCAAAAATCAAAATACTATTGAAACTGAACAATTTTTATCGAATCACATCCCCAATTAGTAAGGAAAGATTAAGGATAATAGGCTACATTACCCCGCCTCTTAAGTTAATAGGCTAAAAAAACTGAAACTATTTCAGACATGAAAATGTATAGGTTTCTGATAACCCATTAAAAATATCAGTCTTTGGATACCAATTCAGCGATTGCCGTGCTTTCCTGTTGTCAAGGCAGCTATGTTTGATATCTCCAGTTCTTCCGGCCGAATGGACTGTATTCACTTTGGAGCCATGAATTTGTGTTAGCATTTTCAATAGTTGATTTACTGATGTTTTCTGTGCCGTGCTTACCTGGATCGTTTCTTGATTACCGTGATTCACCGAAGCGATGTTAGCATGTACTATATCTTTCACATATATAAAATCACGAGTTTGTTCGCCATCACCGTGTATGCTTAAAGGCATCCCTTTTTTGATTTTTTCTAAAAAGACTGCGACGACTCCGCCTTCTCCTTTTGCTGTTTGTCTAGGCCCATAAACGTTTCCATAACGGAGAATCGTATACGGGAGCCCATAAAGCTGATGAAATAATCGGATATATGCTTCGGCAGTCAGTTTTGATAATCCATAATAAGAAATGGGTCCTGTCAGGTCATCTTCGGAAATCAAGTCTTTCTGTAAATTACCATAAACACCTGAAGTAGAGGAAAAGATCAGTTTGCTTACAGAAGAAGATTCATGACATGCTTTAAGAATATTTATTGTTCCATTGATATTCACATCGGCATCATATTCGGGTTCAAGAATGGAGCGACTCACATCCGCCTGTGCAGCCAAATGGAAAACGACATCCGGCTTTTCCCTCACAATGATTTGCCCAGCTACCTCGCTGCATATATCTACAGTATGGATGATGGCATTGGGATGTACATATTCTGTGTGTCCGGATATCATGTTATCCAATACATGTACCTCGGCACCATTTAAGATCAGTTCTTCAACGAGATGGGAACCAATGAACCCAGCCCCTCCTGTCACGATAGCCTTCATACTTCATACTCCTTTTATATGTTTTTAGTATTGTATGTTATACGGCCACTAATCGCTTAAACAGGTACCTAGCATTATCTAAAAAAGAAAGGGAAAAGAAAAGATGCTGACGCAATCGGAGTGGTCAGCACCTTCTTAGTTGTCATTATTTATTGTTCCTTTTGGTAATTGCGCTTTCATATACACCTAGCACATTTTGAACACCTTTATCCAGAGACCAGTGATCAAGTCCCCATTTTTTGGCATTTACTCCAAGGTTTTTCATATAGGGCTCATGCTCTAATAAATAATCTATATGGATGGTTAACATTTTTTCATCCCCTGCAGGTGTTAGTACACCTGTAATTCCATGTTCAATGATTTCTGGTACTCCACCTACATCACTGGCGATTACAGCCATTCCAGTAATTTGTGCTTCTATTACTGACAAAGGCTGGTTTTCCATCAAGGTTGGAAGAACGAAGATATCCGAAATGGATAACAAATAAGGAATATCATCCCGTCTCCCCAAAAAGATCACGTCAGTTTCCAAGCCCATGGCCTTGCTTTTAATTTTCAACTCCATTTCCTGGGGACCGTCCCCAACTATCCAACAAACCCAATCATTTCTGGTTTCCTTTAATTGCATAAGTGCCCCTATTAAATGATGCACTCCTTTAAACTCATTCAATCGACCTGTATAAATAATCACTTTCTTATCGGCCGGACGTTGAATATCGGATTTTTCGTCCACTCGCTTCAGGAATGATTCGGTATCATATCCATAATGTAAAACATTAAGTTGTTCATCAGGAACTTTAAATTCATCCGTTAAAATATTTCTCATCCATTCATTGGCTACAATCGTATTATCAGCAGAAGTCGCGCCATCATATTCAAATTGATTGAAATAATATTGCCCTTTTTTTGCAATGCTTTCATTTTCTGTTTTGGAGGTATAATACGCGCTCTTAAGCTCGTGAGCAACACAACCATGAAGGGTGGCGACTAGAGCAGTTTTTTCGGATCTTATTCTGTTAATGCAGACGGTTGAAAATATATCTTGTGTATGAATGACATCATATTGTTCCAAACCCAAATATTTTGCTCCTAACTGGAAAAAGTTACACCGTGTTTCATAATAATGGATAACTGGATCGCTATGAATGGGTGAATTATGTTGGTCCATCAATATCGAGATTTCTTCTGGAAGCAGTACATCCCTATATATCCTACGATTTTCATTGATAATGTGAACATAGTTATGGTCCTCACCATAGCTTAGTAAATCTACCTCATGTCCTAGAGATTCAAGCTTTTCTTTTAATTGTTGCATATAGTTCCAAACACCACCCACATGTGGTGCTACCCAAAAAGTGGCAAGTAGGATTTTCATGAATATTTCTCCCATCTCTTAGTACTTAGAAACTAATGATTTCATATTCGTTTTTATATAAGTATTCAGAAGATAAACTTGTGTTATAGATGGGTATCATTATGAACAATATTTTGAAATTACTTTTTAAAAAAATAAGAAAAGAACTAACTATGAGTGACTGCTTTGCCATTCACGTTAGTTCTGCAAGCATCATATTTGTTTGAAAAAAGGGTACCATGGAAAAAGCCTTTTTTCACGCTTCCCAAGGGATTGAGATGAATAAATTTTTAAAAACTAAAAATGATACAAAAAAACAAGCGAGCAATCCTGTTACATACTCGCTATATAGTTGTTTGATATTCCTCTATACATATAAGGGTTCTAGTGTAAGACATCTTTTTTGAGTTTAGTATTCCTCACTATTCATTACTAGCCGGAATATGCAGCTGCGTTAAGGCTTTCAGGGCCAGTCCGAGTTGGTGCGACTACTATTCCTCCTGGTATGCTAATGAACGCTTGATACACTAAAAATCCAGGGTTAGGTGGTGTATAGTCACATCCCGTTACAGTTATTATTCTTCTAGCAGCGACCTCTAATACACCGATAGCCGGTGAGGTTTCAGTGGCTGAATAGACAAGGACTCGCCCAGTTCCTACACCTCTATAAATTTGGACGGTAATAGGTACGGCGACAGTAGCTAAAGAGCTAATGGCGGTGGTTGCAGTGAATTGAACACGAAGGTTCGGTCCAGCATTAGCTGTGTTAAGGCCCAGTGTTGCAAAAAGTGCGGGCGTTGAGGAAAGCGGAATGGAAATACCTCCACTAAAACTTATGTTTTGCGAAACTTGAGCGTCTAAAAATGTTGCCAATATATATAACCTCTTTTCTAAATGGTATATTCCAGTATATAAATAAGATTTTATATTCGTTTGGACAAGTTACCTTTTTCTAAAAAAATATTAATTTTAGGATTACACGAAAACAATGATGTAATGCTTCTTTATGATTGTATTCGATTCATTTTCACTATTGAATTATTGATCAGAAGCACCTTTTCGAATTTTCCATTCCAAATGAAACGTTTGAAGGTAAAGAGTAATTTTGAAAAACATTAGTTTTCGCCCATTTGTTCTTTAAATGGAGAGAGTTACCTATAGCAACTGGAGGATAAAGGCATAATGTAATAAGGAGTCTGTGTGAGGAATGAAATAGGTATCATTAATCATGACTCTAAATGCTGATTACTAAAACATAAATTATGAGTTTTATAGGGATTTCGAAAAATAGGCGAAACTATTAAGTTGGTAAAAGAGTGAATATTAACATCAATAGTGATTGGATGAGAAATCGATGAATCAACAAGGAAAATTAATAATCACAGGGGCTAATGGGTTTACGGGTCGGCATGCATGCGCACACTTTCTGAAATCAGGATTTGATATTACGGCGGTTTCAAGAAAAAAGCTGAATATCGAAGGTAAGATACATGCAGAATGTTGTGATCTGACAAATGGAAACGATGTATACAACCTCATCAAAAGGACCAAACCTCAGTACCTTCTCCATTTAGCTGGACAAAACCACGTTGGGGAATCATGGTTGGAACCCGTTTCAACTTTGGAGGCAAACACCATGTCCACTGCATACTTAATCGATGCCATTCGTAAACAAAGTCCAGCCTGTAAAATTGTGATAGTCGGCTCAGCTCTTCAAATTGAACCCAGTTCCATTTCCTCTATTCCCCATCCTTATAGTTTAAGTAAAACACTTCAAGTACTTATAGCAAAATCATGGGCAGATTTATATAACATGGATATCATCATCGCAAAACCATCCAATCTAATTGGACCTGGACTATCCAATGGGGTTTGTTCCATTTTCGCAACAAAAATTGCAGAGATGGAAAAGATGGGAGCGGAAACGGTCCTTGAGGTCGGTAATCCGAATGTTCAACGTGATTTCCTGGATGTAAGAGATGCAGTGAGAGCTTATGAACTTCTTTTGAGAAGGGGACAGTCTGGAGAAACATACGATGTTGCTTCAGGTAATAACCGTACTTTAGATGACATCATTGAAGGCTATAGGGCGGTAACAACAGGTGATATTAAGGTGAATTCCCAACGAAATGATTTAATCGAAAATAAAATGGCAATCAATCCTATTAAGCTCGTGAATTTGGGGTGGAAGCCAAGTATCCCACTTGAAGCATCTTTAATGGACATTCTTGCCTTTCATCGCGAATTAAAGGAAAAGTGCTGAAATCAAATGGAAGCAGCTAGAAAAATACTTTATGTAAAATGTTTTTCAGGAGGGTAGGCAATGGAGCCGAAAGTATCAATCATTATTCCATTTTATAATTGTCCCTATGTAGATCAAGCCATTCAAAGTGCGCTTGATCAAACCTATAAGAATATAGAGGTTATTGTCGTAGATGACGGTTCGACAATTTTTACTGAAAAAATCGAGCCGTTCTTGGAGAAGATCCGTTACTTAAGAAAAGAGAACGGGGGAACTGCGACAGCTTTGAATCATGGGATACGTGCTGCTACGGGAGAATATGTCGCTTGGTTAAGCTCGGATGATTATTTCCTGTCAGAAAAGGTATCTTTGCAGATTTCGTTTATGCTCGATCATAACGCAGATGTGAGTTTTACGAATTTTGATTGTATTGATAAAAATGATGATGTCACTCTTTCTTGGACCGGAGAACGCTTTTCCGATATTGAAAACGGGGTGTACCATGCTTTTTTACTTCGTAATGCCGTAAATGGCTGTACAGTGGTTTTGAAGAAAGATGTATTCGATGTGGTTGGTTATTTCAATCCATATCATCGTTATACACATGATTATGAAATGTGGCTTCGTATATTGGTAAATGGTTTTAAAATGTATTATTTGGATGAAGTCTTAACAAAGTTCAGGATACATGAAGAATCGGGTACAAGCAGATTCCAACCTGAAATGTTAAAAGACATTATCACGATTGAAAGTCATTACCGCCCGATTCTTAAAAAAAATTTAAAGAATTTATAAGCAAACTTTTTTTATAACAAGAAATGGAGGAAATCATTATGTCTGAAGAACTTCTCGATATATTTATGCATATCCCCAAAACAGGGGGAACGACCTTAAATGAAATATTTAAAAAACAATACAAGCTTAACGAAATATTTGACCATGACTCTTTTCAAAAGAAGATGATGAAAATGGACGAATTAACGGAAGTGGAAAAGAGAAATATCAAAGCGATTACAGGTCATTATTTCTATGGAATACATCAGGAGTTTTCACGGCCCTTCAATTATTTTACGATGTTACGTGACCCGGTGGAACGTGTCATTTCATCCTTTTATTTTTTGAAGGATTATCCAGGCTATGAAATGGTAAAAGACATGACTTTGGAGGAGTTTGTAGTGAAAGGGCCTGAAGCACCTAATTTACAAACATTATTAGTATGCGGGAACCAAGAGATTCCCGATATTGAAAAAGCCAAAGAAAATCTAAAGACTTTTTCAGTGGTGGGAGTCACTGAGTTGTTCAATGAAACACTTTTTTGTCTAAAAAAGGAATATGCATGGGGAGATATCCATTATACTAGAAAAAATATTACAAAAAATCGTTTGGCAAAAGAGGAAGTTCCATCGGATATAATAAATTTGATTAAAAAATATAACTCAGTGGATATTGAATTATATAATTTTGCTAAGAAACTTCTTTATAAAAAACTTAAATCACTTACGGTAGATGAGCAAAAGCAATTAGAAAAGTTCAAACTGGAACAGAGCACCCTAAACTAGGTTCCTAGTTGGACTTTTCCCTATAAAATAAAAACGACAGCCGGAATGAAAAATTCCGGCTATTTCTTATCACTCAGGGTTTATTCCTAAGGATTCCAGCATTTTGATGAAATTTTGAGCATACAAATCAGGACTAAAATGAGTTTTGACGTGCTCTAGGGCATTTGACCGGATACTTTCCCTTATGGTCTGGTTATCCATTAATTCCTTTGCTTCTTTGATTGCATTATCAATGTTTCCTAAAGAGTAAAACTTTCCTGTTTGATTATGAATGATTGAGCTTCTTACACCGTCGGAATCCGTCGTCAGCACAGGGCATCTACAACTCATTGCTTCAAGGAGTGCGTAAGGGGCTCCTTCCACTTTTGAAGTGGAACATAAAAAGCCTCCGGAATCGCCAATTTCAGAGAAAAAACCGGCCATTTCGGAATGAGGGACATTTGAGTGCAGAGTGAGCTTTGGGCTTAAATTTAATCGATTTATTAATTTATTGAATTTAATTCTTTCTTTAGGGTCACTTAACGTGGGATCTTCGAACATAAGCAATTGTATATTCGGATTATAATTGTTAATTAGTTGATAACCTAGCTTGAGGAATTCGCTCCAATTTTTATTATCTTCGACCCTTCCTATCCAGGCCACTTTTCTAAAGCCATCTAATGGCGAAGGTTTGTAAGAGAATTGACTTGTATCAAAACAATTATTAAAACTGAACTTTGGAAACGAAGGGTAAAGTTCATCCATTAACTGCATGATGTGAGGAGTCTTTGGGTTAAGGAATCCATCGGCATGGGCATTGACAAGTGGGATTGCATTTGTTAGTGCCTCTCTTGCCACTTTTTTCGGACCGTATCCCTGAATTTCTATTATCATCTTTCCTTTATAACCCATGGACCGGAATCTAGGTAAAGTTTTGAAATCTGAAACGACAACAACAGCGGAATAATCTCCATCTTCCAATATTATTTTGATTTCAGCATCATCGTTGGTTATAAATGTTGGGGCACTGTGGTCATTCAAGAAATTCCTTCTATTTTCATAATAAAGATAATGAGCATTGATACCGTATTTTTTCAGAGCGGCAAATCGTTGTCGATTTAATGTTTCCACTCCACCACTTGGAACATAAAAAACAAACAATATATTCATTTTTCCCCTCCTCATAAATAATGGAGCAAAAGGACTCATTTTTAGGTTCGACCTTACCTATCAAGGAAACAGTTTCCATAAATCCTTCCATTTTGAATGGATGTGACAAATAGCCATGTAATATACGTATGATTCACAAATCGGATTTATAGCCGTTTGTGATGACTCTCATCGTGAATAGTACATTTCTTAATAGGTGTGAATAAATATAAGAATGAAAATGAATCATTATTTATAAACAGATAGTCCTGATGTTCATGAAATAAATGGTGAGTATTTGAAAGGCGGTTCATAAATGTCTAAAGTTTCGATTGTTGTTCCATTTTATAATTGTCCATATATTGATAAAGCTTTGGAGAGTTTGGTCAATCAAACCTACAAAAATATTGAAATTATCGTAGTCAATGACGGCTCTACATTATATTCAGAAAAAATCGATCCGTTTCTGGATAAAATCATTTACATTAAAAAGGAAAATGGCGGGACGGCCAGTGCCTTGAATACCGGAATCGAAAATGCAACAGGTGACTATTTATGCTGGCTTAGTTCTGATGACATCTTTTACCCAGAAAAAACGGAAGTCCAGTTGGATCTAATGAAAAGGGAAAATGCCCATTTTAGTTATACCAGTTATTACTGCATTGATGATGATGGAGAGATTATTACTCCCCTAATAGGGATATACCCGTCTAATCAACTTGAACTTTTTAAAGCAATGATCAGAGGGAACATTATTAACGGCTGCTCAGTCATGATTCACAGGAAGGTTTTCGAGCTCATCGGAGTTTTTGATGAAACGCTTCAATACACACACGATTATGATTTATGGTTGCGTATCCTGCAAAATTTCAAATTTCACTTTGTGCCTCAACCCCTATTACTTTATAGGATTCATACAGAAATGGGCTCTAAAAAGCAAGAAGGTAACATCAAATTGGAAAATAGGCTTGTGGTTAATCGACATCATGCCAAAATGAAACAATTATTGGTAAATGAACTTAGGAAACAATAGATGATCATGATGGATAATGAAGGTCCTTGTTTATTAAACAGGGGCTTCTTTAGCTTGGATATCATCACAAGACGTCGAGAGTGTCCAAATTAATTTTCCACCATCATCTTAAGTCTATTAACATACATAAAGCTCTTTGCATATCTTATAGAAATCATTCATTTTTCCTTAACAATAGAGGATTGTCACCAATTGGAAAAAGCTTTTGTTAGAAAGACTTAATTCAGATAATCGACATTGGACGAGCGTAAGCCATTGGTGAGTTACAGAAGCTTGGCAACATATACGTAATAAAAATAAGGGAATGCTTATGTAGGAGGAGAAAATGAGAAAGCTCATTATATTCGCGTTTATCGGATTTTTGGCTCAGCTGATCGATGGGTCATTAGGTATGGCATATGGGGTTACATCCACATCGTTGTTGCTGACATTCGGAATCGCACCGGCAGTGGCCTCTGTATCCGTTCATTTGGCAGAAGTGGTGACAACTGCGGCATCAGGCATTTCTCATTTGAAGTTCGGAAATGTGGACCGCCAAGCCCTTTTCAAATTAATCATTCCAGGATCTGTTGGGGCATTTGCAGGAGCATGTTTTTTAAGTAATTTACCAGGTGATGTGATAAAACCATACATTTCATTATTTTTGCTGGTTCTTGGCGTGTATGTACTTTTTCGCTTTTTAAAAACGTCTAAGACAATAAGTGAAAAGAAATCAATTAATCTATCTAGAAAAAAATCGATAGCATTAGGATTGATAGCCGGTTTCGCGGATGCAACCGGTGGGGGAGGTTGGGGCCCCATCACAACTCCTGTCCTATTATCCCAAAAAGGTGTTCCTGCCAGAAAAGTGGTTGGTACTGTTGACACAAGCGAGTTTGCTATTGCTGTTTCCGCAACCTTAGGATTCGTCATTGCATTAGGTTGGCAGGAAGTCAACTGGTTTTGGGTAATCTCCCTAATGGTTGGCGGCATTATTGCCGCCCCGATTGCTGCCTGGATCGTTACGAAATTACCATCTTATTTATTGGGCGTCCTTGTTGGGGGTTTTATCATCTTGACGAATGCCAGGACGCTGATTGTCACTTGGACCATTCATGATCATTGGGTACCCGTCATATATATTCTGATATTGATCGGGTGGGCAGGTTCTTTAGTCTTTGTCATCAGGAACAACAAAAAGGGGTTCCATAAATAATAAAGGGGAGATAGTGTGAGTCAACAAGAGAATATCCATCAACATCCTTATACCATTACGAAAGAGCTAAGGCAAACTCTGCACGGACATAAAAGCTATATTCTTTGGTTTACAGGGTTATCAGGGTCGGGTAAGTCTACCATCGCAAATTTGGTTGAAGGAAGACTGTATGCGAAGGGAATTTCGACATATATTTTAGATGGAGATAATTTACGCAATGGATTGAATGAAGACCTTGGTTTCAGCTCGGATGACCGTAAAGAGAATATAAGGAGAATCGGGGAAGTCTCCAAAGTTTTTGTGGATAGCGGAATAGTAGTGTTGGCCACTTTCATTTCGCCTTATGCGAGTGACAGGGAAGAAGTAAGAAAAAAGGTACAACAGGATGAGTTTATTGAAATTTATGTAAAGTGTCCCATCGAAGCCTGTGAAAAACGGGATCCAAAAGGATTGTACAAGAAAGCTAGAATTGGTGAAATCACTCACTTCACAGGCGTTTCGGCTCCTTATGAAGAACCTGAAAATCCAGAGATAATTATAGAAACCAGTCAATACACCATTGAAGAATGCGTGCAGCAGGTCATGAAATATTTAAAGGATAATGGTCTTTAACTTGCACATGTCCGAATTTGAAAAGGAGAATATGAAACAAACAAAATCTAATGATTGAGGGGTTATAAATGCAGGCACAAAGGAATATTATCGATCCACATGGCGGGAAATTGGTTCAACGTGAATTATCAGGAACTGACCGTCAAGAATATTTGGAAAAGTGTAAATCCTTATCCTCCCTGACCATCTCGAAATGGAATGTTTCCGATCTGGAAATGATTTCAAACGGCGGGTTCAGCCCGCTTGTAGGATTCATGGGAAAAGAGGATTACCTGAGCGTCATCAAAGATATGCATCTGGCAAATGGCTTACCATGGACGATACCGATCACTCTTCCTGTCACGAAGGAAGAGGCAAGTCGGCTGAACATTGGGGATGAAGTCGCTTTATACAGTGATAAAGGGGAACTTATTGGTATCGTTCAGGTGGAAGAGAAGTTTGAATACGATAAACAGGAGGAAGCCGAACTCGTTTATAAAACAGCAGATCCCAACCATCCTGGGGTTAAAAAGCTGTTTGGACAAGGGGATATATATGTCGCAGGACCTATTTATTTAATAAATGGGGCATCACATGAGCCATTCGAAAAATTTCATTTGAAACCTTCCGAAACGAGAAAGATGTTCAATGATTTAGGGTGGAATACTGTTGTTGGGTTTCAAACGAGGAATCCTGTACACCGGGCCCATGAATACCTGCAAAAAACAGCATTGGAAACTGTTGATGGCCTATTATTGCATCCTCTTGTCGGTGAAACGAAAAAAGATGATATACCTGCAGATGTTCGGATGGAAAGCTATCAAGCCTTACTAAAAGGATATTACCCATTGGATAGGGTCTTGCTTGCCATATACCCAGCGGCAATGCGCTATGCAGGGCCAAGGGAAGCAGTATTTCATGCAATTGTTCGTAAGAATTATGGGTGCACACATTTTATTGTCGGCCGAGATCATGCAGGTGTTGGCGATTATTATGGCACATATGATGCCCAAGATATCTTTAGCCAGTTTGACCCCCTGAAAATAGGCATAAAACCCCTGTTCTTTGAACATAGCTTTTACTGCAAAAAATGCTTGAACATGGCTTCCATGAAAACATGTCCCCATAAAGATGAAGATAGGTTTATATTAAGTGGGACCAAAGTCAGGGAAATGCTTCGGAAGGGACTTATCCCGCCACTTGAGTTTACGCGTCCCGAGGTGGCTGAGGTACTTATTAGAGGCATGAAGATAAATGAAGGTGAGTAAGCTATTGTAAACCTGGTTAATGAGATTATTCAAAAGTTAATCGCTTCTTGGATAGGATCCGAATAATGCAATGAAAGTGAAAGCATAACATTCAAGAATCCTGTTAACATCATTCCTATAAAAATGGCTCTCACTTTAGTTTTGATTGCCAGAATTTAGTGTTTGGGTTATTCTTTCTTAAACTATCGGAGCAGGATAGACAGTTATTGCCCATAGAGACGAGAAAGGACACAAGAAGGGAAATGTGATAATAACAGTGGAACATAACAGCAAATCCTAATAAATGGCATCAATAATAGGGAGAGAATATTCAATTAATGTATTCATTGAAAATCTATATATCATATAATCTGTTTATAGATTAGGAAGCCATGGAAAAACAAAAGTGAGTTTACTATCAAGCCCTCATAGAGCTAAACGGTCCGTTCTTATTATAAGGTTAGCCGGTTTTTATTATACTGGTTGACCTTTTTTAAATGGAAGTCTGTTATATCAGTAGCTAGGGTAGGACGCTTTGAGCTACAAATTTATGGAGGCCTAAAGGTGATTGATCGAAATTAATGGACCATGAAAAAATGTGGATGCACAAAAATTCATGCCTATCTAAGCGGGGCAATGCGGAGGGACTTGTATGAAGTAATTTCAAGGAACCGTGGTCCTTATAATCTTCTTATTAATAAACTATCGGGGCAGTTCACTAATTTAGATGGCCCTTCATTCTTTAAAAACAATATTAATTAACGGTTTTCACCTGTAAAAAAAATGAAATTAAGAAAAACGTAAGATTTGAGTAAGAGAAAAGAGAACTTTATTTTATATAATAGGATATAAATTGAAAGGGGAAAACAAATGACATACATATTAAAAACTAACCAACTTACAAAATTGTTTGAAGGAAAAGAGGTTGTTTCTGGAGTTAATATGCACGTGAAAAAAGGAGAGATTTATGGCTTCTTAGGTCCGAACGGCGCTGGTAAAACAACCATTATGAAAATGATCACAAACTTAATTAAACCAACAAGTGGGGAAATTGAGATTTTCGGTGAGAAATTAACTAACACGTCATTTGAAGTCCTAAAGCGAATGGGTACAATTATTGAATATCCAATTTTCTATGAGAACTTAACTGCTAAAGAAAATCTATATTTCCATTGTGAATATATGGGTTATTACGATAAGAAGTCTATTGATCACGCTATTGAGCTTGTGAAGTTACATAATATTGAAAATAAAAAAGTTAATGAGTTTTCGTTAGGAATGAAACAAAGATTAGGAATAGCTAGAGCTATTTCAACAAAACCAGAACTTCTAGTTTTAGATGAGCCAATCAACGGACTAGACCCTATAGGTATAAAAGAGTTAAGAGACCTTTTTAAAATACTCTGTAGAGAGTATGGAATTACATTATTAATCTCTAGTCACATTTTAGCCGAAATGGAACAGATGTCAGATACTATTGGCATTATTCAAAATGGCAAGTTAATAAAAGAAGTATCTATGCAGAGTATTAACGGAAAACAAACTGTGTATATAGAAGTAAAAGTTCAAGATGTAAAGAAAGCGTTGTATATTTTAGAGCAAAATTTAGGAATAAGAAATTTTAAAATTATTGATGAACAAATAATTCGTATCTATGAAAAAGCTTTAACGCAGCAAGAAATCTCTAAAGCGTTTGTTATGAATGATGTTGGTTTAGAAAGTATTAATAAAGAACATAGTTCATTGGAAGAGTATTTCTTAAGCTCATTGAACGGTGAGGGAATACACGTTTAATCTCATTTCAAAATTTTATAAAAGTGTAAATAATCAACTTTTATGCAAATATCTTTTTGCTAGGGTGCATCTTTTTAAAGTTAAAAGTTCTTAGATAGAGCGTCTTAAATTCTGGAGGCATTTAAAATGTTAAAACTTATGAAATTAGAGTACAAGAAACATCACTTGTCACATTATTTTAAAGGAGTAGCAATTTGGATTTTAGTAATCTTTGCTTTGGTTGCTCTTATGGGATGGGGATCTAGAAACGAAATTGAACCTATGTTTCCCGGATATGCAGCCTTTATGTCTTTAACTAATATTTTTATTAATATTGTATTCATCAGTTTTGCTGCTGTAATTTTATCCCGTTTAGTAATTGATGAATATAAAAATAAAACAATCCATTTGCTATTTACTTATCCCTTACAAAGAAAAAAATTAATGCAAGCTAAACTATTTATTGTTTTTATATTCTGTTTTGGAAGTATTGTTATTGCAACTTTTGTTATTAATTTGTTAGTTTTCTGGATCAGTCCACATTTATTTTTATTTGAGAAATCTGTTAAGATGAGTGAAATTATTTCTACTGTGCCCTCGACTCTTATTAGCGCTCTAATGATGGCTGGTGTGAGTCTAATTCCTTTATTTTTCGGTATGAGAAAGAAATCAACCGCTGCTACAATTACTTGGGCTGTAATAATTGGGGTTTTAATTAACGCGACAATTTCTAATGGAGGAGAACAAGTCAGTTTAAGTCAGTTCATTATAATTCCTACCGTATTTTGTTTATTTGGACTTTTAATTGGTTACCTTTCTTATCGTAAGGTAGATAAAATCGACGTAGTATAAATAAGAACATAATTACCTTCACAATGCAATTAGGAGGAAAAGGCATGAAAAAGATAATATCGACTTCTGTAGCGATAGTTTTAATTGGTGGATTTGCTTTTAGTGCCTATGTTGCAGAGACAAAAAATTTTGAGAACAATAAGTCTTATAATGCAGAGAATATTGAAACTTTAAAAGTATATAATGATTCGTGGGACGTAAGGTTTAAAAAGAGCAATTCAAAAGGTGTAACTGTTTCCGCTGAGGGTAAACAAAAAGGGAAAGATCCAGTTACATTCAAAAAAGTTGGAGAAGCATTAGTAATTAAACAAAAAGAGCAAAAAAATAGTGGCTTTTTTGGAGGGTTTACTTTTGGTAAGAAAGGCACAATTTATATTAATGTCCCCAAATCAGGAATAAACAATATTGAATTAACTAATAAAGATGGGGATATACAAATGAGTGAAATTTCAACTAATAGTGTTGTAGTTCAAAACAATTCTGGTGATGGGAAAATTAAAGGTGTTTCAGCTAATACAGGGAAGTTTGTATCCAGGGATGGAATGTTAAGAGTTGAGGATAGTTCTTTTAAAAAGTTAAATATAACTTCTACAAGCGGCGACAACTATATGAAAGGTGTAAACAGTTCTAAGGCAAAGGTTACTTCTGCAGATGGAGAGGTTTCAATCAACGGTATAAAAGAAGGAAAATCTTTAGTTGTAGATACTGAATCCGGCGACATCGGTGTATCTTATAATAAAGCTCCAACTTCCCTAGCGGTTACTGCTAAGAGTAACTCTTCCGATATAACACTCAATCTAGATGGACTTAAGAAAAATAAGGATACTGAAGAGCTTAAAAAAGGCAAGATCGGCCAGGGGAATAATAAGCTAAGTCTATCAAGTAACGATGGCGTGATAAATGTAACAAATTAACCCATTAAGGGAAAATAGATAGTTTAGGAAGAATTGTAATGCCAAAAGAGCTACTTGATGCTAAAGGTATAAATGTTTATACACTAATGGAGATATTCGTTAGGGAAGATGAAATTGTTCTGACGTAGATACGCAGTTACTGGTGAGGTTCCAGAACGCAACTATCTCTATTACACGGTCAGTTAAGTCTTAGCCCTGAATGTGTAAAAAAATTAGTAAAGAATTAGAATATCTCTTAACGGAGCATTAATAAAAATGGAGATAGCTTGAAAAAGCATTAGACTAATCTTTTTCGAGTGGAGTATAGAAAACTATTTGACAACCAATTTTCGCTAATGCAGTGCAGAATGGTTGTTTTTTTTAATGGATTTGAATAACATATTATGAAAAATATTACTTCTCGATAAAAAAGGTTTATAATGAAATTGAATTACTGAGAGCGTAAAATATTTTGGTTTATTTCTAATTGAAATCTTGTAGTTTAAGAGTATTTTATTTTTTTTATGTATTTTTATCCTTTTCTCATTTGTAAATATATACATATTTTAATAAAACAAGAATGTCAAAACATACAAAAGATTTGAGGAGTGGAAAGCTTTGTGTCGCAGAATATTAATTGTAGAAGATGATCAGTTTATAAGTGATATGGTTAATGAAAGTTTAACCAAAGAAGGTTTTGAAGTTACAGCGGCTTTTAATGGCGAAGAGGCTTTAGAGACACTGAAAATACAAACGTATGACGTTATATTACTTGATCTTATGCTGCCGAAAATAGATGGTATGGAGTGTCTAAGAATAATTCGTTCTAAAAGTATGGTTCCGGTTCTTATTATGTCTGCAAAAGATGAAGATGTAGATAAAGCACTTGGTCTTGGCTTTGGGGCTGATGATTATATTTCCAAACCTTTTTCTATGCTCGAATTATTAGCTAGAATTAAAGCAACTATTAGAAGAGAGACACACTATATGAGTTCACGAGCATCAGAGGAAAAAAAGGAAAACAAAAGTAAGATTGTGAAAATAGGGGATTTAAGTATTGATATGGATGGCTTTGCTGTGAAAAAACTCGATAGAGAGATTAATCTCACAGCAAAAGAATTTAATATTTTAAAAATATTCATTTCTAATCCTTCTCACGTATATACTAAGTCCCAACTTTATAAAGCCGTATGGCAAGATGATTATCACGGAGATGAGAACGTAATTAATGTTCATATTAGACGACTTAGGGAAAAAATTGAGGACGATCCATCTCATCCAACATACATAAAGACTCTGTGGGGAATAGGTTATAAGTTAGGGGATCTATAAAATGTTTTATCTGGTGGTAATCTTATTAATATGCTCTGTAGGTGTAAATATATTTTTTTTTCAAAGTCGAGTAAAACAGAGGACAGAAGTTAAATACATAAGCAATAAACTTAGAGCAATTATTGATCAAGAAACAGGCGAAAGGCTATTGCTTTACACGGATGATAAATATATAAAATCCTTGTTAGTACAAATAAACCGTCTTTTAGACCATAATCAAAAGACAGTAGGAAATTATAATAACATGGAACTTTCGATGAGAAAAATGCTATCAAATATTTCACACGATTTAAAGACGCCTCTAACGGTTATTTTAGGTTATATTGAGATTATTAATAATGATAAAAATCTAACCACAGAAAAGATTATGAGTTTGTTAAAAACCGTTAATTTGAAAACTGTAGAGGTGTTAGGTTTAATAAACCGCTTTTTTGAACTTGTAAAACTGGAGTCCGGAGATGAAAAATTAAGTTCTTCAAGAATTGATATATGTGAAATTAGCCGAAAGATAATATTGGACTACTACGAAATTTTAATAAATAAAGAATTCCAGGTAGCTATTGACATACCAGAAGAACGAGTCTTTGTTAGAGGAAATGAAGATGCAATTGAGAGGGTTCTTAATAATTTAATTTCTAATGCAATTCAATATGGATCTGACGGTAAAATGATTGATTTAAAGCTCAGAATAGCTGAAAATAATGTTTACGTAGAAGTATCAGATAAAGGAAAAGGTATAAATGAATTACATAAAGATCGAGTCTTTGAACGAATGTATACGTTGGAAGACTCGAGGAATACCCGTTATCAAGGAAGCGGATTAGGATTAACCATTACCAAAAGGTTAGTAGAGCAAATGGGTGGCAGTATAACTTTGGATAGCGTACCCTTTCAAAAAACAACTTTTACTGTGGGTTTAAAACGCATTAGGTTTTAACAATGCAAAATATCTATGATTATTAATAAGAACTTAAACCCTAGGAAAAAGTGATCCTGCTTTTAAGGAGGATATATTTAAGGATCTTATGATGAGATTCGTAAAAAGTTTTACGATAAACTAGTTAATTCTCCTGAATTATGGGGACAAACATCTTAATAAGCACGATGAGTATATGGGAAATTTGCTTAATAGAGTAGAAAACTTAGTTGAATTATCTAAGTTTAAACTAATCGAATGGCTAGTTGGATTTAAGAGGAATCTAGTTTTAAGTAAGGGAGTGGAAAAATGTTTCCTATATTAAAAACTGAACGGTTGGTCTTGAGAGAATTGGTTGAAGGTGATGCATTAAATATATTAAAATGTTTTTCCAATCCAGATGTATTAAGATATTATGGTCAAACTCCATTAACAAATACAGATCAGGTAAAGCAAATTATTAGGAATTTTTCAAAGAACTTCGATGAAAAACGTGGTATTAAATGGGGAATTGAATTGAAAGGGAAGGATGGCATTATTGGAACAATTGGATTTCAAGAGTGGTCTCATGAACATAAGAGAGCAGAACTGAGCTATGCTCTTTTCCCAAGTGATTGGGGTAACGGTTATGCAACAGAAGCTGCCAGTGAGGTGATTTCTTATGGGTTTAAAGAGCTTGACCTAACGCGTATTGGAGCAGTTGTTTTTATTGAAAATAATGCATCTAATAAGTTGTTGACAAATTTAGGTTTCAAAAAAGAAGGGATATTGAGAAATTATATGTACCAAAATGATGTTTCATTTGACACTAATCTATACTCTTTAATACCGTAAACTGGCAGTTGAATATGACTAAAGATTAGTTTGCCTTAAATTAAAGGGAATGTCACGGAAGGGAAATACACAAATGTAAATTTATTTTAATATAAAAATGGGGATTTTGCATTAATAGCAAAATCCCTTTCTTAATATAGTAATAGAATTTGTAGTTTAAGATTTTTACGCGTTAAACTGTTCCACAGATGTTTCTAAGTCAGTAGCGAGCTTTACCATAGAAGAGGTTGAGAAGGAGATGTCCTCCATTGATTTTGCTTGTTGGTCGGTTGATTGTGCCACTTGCTTTGATGCAACAGCTGTTTCCTTTGTTAATCCGGCAAAATCTTCTATCGAAGCATTGATTTCCTGAGAACTTGCTGCCATTTGTTCTGTAATGGCGGATATTTCTTGTATTTGATCACTAACATGCTCAAAAGAGCTCATCGTCTGTTTAAAAGTTTCTCTTGTATTCAGGACAAATTTTGTCCCTTCCTCTACCTCTTTAGTTCCATTTTCCATCATTTTCACTGATTTATTTATGATGGATTTAAAATTAAGTAGGGACTCTTGTATATTGATTGCAGATTCCTTAGTGCCTACTGCCAATTTCCGTACCTCGTTTGATACGACAGCAAACCCTTTACCCTGCTCACCGGCTCTAGCAGCTTCAATAGCCGCATTTAGTGATAGCAGGTTTGTTTGCTCTGCTATTCCAGTAATTAAATGTACAATATTTACAATCTCGTTTGCTTGTTCGTCCAGCTTTTTTATTTCTGAACATGTTTGCAGCATCACATCTTTTACTTGTAGAATTTGATTTGAAAGTTCATTTATATCTTTATTTCCTATGGACATTCTAGTTGAAACATGATTTGTTTGTTCGCTAACTTCTGACGAAGCTTCGGCAATTCTTTGTATCCCTATGGTCATTTCCTCGATGGCCCTCGATGATTCTTCACTTCTGTGTAATTGTATTTCTGCAGCTCCTGCAACTTGTTGAATGCCTTTAACGATATATTGTGTGGAAGTGTCCATTTCTTTGATTTTGTGTTCGATATTACTTGATGATTCCAATAGCTGGAATGATGAGCTTTTCATGGAGTTGACGATTATACTTGTATTGGTAATCATTTCTTCAAAGGATTTCACTAAAACCTTGATTTCGTCGTTCCCATTTACTTTTATGTTACTAATCAGTTTATTGGCTGTTAATAAATTTCCATTTGAGATTTCCTTTGCAGCCAAGCTGACTTTGAGAAGGGGGCTTAACTTTCTAGTCAAGAACCATATTAAGGCACCCACTACGATTGCCATTAAGATTACATTGATTATTATGATCAGTGGAAGGGTACCACCCAGAACCTTGCTGGCCGTAGCGTTGACTTTGCTGGCATCAATATCCACCCCTAGTATTCCTATGACCTCGTCCCCATTCTTTATTGGAACAAAAACGGATAAATAGTCACCATAATCAGGATCATGAACAATGGAAGTGGTAGAAACCTTTCCCTCCATTACGCTTTCTACATCCTGATAAGTAGTTGCAGTTGTAGGTTGTAAAATTGGCGATGCTTTTTTATCTCCCTTACTCATTCCATCTATAAGAATATGAACTTTTTCACTTTTTTCGTTAATCCCCAATGTATAGACATATAATGCTCCAGTTTTTTGTTTAAAATCGTTTAACTGTTCACGTATTTCCCAATATGTAGAGGTTTCGGATTGATTACTTAAAAAATTAACATAAGATGTTGGATTTATTCTTTGAGCGACGTTGCTTGCTATGTCTAAGCTGCTCATAGCGATTGTTTTCTCAACTGTATCATTTGTACTTTTATACATCAAAAGTAAACTTCCAATTAATGTGACGACCATACCTGTTAAAAGAACAAAACCTATTTTCGTACTTAGTCTATTCATCTTTGTTTATTCCTTCCTCTTGTAATATATTAACCAGCCTGTTTTATATATCGGTAACAATTATATATATTTAATGAGGCAATGAAGGGATTGGAGGAGGGGATGGACAATATATAATTATCCTATTCTAAAATCTCTTGAAGGGAAAACGAAAGCATTAAAACAACTCAAAGAGAAATATGGTTTAGAGCTTCTTTTTATGATTGTAATTCAAGTGGAAAATAACGAAAAACCTACAATGTATTTAGAGAAAAACATTATAGATTTTGCTAGCTTAATTCAAGAAGAAATCCATTTTGATTTATATATATTAAAGAAAGTGTCAACCCAACTACTAGCAATAGTTCATCTGTTCTTGTTGGGTTGACACTATAAGTGTCGATGATATAATTTGTTAAAAGAATGTAAGTATGGATGGAAGGTAGGTAGGCTTATTATAATGAAACCATTGCAGCACGAAAGTGTAATTCCACTTTATCACCAATTAATGGAGAGGCTGAAGGGTTCTATTGAAAAGGGGAATTGGACGCATGGTGACAAAATCCCATCTGAAAATCAATTAATGGACCAATTCGGTGTGAGCCGGAACACAGCAAAAAAAGCAATTGAGGAGCTAGTACAGGAAGGTATCCTTTACCGGATTCAAGGAAAAGGTACCTTCGTGGCAAAACCAAAATTGCAACAGTCATTGATGGGTTTTTACAGCTTTAGCAAAGTATTAAAAGAAAAAGGAATGAACCCCAAAGATATCATTCTAAAAATAGAGGAAGTTAAACCATCTGCAAAAATCAGGGAAGCGCTGCTGCTTGGAGAAGATGATAATGTCATTGAAATGAAACGCCTTCGTTGTGCCAATGATGAGCCGTATATTTTGGAATCATCTTTCATCCCTAAAAACGTGGTCTCAGATACGGAGCAACTTAAAAAAGTTGGCGAAATTTCACTATATGATCTATTTTCACAACAATTTAATATCGTAGTAACCAGAGCAAAAGAGGCATTTGAACCCGTCCTCATTCGTGCTGAAGAAAGTGAGTACCTTCAAACGAGAGAAGGCCGTCCGGCACTGTTGCTTGAACGAACAGCCTATGATAACAATGGAATGCCTGTTGAATTTTGTATATCCATAGTACGAGGCGATCGCTGCCGCTTTTACACCGAACTATCGTAAAGGTTGAATCACTCATAGCATTGTGTCTATGAGTTTTTTTTATTTATTTAAGTTGTTGGGTTGACAGGTTAACGGTGGGGGTATATATTTATATTAGTCATAATTTTCTGTCAATAACCCGGAGCTTATTGCGACAAAAATGGTTTGTTGGAACCTTTTTTTAATCCAACTTGTACCTACAACCCATTAACCATTAAGCGAAAATGAGTATCTCATGGAACGAAATAAAACTACTCTTAAAACATTACAAATATTCTAAAAGTTTTCTTTATAAAGGATAATAATTTTTGTTATCCTTTATAAGAAAGCGCTTAACTACATAATTAAGAGGTGTTTTATTAGTGATAAGATTAAAGGATATTGCTGAACGTGTAGGTGTTTCTATTTCTACTGTTTCGAGAGTAATTCAAAATGATCAGACACGAAATGTTAACCAGGAAACAAAAGCAAAAATTTGGGAGGCTGTTAAGGAGTTAGGGTATATACCAAATCAGCATGCTCGAAATTTAGTTGCTAACAAGCAAGGGAAAAATAACATAAGAACAATGAAAATTGGATGGGTAGCCAATCCAAAACAAGCGGAAATTAACCCTTACTTTGCAAATATTTATACAGGTATTCGTGATGTATTAACAGATCATGATTACAACTTGATTAGTATTACCAGGGATGAACTTGAAAACGAGTCGCTACTTCTTAAGACTATACATGATTCGGGGATTGAAGGACTGCTTCTTATCGATAAGATTAATGACAGCATTATCGAATATATACAACAAAATATACCTCTTGTAGGATTGGACTTTTTTTATACAGATAAAAATATAGCGATCGTAGACTACGATCGCGAGGAATCTATTAAAATGGTGGTTCAGTATTTAGTTAAGCAAGGTCACCAGGACATAGGTTTTATTGGTGGAGGTGTTAATGAAACTTTTGAAGATTTATATGCTGAACATCGGTTTAAAGGTTTTAAACATGCCATGGAAGAAGCCGGGCTAGCCATCCAATCTGAATGGGTAATGAATACACAGTGGAAAATGGAAAATAGCTATGAGAAAATGAAAAGTTTGATTAAAAGAGACCCATTGCATTTGCCAACAGCGATGGTTTGTGCGAGTGACTTGATGGCCATCCCTGCCATGAGAGCTGTCAGGGAAAATAAACTTAGAATTCCAGAGGATATCGCTTTCTTTGGGGTTGACAATATTGAAATGGGTAAATATTCGTCTCCACAGCTTTCGACGGTAGAAATCCCTAAATATGAAATGGGAAAAATTGCAGCTAAGACTATTTTGGAAATGGTAGAAGGGAAGATTAAACTTCCGATAAAAATCATATTGCCATTTGAATTAGTCCTTCGGGAATCATCTAACATAAAACGAACCTAAGCGGTTCTTTTTTTAAAATTTATTGGAAAACGTTTGGAATAAATCAGGAAAACGATCGGAAAAATGGAAGATAGGAGAGTATACCATGAAACAAATGACAGCAATAATTATCGGAGCAGGTGACAGAGGGGTAAGAGCTTATGCCCCTTATGCTATTGATTATCCTCATGAATTAAAGATCACAGGTGTGGCTGAGCCGAACAAAGAAAGAAGAACTAAATTTCAACAAGAACATAATATTTCCAACGAAAATTGTTATGAGTCGTGGGAAGATGTATTCAATCTAGGAAGAAAAATAGCAGATATAGCTATTATATGTACACTTGATCGCAATCACTTTAAACCAACCATGAAAGCATTGGAACTGGGTTATCATGTTCTGTTGGAAAAGCCTATGTCCCCAGATCCAATGGAATGCATAGCGATGGAACAAGCAGCCCAAAAGTATAATCGACATCTTACAATATGCCATGTATTGAGGTATACAGAATTTTGGGCAACGATTAAAAAGGTTATTTCCTCAGGGGAAATTGGAGAGGTAGTATCGCTGCAATTAAATGAAAATGTAGAAGTCATGCATATGTCGCATAGCTTTGTACGTGGGAATTGGAATAATAAAGAAAAAACAAGTCCGATGATTTTGCAAAAGTCATGTCATGATATGGATATTATTTCTTTTGTGATAGACAAGGAGTGTAAACGTATTAGTTCATATGGTTCGCTTATGCATTTTAAGGAAGATAATGCACCAATTGGAGCGCCGAAGAGATGTTTAGATGGCTGTCCTGTTGAACATGAATGTCCATTTCATGCTGGAAGGTATTATCTTGGTGAAGGAAAAGGATGGGCAAGGAAATTTACAGAAGACTATACAAATGAAGGAATAATAAAAGCATTAAATGAAACCCCATTTGGAAAATGCGTATATCGCTCAGATAATAATGTGGTGGATCATCAAGTTGTAAATATGGAATTCGAGGGTGGAGCAACAGCGACGTTTAGTATGTGCGGATTCACAAAGGATCAAACACGTATTGTTCAAATAATGGGAACAAAAGGAGAAATACGTGGAAATATGGAGGAAAATAGAATTTCGATCTTTAATTTTCTCACCAAGCATGAAACGGTAATAAAATTTGACAATCCCATTGGTGGACATGGTGGTGGAGATAACAGCATCATTAGAACTTTCTTGAGAGAAATTCAATATGGAAATAAACAAGATAGCGTTTCTTCCGCGCTTGCTTCAGTAAGAAGTCACCTAATGGCATTTGCTGCTGAAGAGTCAAGGTTAAAACAGGGTCAATCCATTAATATTGACGATTATTATAATAGTTTAAAAGAAAAGCCAAGAGGTAAGTAGTTTCCCAATATTAATAGAAAAGTACCATTTTCCATTTTTTGGAGTGTGAATTCAATATAAAGAAAGTTGTTCACATCCTGGTTTAATTTCCCGAGACTATTTTATTTAGTGGAGGTGGTAAGTCCTATAAATAAGCATTCGTACGTATTTTTCAGTTATGTAGTGCAATAGTTTTAATGGATGAAATAAATGTAAGGGCAATCATGGGGAAATTTGTAATATAACCATTCGTGTTCTAGGAGTATTTTGTTAGAAATCTACTAAACTTTATTTGAAAGAAGGTAACATGATGAAAAAATGGCTAATAATGCTTTTAACCGTAGTTTTAGGATTAATAGGATTAGCCGGATGTAGTAATGATGACGCTGCATCAGGGGACGGAAAGGTTGAAATTACTTATGGATTTTGGGATAAGAAGCAAGTCACTGCGATAGATGAAGTTATCAAATTATTTAACGAAAAATATCCGAACATTAAAGTGAAAACGGAAATTACTCCTTATGGCCAGTATTTTCAAAAACTTGAAACTGCTGCAACTGGCGCGGCGTTGCCAGATGTTATGTGGATGAATGGTGCCCATGTTGACCAATATGCAGAAGGAAAGGTAATCCTCCCCCTTACTGACCTTGCAAAAAAAGAAAACCTTAGCTTAGATAATTATCCAAAATCTTTAATTGATCTTTATACTGTTAAAGGAGAAATATTTGGTATTCCAAAAGACTTTGATACAACGGGCTTATGGTATAACAAAAAAATCTTTGATGAAGCAGGAGTGCCATATCCAGATGACACTTGGGATTGGAATAAGTTAAAGGAAGTCGCTAAAAAACTGACAGATAAGGAAAAAGGTATTTGGGGCTATGCTGCATTAATGGGCAACCAAGGTGGCTATTATGATTTTATTTGGCAAAATGGCGGTTATATTATTTCTGACGATGGAAAGTCCGTAGGCTTTGATCAACCGGAGGCCATTGATGCACTTAATTATAATATTAGTTTCATTAAGGAGGGTTTATCTCCAACACAAGCTCAAATGACAGAAACAGCTGCTTCTGAATTATTCTCTTCAGGGAAAGTAGCGATGATGTTTGATGGTCCTTGGATGGTACAAGAGTATAAGAATAATCCTGATATCAATGTTGCTGTAGTACCAAAAGGAAAACAGCGCGCGGTTGCTATTCATGGGCTAGCCAATGTTATTGCGGCTAACACAAAGCATGAAGATGCTTCATGGAAGTTTGTCCAGTTCCTAGGCTCTAAAGAAGCAGCAGATATATTTGCGAAAACAGGGACGGTTATTCCAGCTTTTAATGATACACAAGATGCTTGGATACAAGCCGTTCCAAATATCAATCTTCAAGCTTTTATTGATGGTGCCGATTATTCTGTTCCACTGCCTAGTGTGACAAGAACAGGAGAAATTTGGCAGTATGAAACAGACGTTCTTAAAAAGGTTTGGAGTGAAGAAGAAAGTGTAGAAGACGCTGTAAAAAAGTTAACAGCAAAGGCAAATGAGGCGCTATCTAAGAAATAGAAAAAATGAAGAAGAAAAGATGATTCTTCTCTTCTTTCCTTAAAAGGAGTGAATACAGTGACGGAACACCCTCTACAGGTTGAAGTGAAAACGAATACAAGACTTAAGGTTTCTAACTTAACGAAGACAAGGAAAAGTTCAGACTTCTTTTGGGCTTATCTCATGATTGCTCCTACCATGTTAGGTTTGTTTATTTTTTACCTGTGGCCTATCTTTCAGACCTTTTACTTTAGTTTCACCGAATGGGGAGCATTTGGTCAATATGAGTGGACGGGGTTAGATAACTATAAGCGGATGCTCGAGGATACTAACCTAATAAAATCATTTAAGAATACGGGGATTTATATTATCTTTACTGTTCCCATCGGGATTTTCCTATCTATTCTAATAGCTGTACTCCTGAACCAAAATATTAAAGGGAAATCCGTTTATCGCACATTATATTTCTTACCCGTAATTACTATGCCAGCTGCCATCGCAATGGTTTGGAAATGGCTTTACAATTCTGATTACGGACTGCTAAACTATCTTTTATCTCTATTCGGAATCAAGGGCCCACAATGGGTAAGTGATCCGAAAATTGCCTTATATTCGATTATTGTCGTAGCAATCTGGAGTGGAATTGGTTATAACATGGTCATTTTCCTTTCCGGACTACAAGGAATTCCAAAGTCCTATTATGAAGCAGCGGAAATGGATGGAGCGGGTCCAATCAGTGTGTTCTTTAAAATTACACTGCCACTGCTCTCTCCTGTTATTTTCTTTGTAAGCATCACTTCTCTAATTGGAGCTTTTCAGGTGTTTGATTTAATTTTCATGATGATTGGAAAAAGTAGTACAGCCTTGGAAAGCACACAATCGGTTGTTTATTTATTCTATCAGCACGCTTTCGTTTTAAACGATAAGGGATATGCAGCAGCAATCGCTGTTCTATTATTAATAGTAATCCTGATCATCACTGCAATCCAAATGGTCTTACAGAAAAAATGGGTTCATTATGACTAAAGGAGGGAGAACCATTGGAAAGAACGAGACAGATTGTAACAAGTAAGACATTCCTTATCCATTTCGTCCTTATTGTTGGATCTGTGGCAATGGTCATGCCTTTTTTATGGATGATCTTAACCTCATTAAAAACTTATGCTGAGTCTATTCATGTTCCGCCTGTTATAATTCCAAAGGATTTCCAATGGGGGAACTATATTGAGGTTTTTGGACTTCTGCCTTTTTTCAAATTTATATTTAATACCTTTATAATTACGGTCGTCCGGACAGCAGGGCAGCTATTTTTGTGTTCGTTAGCCGCCTATGCATTCGCTAGGATTGAATTTCCAGGCAGGAATATTCTGTTTATGTTAGCTTTATCGGTATTAATGGTACCAGGGCAAGTGTTTTTACTCCCGCAATATATGATTATGGTGGAACTTGGCTGGTTAAACACATTACAGGCGGTAATAGTCCCAGGTCTGTTTAGTGCATTCGGTACGTTCCTGCTAAGGCAATTCTTTATGGGGCTTCCAAAAGAACTAGAAGAGGCAGCCAGACTTGATGGATGTAACCATTTCCAAATTTACTGGAAAATAATGCTACCCCTCGCCAAACCTGGTTTGATTGCTTTGGGTATTTTCACTACTCTTTGGAGCTGGAATGAATTGATGTGGCCAATGATTGTAAATAGTTCTCCTGAAGCAATGACACTTTCTGTCGGATTGTCATCGCTCCAAGGTCAATATTTAACAAACTATCCTATACTTATGGCGGGCTCCTTTTTAGCGATACTGCCAATGCTGATTTTATTTATCTTCTTGCAAAAACAATTTATTGAAGGAATTGCAGTAACAGGCGGAAAATAAATAGAAAAATATAGAGGATTCAATAGGGCTAACTTTTACCTATATCTAAAATTAATTCTAGGATACCACTACCACTTGTAGGGTTGACCCAACAAGTGGTAGTGGTGTAAAATAAATAAATATAGATTGTAAGTATGGTTTTTGGAAGACAGGCTTATTGCAGACACTTTTATACTGAATTTCGTTTTAAAAAACTCATAGTATTTTGGCTATGAGTTTTTATTAAAGTAAACTTGTACCAACAACCCAACTACATAAATGAGGGATGAAAAGTCTGAAGGAATTGACTTTTGGTGGAAGTTGGAAAAAGTTTATGACGTGTTCGGAATCGCTTGTTCAAAAAGAAGACGATGGATAGGAATAAGAGGTGCAGCAAAATGAAAAAGGCAATCGGCATTGACATTGGAGGGACAAAAATTGCAGCGGGTATCATTACGGAATCGGGAGAATTGCTAAAGCGCGTGGATGTAAAAAGTGATCCTTCAGATCGGGAAAAAATGTTTGCCAGAGTTATAGAAGCAGTGGAACAAGTTCTTGAAAAATCATCTTTTTCCTTAGCTGACATAGAGGGCATCGGTGTGGGTGTGCCTGGTAAAGTGGATTGTGAAAAAGGCATGGCTATTTTTCAAAATAATCTACCATGGGAACAGTTTCCAATCACTGCTCGTTTACGGGAGCAATTCGGACTCGAACAGATTAGTATTGACAATGATGTTTATATGGCGGCATTTGCCGAGTGGAAGGCTGCTCAGGTAAAGCGGAATGAGACATTTATCTATGTGACTATTAGTACCGGAATCTCCTGTTCCATCATTCAAAATGGTTCATTTTTCAGGGGGGCCGGATTCGCCGGGGAACTTGGGTTGATACCTGTACTTTCGAAGGCAGACTATATGGGAAATAAGCGATTGGAAAAAGTGGCTGCTGGACCGGCCATCGAAAAGTTGGCAGAAAAGGAATTGCAAGTTGAACAAATTTCCGCTAAAGAAGTCTTTGCAGGCTATGCAAATGGGACTTGTGAATATTTACCCATCATTGAAGAAGTGACTGACAACTTAGCTCAAGGACTTTATGCGATTTCCTGTTTATTGGATCCACATAGAATGGTTTTCGGAGGCAGTGTCATCGTAAACAATCCATTTATGCTTAAGTTAATGAAAGAAAAGCTAAAAAGCTACCAATTACCTGAACAACAACATATTTTGGACAAAATGAGCATCAGCACAATGAAGCAAGATAATGGCGTCATTGGTGCAGGATTGCGAGTATTCGATAGATTATAAAAAGAGGAGTGTCGAAGATGTTTACACTTAATAAAGAAAAATTAGTATCGTTAGGTGCATCGATTACAACAGAGGAAATCAAGCAACAACCTGTTTTATGGGATGAAACCTATTCATTGTATACAAAGAAACACGAAGAGATTCAAGCATTTTTGCAAAAACTGGCTAAGCAGCATGAACGAATTCGTGTCATTTTTACAGGTGCTGGAACTTCTGCCTATGTCGGTGAAACTGTTACACCTTATTTAAAAGGAAAAGTGGATGAAAAAAAGTGGGAATTGCTGAGTGTACCGACTACCAATTTGGTGTCTAACCCCTATGAATTTTTAAAAGCAAATTTCCCAACCTTGTTGGTTTCATTTGCTCGAAGTGGCAATAGCCCTGAAAGTATGGCTGCCGTAGAATTAGCTGAACAAATCGTAACGGACTTCTACCAGTTAACGATTACTTGTGCAAATGATGGCAAGTTAGCGATAAGGGCAAAAGGTGATGAACACAATCTTTTGTTATTGATGCCCGAAAGAGCCAATGATCAAGGATTTGCCATGACCGGAAGCTACTCATGCATGACACTAACGACATTACTCGTTTTTGATCCGCTTTTATTGGAGGAAAAAGGGTCAATTGTCCAAACGATTCGCCAAATGGGTGAAAGTGTTATTCGTAGAGAAAAGGATATTCAAAAAATCATCGATCGTGATTTTGAACGGATTATTTATCTGGGCTCAGGAAGTTTAGAAGGCTTAGCGAGAGAATCGCAGTTAAAAGTATTAGAGCTAACAGCTGGTAAAATTGTTACTGCATTTGATTCGCCATTGGGATTCCGACACGGTCCTAAATCATTTGTCAATGAAAAAGCGTTGGTTTTTGTTTTTGTTTCCAATCATCCTTATACACGTCAATATGATTTGGATATGTTAAATGAATTGCAGCGAGATAGCATTGCCAACTACATTTGTGCTATTGAAGTCGATGGCAAAACCAGATTTGTTGGGAACACGTTTTTATTCGGCAGAGATGCTCAATCCGTACCAGATGCTTACCTGACATTACCTTTTGTCATGATTGGGCAGACTGTCTCACTACTAGCTTCCGTAAAAGTCGGTAATACACCTGATACACCTTCACCGACAGGAACGGTTAATCGTGTAGTTAAAGGCGTAACCGTATACGAATATAAGTAAATAGAATGTACTTGAACGCGTTTTATAATATAAGGAGAAGAAGCATGTCTACATTTATTTTTGCAGATAAGTTTTTCTTGAAAGTGGTAGTTCCTGGTTTTCAGGAAATTAAAGATGGAGAAATCGATATTTATTGTTTAATCCTGAGTAGGATTTAATCGCGACTTACATGAATGTGTTTGTCGTTATCAAACCTAAACAACAACCAGAAAGAGTGATTACGATGATTTTAGCTGTAACAATGAACCCATCGGTCGATATTTCTTATCCGGTTGATCGATTCAAGTTTGACGATATCAACCGGGTAGAAACGGTACGAAAAACGGCTGGTGGAAAAGGCTTGAATGTTGCCCGAGTGATTGCACAGATGGAAGAAGAGGTCTTGTCGACAGGTGTGTTAGGCGGAACGATTGGTGATTACATTGTTCAGGAATTAAATAAAAGTAATATTCCCAATGACTTTTTGAAAATCAAAAATGAATCAAGAAATTGTATCGCCATCATTCATGAGGGAATGCAAACAGAGATTTTAGAATCTGGACCGACGTTATCCAAAGAAGAAGGGACAGCTTTTTTAAAAAAGTTCGAATGCCTGCTTACAACCGCTTCACTTGTTACGATTTCAGGAAGTTTACCGAAAGGGTTACCAACTCACTATTACCGTAAAATGGTTGAAATCAGTCGTAATAAGGGAAAGCCCGTGATAGTTGATTCATCAGGGGAATCGTTAAAACAAGTCTTGATACATGATAAAAAACCATTTGCCATCAAGCCGAATACTGTGGAATTGTCTCAGCTATTGGGCTTCGAAGCTGAGGCTGGAATCATCGATTTGAAACAAATGTTAAACCATGAGATTTTTAAGGGGATTGAGTGGATTGTCGTGTCCATGGGTGATAAAGGCGCCTTTGTCAGGCATGGGGATGATTATTATCAGGTAACGATTCCAAAAATAGATGTGGTCAATCCTGTAGGGTCCGGAGATGCGACCGTTGCTGGGTTAGCTGTGGCACTGAACCGAAATCAAACAGTAGAGTCTGTGCTGAAAACGGCTATGACCACAGGAATGTTGAATACCATGGAAGCCGGAACCGGTTATATTAATATAAACAAATTTAAACAGTACTTTGATTTCGTAAAAGTGAAAAAAATAGATTGATAGAGGAGAAAAGCCGATGTTAGAACTAACCAAAAATAAATTAGAAGCACTTAAACGTTTATCTGATGAAAATGGTGTGATTGGAGCATTAGCCATTGATCAACGTGACTCATTGAAAAAAATGGTTGCGTCTGGCGATACAAATCATGTGGGAGATGAAGGTATCATCCGTTTCAAAGAATTGGTTTCTGAGGAATTAACACCGTTTTCAACCGCTATTCTTTTGGACCCAGAGTATGGTCTGCCAGCAGCAAAAGTCCGCGATAAGAACACAGGTTTATTAGTGGCCTATGAAAAAACCGGTTACGATGCGTCAGAAGTGGGCCGGTTGCCTGACTTATTACCAGAATGTTCAGTAAAACGTTTGAAGGAAGCCGGCGCTGATGCTGTAAAATTCTTACTTTATTATGATGTAGATGAAGAAGAGAAAATCAATACCTATAAGCATGTCTATATGGAACGTGTTGGATCCGAGTGTGCGGCTGAAGATCTTCCATTTTTCTTGGAAATAGTCACTTATGATGCTGGAAATAATGATGTGAAAAGTAAAGAGTATGCAAAAGTGAAACCGAATAAAGTGATCAGGGCCATGAAGGAGTTCTCCAAACCTCAATATCAAGTTGATGTGTTGAAAGTTGAAGTTCCGGTAGATATGAACTTTGTGGAAGGTTATGCGGAAGGCGACACTGTTTACAGTAAAGAAGAAGCTGCCATTCTTTTCAAAGAACAGAGTGAAGCAACAGAACTGCCGTTTATCTTCTTAAGTGCAGGGGTAAGTGCAAAGCTATTCCAAGAAACATTGAAATTTGCCAAAGAATCCGGTTCTACCTTTAACGGTGTGTTATGTGGCCGGGCAACTTGGAAAGATGGTGTGGCACCTTATGCTATAAGTGGAGAACAAGCAGGCCGTGTCTGGTTACAAGATACAGGTAAAAGAAATATTGAAGAACTGAATGTAGTATTGAAAGAGACAGCCAGTTCGTGGTTCGAGAAAGTTAAAAAATAATTGAATTTAAGCGTTGTGTCTTTTAATGACGACAGGAATTAGAGGTAAAAAAAGTGATTCATCAACTGATTCAACAATTAATGAATCAAGCGGTTGTCACTCAGTTAATTGAGAGGTAAGATTCAATGCCCTCAATCAAGTCCTTTCGTCCTGCATGTAGTTTTACGAAGTGGAAGTTGCCGGGAGAGCTTACCGTGAAATCCCTGAGTTACTCGAGGAAATGATTGAACATGCGTGTGCTCAGGGATTATAGAAGATAATTTTGTTGGCAAAATTGTGAACTGTCTGGCCGCTATTTCTTTATCAGTTAATCAGTTTTTTATGAAAAACCTCACCAGAAACCGGCGTCTGCAACCCAGTATTTCTATGAGTTCATTTTCTGCCTTTTCTTTATTTGGTATGGAAGCGCTTTCGGATATGAGGGGGTATTGAGGCAATTTTAGACTTTGTCTTTCAGGAATACTAGGGCAGCTTTCATACGAAGCAGCATTGAAGATGCTTGAACTATCTGCAGGTCAAGTTGTCACGATTCATAATTCATCACTAGGTTTTCGTAATGGTCCGATATCAATTGTAAATGAATTATTTATGTCACAGGATTGATAAATTAAGAGAATTAGCTGCAGAACAATCAGGTTTCAGTAAACATTGGAACAGATACATTTTTTTTACATTGTGCTGTTAATATTATTTTAGCTTAGCTGGCTATGGAAAAGTCAATTCCACTCGGTGTTACTTCAGATAATCTAAGTCCAAATGGTCGGATATATCGTGTTGTTAAGGGTGAAAATTCATAACTTTAAATAATGGAATATTCTTACTTTGAAGCCAAGTTGAAATTCAAATCTTAAAATGTCAAAAAAAAATTTCTTTTATGAAAGGAAGAATTTTTATGTCAGCACCCAATATTTTATTAACCAGAATTGATAATCGTTTAATACATGGACAAGTAGGGGTTACATGGGTCAACCATTTGGGGGCAAACCTAATTGTCGTTGCGAATGACAAGGTATCCACAGATGAATTTCAACAAAATTTAATGGATATGGTATTGCCTGATGTTATTCAATCACGCTATTTTTCAATACAAAAAACGATTGACGTCATTCATAAAGCGTCTCCGCGTCAAAAAATATTCTTAGTTGTAAAAAATGTGCATGATGCATTGGTGCTAAAAGAAGGAGGAGTGCCAATTGATCATTTGAATATTGGAAACATGCACTATGAAGAAGGGAAAAAACAGATTTCATCTACTGTATCTGTTGATGAAAAAGATATTGCTGCATTTAACCGTCTAGGGGAACTAGGTGTGAAGCTAGATTTAAGAAGAGTACCAAGCGAAAAGGGACAAAATATATTAGATTTATTTTTAGAAAAATAATAGATGAAATTAAATATTATTGGGGGGATAAGCTATGTTAGTCGAAGCATTATTAATTGCTTTATGGGCTGGGATTATCGGTGTTGATCTATTTAATGGATTGACCCATATTCACCGTCCGGTCGTTACGGGGCTTGTTGTTGGTCTTATTTTAGGGGACGTTCAGACTGGTTTATTAGTTGGAGGAACTTTGGAGTTAATTTGGATGGGTATGGTGCCACTTGCTGGTGCACAACCACCGAACGTTGTTATTGGAGGAGTAATTGGAACAGCATTTGGTATTATTGCTGGTCAGGACCCAAAAGTTGCAGTTGGGGTGGCAATTCCGTTTGCTGTAGCTGTACAAGGATTAATTACCTTATTTTTTACAGTATTTGCACCAATGATGCACAAAGCCGATCAATATGCACTAGAAGCAAACTATAAAGGTATTGAACGAATAAATTATTTAGGCTTGTTAATTCTGTTTACATTCTATGCAGTAATAGCGTTTTTACCCATTTTCTTTGGAGCAGAAAAAGCAGCAGGGTTTGTTGAAACAGTACCACAATGGATTATTGGCGGATTGTCCATTGCGGGAGGGATTATGCCAGCAATTGGATTTGCGATGTTATTGAAAATTATGATGAAAGTCGAATATATCATGTTCTTTATTATAGGATTTGTCGCAGCAGCCTATTTAAAAATGCCAATACTGGCAATTGCATTAATTGGTTTGGCAATCGCCTTGTATGATTTTTACCAAAACAAAGAAAAACAAGGTCCTGATAAATATCAGCCTAGTGAGGAGGAAATCACCGATGGCATCTAAACAATATGAAGATGTAACTGAAGCTCCGGATTTACAACAGAAACAATTAAAAATCTTAGTATGGCGCTCTTTACTATTACAAGCATCTTTTAACTACGAACGTATGCAGTCGGCTGGATGGCTCTACTCCATTTTACCAGGACTAAGGCATATCCATAAAAATAAAAAAGATTTAAGTAAATCAATGAAAGACCATATGGAATTCTTTAATACGCATCCGTTTTTAGTCACATTTATTATGGGTGTGATTTTAGCAATGGAACAAAAGAAAGAAGATAGAGAGGCTATTCGTGGTATTCGTGTTGCTATGATGGGTCCGCTTGGCGGTATAGGGGATGCATTGTTTTACCTGACGTTACTACCGATTACAGCTGGTATTGGAGCTTCATTAGCGGTAGAGGGGAACCCCCTTGGACCAATCGTATTTTTAATTTCATTTAATATTATTCACTTTGGTGTCCGGTTCGGATTAATGAACTATGGATATAAGACAGGTGTTAAAGCTATTGTGAAATTAAAAGATGGTACAAAATTCGTTTCCCGCGCTGCATCTATTGTAGGTTTGACAGTAGTTGGCGGATTAATTGCCACTTATGTTGCATTTAATGTTGAATATGTTTGGAAATCTGGAGACGCAAAATTAAATATCCAATCAGATGTATTAGATATGATCATGCCAGCGATGCTGCCGTTATTATATACGTTACTAATGTACTGGTTTCTTAAAAAGGGGCGTTCTCCCTTGATGCTGATTGGCCTAACTGTTGTAGTCGGCTTAATAGGATCATACTTTAATATTTTATAATTTTAATAGCTTAACACAAATAATATTGATAAGAGAGGATGAAATAAATGATTGGAATTGTGCTAACAGGACATGGTTCTTTTCCAACTGGAATGCTTGAGTCAGTTCAGTTAATTGCTGGAGAAATAAAGCAAGTAGAGGTTATTCCGTTTGAAGAAGATGTAACAATATTAGAGCAAGTTGTCATAAAAGCTATTGACAATGTGGAAACAGGAGCAGGAGTGGTATGTTTTACAGACTTAGCGGGTGGAACTCCATTTAATGTGTGCTCTAGGATTGCTTCAGGTAAAGATAATATTCGAGTAGTAGCTGGAACAAACTTACCTATGTTGTTGAGCGGATTATTTCACCGAGAACTCAGTCTCGATGCATTTATCGATAAAATCTTAAAAGATGGTAAAGAAAATATTAAGGAATTTGAAAAAAAACAGCAACAATCTGAAGAAGATGTAGCTGGTATATAAGCGTAAAAAAGGAAGCGGATACAAGGTGGAATATTATATCAAAGCAGATCGATATTTAATGGAGAATGAAGAAAAAACAGGTGGATATTTGCAAGTAAGTAATGGATTATTTGGTGGATTTTCAGAGACGGTTCCCTCAGATTCCAATGTGGCCGATTGGAGTGGACATACAATTGCCCCAGGTTTATTTGACACCCATATTCATGGAATTAAAGGTTATGACATAATGGACGGAACTACGGAAGCAGTTCATGAAATCTCGAAAGTAATTTTACATCTTGGTGTTACGCGTTTTTTACCAACAACATTGACATCGTCTAAAAAAGATTTGGATCAAGCTATTTTCGCGATAACAGAAGCGGTCAGACAAGGACTAGCTGGTGCACAATCAGAAGGAATTTTTTTGGAAGGCCCCTACTTTTCTGAACAACATAAAGGAGCACAAAATTCTATTTATTTTCGGGATCCAGATTATGAGGAATTTCAAGAATTACAGAGTCTTTCTGAGGGAACTATTGTAAAAATTGCCCTAGCTCCTGAACGAGAAAACTCGTTGGATTTTATTAATAATGTAAGTAAAGAAGGGGTATTTGTCTGCATAGCACATACGGACGCAAGTCATGATTGCTGTAAGAAGGCTATTAATGCGGGTGCCCAAAACTTTGTCCATTTATTTAACGGCATGTCAGGATTACATCATCGTAACCCAGGTGTGGTAGGTGCGGCACTAACGAATTCTAACACATTTGCTGAATTAATTTGTGATGGTTTTCATGTACACCCAGACATTGCAACATTGGCATTACGTGTTAAAGGGGACAAGCTTGTCCTAATTACGGACTGTATGCGCGCAGGGTTAATGCCTGATGGAGAATATCAACTAGGTGAATTCACTGTTGTAATGAAAGATGGTATGGCTCGAACAGAAACAGGATCATTAGCTGGTAGCACTTTGAAATTAATTGAAGGAGTCAAAAATTTAAAAAGTTGGAGCAGTGAACCACTGTATAAAATATGGCACAGTGCTTCATTATCACCAGCAGCAAGCATAGGAAAAGATAAGAAGTTCGGTAGCATATCAAGTGGGAAAATAGCTGATTACGTAGTCCTGAATGAGAAATTAGATGTTCAAGCCACAGCTGTTGATGGAGTCGTCAGGTATAGAAGAGGTTGAAATGAAGAAGATGCTATTAAAAAATCCGCTACGGCTTAACCCGCAGCACACCTTTTTTCCTTGAAGAATTTATAGTTGTAGGGGAGGTATTTTGTTGAAAAGAAAAATGAAGATAGCTAATAATCTTAAAAAAATTGCAAGCTTGTTTTTATTAGTCATCCTAGGGTTAATAATAGTTCCTTTAACTGGTAACGCCTTGGAGGAGAATAGTGTAAATAATTCGGCTGTTGCTAATGAAACGTTTAAGAAAATTGGCATAGTAACCAAACTCATAAAAGATGGAAATGATGTATATCTTGATTTATCAACAGGTGAAAAAATAAAAATTAGTTTCCTTAAGGATA
Source organism: Peribacillus sp. NPDC006672 (assembly GCF_050274955.1). Classification (NCBI taxonomy): domain Bacteria; kingdom Bacillati; phylum Bacillota; class Bacilli; order Caryophanales; family Bacillaceae; genus Peribacillus; species Peribacillus sp. NPDC006672. The sequence continues at coordinate 152,089 of NZ_JBNNOR010000005.1, forward strand.
ACCTATTTAGATTACACTTGGACCCAGAAGGGGATTTTCCGGAATATCCGACTCCTAATAAACCAGATCATGTCACAAGGATAATTGACAAAAATGTGAGCGATTACAATAAAAAATACGGAAAAATAAATGTAAAGGTTAATAAAAACGATGCTTATTTTTATAAGATTTCTACAAAATCTGTAGAGTTAAGAATTGAAAAAGCTTCTTCAAAGATGAGCTTATATGATAAATCTAAATCCAAGGTACTTTGGAGTGAAAAAGAGCCGCTTAAATATAATGATGGAAAAACACTGCAAACTCTAGATACAAAAGATAATGAATATTTTTATGGTGGTGGACAACAAAATGGATACTATTCACATAGAAATACAACAATAAATATTGCAATTGGTGGTGGTTGGGATGCAGGTGCTGCTTCTAGTCCAGTTCCATTTTATTTAAGTACAGAAGGCTATGGTGTGATGCGTAATACATTTAAGCCAGGCGTTTATAATTTTTCTAAAACAGCCACCCTTTCTCATAATGAAAATAGATTTGATGCTTATTATTTTGTAGAAGACTCAATTCCAGAGATCATTGGTGAATATACCGAATTAACAGGTAAAGCTGCACTTATGCCGAAATATGGGTTTTATTTAGGGAAGGCTGATTGCTTTAATGGAACTCATAATGGTCATAAGGACCAAAGAACACTATTAAATAATGGACTTAATAGTTTAAATGAATATGATAAGAATGATATGCCTCTAGGTTGGTTTTTACCAAATGATGGGTATGGATGTGGTTATGGTGGATTAGACAATTTAAAGAGTTTTGTCGATGAAGCTAATGCAAAAGATGTTGAGGTAGGCTTATGGACACAAAGTAATCTATATCCGAATCCTAGTTTACCAGGGGATAGCCCTTTACAGAGAGACCTTGACGGAGAAGTTCAAGCTGGTGTAAGAGCAATAAAGACTGATGTTGCTTGGGTTGGACAAGGTTATTCCATGGCTTTAGATGCGACACGTCAAGCAGCAGAAGGAATACAAAAAGTAGAAAACTCTCAAGGAGCACGTCCTTTCGTCATTTCTCTTGATGGATGGGCAGGTACTCAACGTTATGCATCATTGTGGTCTGGTGACCAATATGGCGGAGATTGGGAATATATAAGAATGCATATTCCAACTTACATTGGAGCAGGCTTATCAGGAAATCCAAATGTTGGTTCAGATATGGATGGTATATTTGGAGGAGATAAAGTCATCCAGACACGTGATTACCAATGGAAGGCATTCACTCCTATTCAAATAGATATGGATGGATGGGCATCTTCAGGTGACGATTATAGTAAATCGAAAAATCCTTGGAATTATGGAGAACCATATGCATCAATTAATAGAATGTATTTAAAGTTGAAAGCTCAAATGATGCCGTATATTTATACGCTTGCAGAAGAATCAACATCAAAATCAATGCCTATGATTAGGGGGATGATGCTAGAATACCCGAATGATCCATATACGTATGGTACAGAAACACAATATCAATATATGTGGGGACCTAATTTATTAGTGGCACCAGTATATAATGAAAATGATCATGCAGCCGGTGTAAGAAACGGAATTTACCTTCCTGATGAGAATCAAGTTTGGATTGATTATTTTACAGGAGACCAGTATAAGGGTGGTTCAGTCATCAATAATTTTAGTGCTCCATTATGGAAGGCCCCTGTATTTGTTAAGGCGGGTGCTATTATTCCAATGTCACCTGAAAACAATTCTATTAATCAATTAGATGGCTCTGATAATAGAATATTTGACGTGTACCCATCGGGTAAATCAAAATTCACATTATATGAAGATGATGGAAAAACCAATGAATATAAAAAGGATAAAAATACTAGAACCAATATCACTTCAGATGTTAAAGGTGAAAGAGTTGATATAACGGTTGGAAAGGCAAAAGGAAAAGGTTATAACGGCATAGTTAATAATAGAGGTACAGAATTTATAGTAAATACACGTAAAAGTCCAAAGAATGTATCTGTAAAGGTTGGAGGTAAAGACGTCGTATTAAGAGAAGTCACAACTGAAGAAGATTACAAAAGTTCTGATAATGTTTATTTCTTTAATGAAAATCCAACCTTAAATAAATATTCTACAGAGGGTTCAGAATTTGAAAAAACGAAGATTACTACATCACCTAAACTCTATGTCAAGGTTGGGAAAACTGATGTTTCAGCAAATACTATTAAATTAATAGTAACTGGTTTCAATAATACCCAAGTTAAGGATGTAGTAGATGAAGCAGTACCAAATGTTCCAACAGGCCTGGGAGCAAAAGATTCAAATATTACGGATAATAGTATCAAATTAAATTGGGATAAAGTTGATGGTAAGAATACTTATGATTTATTGATTAATGGTGTAATTTATACAAATGTGTTTAAGGCAACCGATAGTGAACAAGTACCTTTCTATGTACATTCAGGATTAACAGCTGATACAGAATATTCTTACAGAGTTAGAGCAGCAAACTCAAAGGGAGTATCAATTTGGAGTGATGAAGTTAAAGCTAGAACAAAGCTTGATCGATATCGAAACGTACCTAAGAATATGACAGCAAAAGCAAGTAGTGAACAACCGGGCAGCGAAGGATCTAAAGCTGTAGATGGCGATGATAATACTTTATGGCATACTGAATGGTCTGATGGAAATGTATTACCTCATACCTATGAAATTGATATGAAGTTAGCTTACCAATTAGATAAATTAGAGTATCTTCCAAGACCTGATGCTGGAAATGGAACCATCTTAAAATATAATTTAGATGTCAGTTTAGATGGTAAAACGTACAAAAATATTGTCACTAATGGAACATTCGAAAGAAATAAGGATGTTAAAACCATTTCCTTTAACGATAACCTGACAGCTAGATACATTAAGTTGACAATTACTGATGCTGTAGGAAAATTTGGTTCTGCTCAAGAATTTAGACCATATAAAAAAGATAAAACAGTAGGAACGGTAGTGGGAGAAAATATACCAAATGGTGCAATTGATGATGAAGATCTACTATTCTTTGCTAGCTACATGGGTGTTGATAAAACAGATACAGCATGGGATCAGGTATCAAAGGTTGATATTAATTACAACGGGGTAATTGATGCTTATGATTTAATGTATGTAGCAGGACAATTAGGAAAAACACCACTTATAGCAACAGGTAGTCCAATTGCTGGTTTAATAGATATTAGACCTAATAAAGAACAGTTAAAGGCAGGAGAAGAATTTTTAGTAGAAATAATGGGAGTAGGATTAAAGGATATCAATGCCTTTAATTTAGAGTTGAAATTAGACCCGAATAAGTATGAATTGGTTAAAGAATGTCAACCTGATGGCACATGTGATTCAAGTATTGTTCAACCAACCAATGTAACTAAGGGTATGCTAAATTACTCTATACTTGCAGGTATAGGAAATACTGAACAACGGATTATGGCGGCATTTTCCAATAAAGGATCTCAACAAACATTAGAGGGTAAAAATACATTAGCCACCATAAGACTCAAGGCTAAGAAAGATATTGATTTTGATATGCCAATAACAAGATCCTTGCTGGTTAATACAGCTTTTGACTCAATTGATAAAATTGGGGAGTATTAATTCCAGGTGAAGAACCAGGTGATATAGACCAACCTGAAGAGCCAAAGAAATTATCATTAACGAAAAGGGATCTGACTGTTACAGGAGAAGTAGAAAAAATGCCAGGTGGAGCTGCCGCTTTTGATAGGCCTATAGACGAAGATCTAAGAGGGTTCATTGGCCGAATAAGAAATGGAGTTTAACATCTGAAGATGGAATTTGACTATCTTAAATGTGGAGTGTAACTTTCATAAACCACAAGAAGTTCTAAATAGTGCTTATGTGGAATCCAAAATAATGAGTCCGAGGCAATCAGCAAGAGAGGCACCTAAAATGAAACAGATAAAAGATATTAGATAAATAATAATGTGTAGCAGTCACTTCTATTAGCATTAAGGGAGCGGCTCTTTTTTAATTAATGAGTATGTAAAGTCAAATACACTAACCAAACTTTCCTTTTTTACAAGGGTAAGACTCATATCACTTATGATATTATAGAGGCCATTTTCTTAAAGCAATATTTTTGGACAGAAATTAGCGTTCAGCAGCAGAAACTGTGCAGCAACAATAAAGTCGTTTAATATTGAAGTTTCAAACTCGCAAAACCGTTATAAATTTAGATCAAATAAGATATTTAATTTCAATCCTGTTATAAAGTGATAAACCCAATAATAATGATAATAAAGTTGTTAAAAAATTGCACTGTAAAAACCTTGAGGTTACTATGAACAAAACTGACCTAGTGAATACTGTGGCAACACAGGAGAAAGGCATGCTGCCTGATTGTATCATACGAGGTTTTTCGGGCCTGTTCCGATTTTATAAGGTTCATGAAGTAAAAGGTCGTTATATTGGTAAAAGTTTTGAAGCTGATATAAAGACTATCGAATTTTTCAAGGAACAATGGCTTGGTTATGAGAGGGGAGAAATCCCGCTTAGACAATTGATAGAATCCACCTTAAGTAATCAATATCTTTGGGGGAAGGATTTGAGCGATATCCCAAACCTGGGAAACGAAATATGTCAATATTTAGAAGGGATTGAACGACTGAAATTATCGGTTGTTGGGCTAGTTAAAGTTGATGAATAACCTTACATTCTTTTATTTTATAGCCCGTCAGCAGTGAATGCTTGCACTTTTATGATCAGTAAAAGTGAAATGAACATATGTTTTCTAAAATGTATGTGCAAAAATATTCCTTATTTTTCACTTTATTTTATTTGTAATTTTGGTATAATTGATTAGTGATATAATTACTTGGTAGTTTTCTAATGGAAAGATATCAAAAGAATTACATATTCTTTATTCCCGTAAAGGGGAGTAGCGTCAGGTATAACCTGAAATAAAGTCGTCATTACGTGGGAATTCCACCGGCTTTATTGGCCTAATTCATTTAGTGCTTAGCGAGACCTTTGCCATATATGGCAGAGGTCTCTTTATTTTTGTATAAAGGAGGAAAATGTATTGGATTTTTTAACAGGTGAATTTATTTCAGGACTTTTAGCGATCATTATGATAGATTTGGTTCTTGCCGGCGATAATGCGATCCTTATTGGATTGGCTGCAAGAAAGCTTCCAAAAGATCAGCAAAAAAAGGTAATAATATGGGGAGCGGTTGGGGCAATAGTGATAAGGATCATTGCAACGCTGCTGGTTGTTGTAATCTTAAATGTGCCTGGACTGCATTTAATAGGGGGATTACTTCTGGTATGGATCGCTTATAAGCTCCTTATCGATGAAGAAGAACATGATTTGAAGCCTGCAGACTCCATGTGGGCTGCCATAAAAACCATTATTATTGCAGATGCTTTGATGGGATTGGATAATGTCCTAGCGGTTGCAGGAGCTTCTCATGGTAACTTCACTTTAGTGGTAATCGGTTTACTTGTATCCATTCCAGTAGTGATGTATGGAAGCACTTTGATCTTAAAACTGATTGAACGCTTCCCATTCATTATAATAATTGGTGCGGGAATTCTAGGTTGGACAGCTTCTAAAATGATCGTAGCTGAACCGTTCATGCACGACTACTTTGTAAATCCCTTCATCAAATATGGATTTGAAGCAATAGTCGTGATTGGAATCCTGGTTGCTGGAACTTCAAGACAGCAAAAGATAGAAAAAGAGAAAGCAAACAGCGATAAAATGCAAATTGAACGTAATGGATAATGGAGACCAAGAGACCTTTCGAAAATGAAAGGTCTCATCTTTTTGTCTAAGGCCGAATTGATATAAGTTACCAAAACAAGGAAAGGGTGTACCAAAGTTGGTACACCCTTTTGCAACTATTAAAGGAAACGATGATATGCTCTTTGTCTTAATGCATGAAAAGAATATGATTTTATTAGTTTAAGTTAATCCATACACTTTTAACTTCGGTATAATTATCCAATGCATAACTGCCCATTTCCCGACCGATTCCACTTTGTTTATAACCACCAAATGGAGATGCTGCATCAAAGGCGTTATAGCAGTTTACCCATACTGTACCTGCTTTTAATTCATTAGCCACATAATGGGCTTTTTTTACATCTTGTGTCCATAAACCAGCAGCCAATCCATATTCAGAGTTATTTGCACGGTTTATCACATCGTCCAAATCATCAAAAGGCATTGCAGCTACAACAGGACCGAAAATTTCTTCTTTAGCGATTGTCATTTCATCTTCAACACCAGCAAATATTGTAGGTGCTACAAAATAACCCTCGCCTTGTCCGTAATTGCCCCCTGTAACTACTTCGGCTCCTTCATATTTCCCTTTTTCGATATAACTGCCCACTCTTTCCAATTGTTCACTGGATACCAAAGGCCCTATCTGGGTAGATGGATCAAGACCTGCCCCTTGTTTAATATTTTTTGCGTGGGACACTAAGTCAGCTACTACGTTATCATAGGATTTCTTCTGAATATACAGGCGGGAACCGGCAGAGCAAACTTGTCCTTGATTAAACATGATGCCCATTAAAGCACCCGGAATGGCTTTACTCATATCTGCATCCGGTAATATGATATTAGGTGATTTCCCGCCTAATTCCAACGAGATTTTTTTCACGGTACCCGAAGCTTGGCGCATGATCATTTTCCCTACTGAGGTTGAACCTGTAAACGCAATTTTATCGACATCAGGATGGTCTACAAGCGGTGACCCTGCTGTTTCACCAAATCCAGGTATCACATTAAGAACGCCAGGAGGAAAACCTGCTTCAAGCGCCAATTGACCTAAATATAATGCTGAAAGAGGCGTTTGCTCCGCTGGTTTTAAAACGATCGTACATCCGGTTGCAAGGGCTGCACCTAATTTCCATGCCGCCATAAGTAGAGGGAAATTCCAAGGGATGATCTGTCCTACCACTCCAACTGCTTCATGACGGGTATAATTAAAGTAATTCCCTGCAACAGGTATGGTTTGACCTACTATTTTAGTGGTCCATCCAGCGTAATAACGGAAGTGATCGATTGCAAGTGGGACGTCTGCATTGGTGGTTTCGCCAATTGGTTTACCATTATCTAGGGTATCTAATTGTGCTAACGCCTCTTTATGATCTTCCATAAGATCAGCTAATTTATAAATGAGACGACTGCGTTCTGATGCACTCATTTTTTTCCAAGGACCGTTGTCGAAAGCCTTACGGGCTGATTTGACGGCTTTATCTACATCTTCTGGTCCTGCTTCACTCACAATGGCCAGAACCTTGCCGTTTGAAGGATCGAGGGTCTTAAAGGTTTTTCCTGATGCAGCTTCCACCAATTCCCCATTAATCAAAAGCTTTTTAGTTCCTTTTAAGAAATCTTGCACTCGCGGATTAAGTTTAATAGTTTGTTCCATGTATATTACCCCTTTTCAAAGTAAAGTTCGTTAATGAAAATCTGTTCGGATATGGCGTTCTCTAAGTATAAGGATCAGGCATATGCTTATGTCTTCAATTTATCTTTGGCTGATCAGTAGCATGCATGAGTTTCTTCAGTCCTTGGAATCTAAGGCTTTCGAATTTCCGAAGTGTTTTCCCCCCTTATCAAAAAGGAATCAATTTCTCGTCATGTAATTATGCAAGACTTATGCCATTAACAAAAAAACAATGAAATCAATCGAAGAGGAGCGAAGGAAGGCACCTAACTGTTCCACCTTGGAACAGTTAGGTGTTCCAATATGGAGCAAAAAAGCAAAGCTCAGTTTTCATTTTGGTTAAAATCTGAATTTTCTGTTATGATTAAATTATATGGATTCCCCCTTAATGCTCTGAAACTGAAGAAAGCTTATAGTGACCTTAATGAAAAAATGAATTAAAATAACCGTTGCCGTTTATTGGATTTTACATATGGGAGGACTTATTCAATGTCTGTTAATATTAACGCAGGTAAAGAAACCATTCCGGCATTTATTCAAGAATCATGGAAGCGGTGCCGTTTAAAAGGACTTCAGCCAAGCATGATGGATAAGGAAGATCTGCTTGGCGAATTTGAGTTGGCTGAATATCACGATCAATACGCAGAACTCCTGTACCATTCTTCCCCCCTTTTAGAAGAAGTCTATAGTTCGATCAATGGCCTGGAGTCGATTTTATTACTTGCTGCTCCTGAAGGTTATATCATCGAAACAGTTGGCGATCCAGCCTTCATACGGCATGCAGATAATGTTTCCCTCAGAAAAGGGGCCAATTGGCTAGAGGAATCAAAAGGGACAAATGCAATCGGAACGGCCATAGTAGAGAAAAAACCTGTATTGATTCACGGCAATCAACACTTTCATCAGGATAACCATTTCCTTACTTGTGCCGCGTCCCCCATTTATCACCCTGATGGGCATCTACTAGGTGTTTTGAACTTAAGCAGTCATCAACAGAATTATCATCCTTTTTCCATTAGTTTAGTTCAGAGGGTGGCAGATAGTATCAAACAGGCACTCCAATTGTCCCATACTCAAAAAAGGGAGAAAAACCTTTACTTTATATATGATCAATATCCTGATCCTCTAATTACAATTGATAAAGAGGGCAAAGTTACAAATCTCAATATTGCGGCATCAAATGTTATTGGCACATTGAAAAAACCGATTTCGAATATAATATCAGGATTAGACCCACTTGTTTTAGGAAAGAAGATTTCAATAAAAGACCAGGAATTCGCAGTTCAAACCCTTGGTGAAAACATGGAACATCAATCCTCCGTGATCCTACGGTTAAAAAAACAAAAATTGAATGATGGTTTAACTAATCGATATCAATTTACCGATATGATTAGTAATGATCCACAAATGAATCAAACCATATCGATTGCTAAAAGAGCTGCAATGCTTGATATCAGCCTGCTAATTACTGGAGAAAGTGGAACGGGAAAAGAGCTGTTCGCTCAATCCATTCATGGGTTTAGCTTAAGAAGTGATAAACCATTCATCGCGATCAACTGCAGCGCAATACCCGAAAACTTATTGGAAAGTGAGTTATTCGGGTATGAAAAGGGTGCCTATACTGGCGCAAAAAGCGGCGGGCATAAGGGGAAGTTCGAAGCTGCTGATGGCGGAACCCTGTTTTTGGATGAAATCGGGGACATGCCGCTTTCAGCTCAAGCGACTCTGCTTCGCGTACTTCAGGAACGATGTGTGACGCGTGTCGGCGGACATGCTTCCATTCCAATCGATGTAAGGATCATTGCCGCCACCAACAAAGACTTACAAAAAGAAATGGGAGCGGGAGAATTCCGTGCCGATTTATTTTTCCGACTGTGTGGATTATCTTTAAAACTTCCAAATTTAAGGAGTCGTAAAGATTTATTACTGTTAGCAGAATACATTTTAGCTGATATACCTTATAAGAAAGAACATACCGAACTAACGGACGATGCTAAATCATTCATTTTGGAATATTCTTGGCCAGGAAATTTCCGCGAATTACAAAACGTGCTCGGACAGGCTGTATTCCTAGCTGACAATGGTCCGATTACAAGGGGCACGCTCAGGGCACTTTGCCCTGTTTCCACTTCACTGGAAGAAAGAGCAGATACCGATCGGGAACCAAAAAACTTTCAAGAACAAGAAACCCAACTTATTAGGAAAGCGTTGGAAAGAACAAATGGAAATATTAGTACCGCCGCAAAACAACTTGACATCGGCCGAAATACACTTTATAGAAAAATAAAAAAGTATGGAATCGCCTTTCAAAAGTAAGAGATTCGCAGGATATAAAAAGGTTCCTTTTTATTACATTTCTGACTCCCCCTGATTTGTTCGGTTCTTTGTTATCGCAAGCACTATATGCGGACCAGCATACCTTATTAAAACAAGCTACATTTCAACTTCAAAAACAATAATATATGAAGTGCAGAAAATCAAAATCTCATATAGAATGATGTTATTGATATAGAATCTAAAATTCCGCAAGGGGATGTGGTGGTCAAAAATATGGAGTTGTCATTTGAACATATGAAGTATAAAAATGTATTGATTCAATATCTGGAAGAAAATAAATCTTTGTTTTTAAATGAATGGAACGAGACCATTAAGATCGATGAAATAGACCCCTACAAAGAAAAAATTAAAGAAAATGGATATGGTATGTACTCGCTGGTCATCCAAACGTTTAAGGACGCATTGTTTGAGGACGTGCTGATAAAATTAGCATACCAGATTGCGAAAGAACGCCTTGAAGCTAATATCAACATCGGAGATTTTCTATATAATATAAATTTAGGGAGAAATATTATAATCAGGAATGTTTTTGGGGCCGATATCCCCATTTATTATATGCAAAAATTCATTAATGAAATCAATTTGCACTTTGATACGTTCAGCTACCATGCCGTTACGAGATATACGAATCTTACAAATGAAGTGATTGAGGAAAAAAAGTCTTATATCAGTGAAAACCATAAAGATAAATTAGCGGTACTGGGACAGATATCATCAAGCTTTGTACATGAGTTCCGAAACCCGCTTACAGCAATCATGGGGTTCAATAAATTACTGAAGAGGGAGAATCCAGGCTTAAAGTATTTGGATATCATTGATTATGAATTAAATCAGTTGAATTTCAGGATAACACAATTCCTGCACACCTCTAAATCGGATTTTAATGAGGAACAAAAAGAAGAAATTTCCGTGTTAAAGTTAATTGAAGAAATACAAGAACTGACATACGCGAATATTGTGGATGCCAGCGTTAATGTGGAATTAGATATTTATCCTAACTTAGTTATGACAGCGAGCAAAGATGGGCTGAAACAAGTGTTCTTGAATCTTTTTATTAATTCCATTGATGCATTAAAGGATAAGGAACACCCTAGAATTTTAAGGATAGACTCTTTAATTGAGGCAAATGAGAAAATAATTCGAATTTCAAATAATGGGCCTCCCATTGCCAGTGAATTGATCGAATCAATTTTTGAGCCCTTTGTCACAACAAAAGAGTTAGGAACGGGAATTGGATTATATGTATGTAAAAAGATCGTTGAAAGGAATGATGGGTATATGAAGTGTGTCTCTAATGAAAATTTAACCACATTCAGCATCCATTTCCCAAATTTATCATAATTTGAATAGTGTTTGATTATGTTTTTATTTTTTTCATATATACAATTACTGCAGCAATAAGTTTTTTTGAACTTGTGATTGATGTAATGACCGAACGTTTACACTTTCCGTTTGAGTATTGAAAAAAACTTATTATGATACTTAATTCGAAATGCCCTTATCTAATTACTTTTATAGTTTCTAATATTATTTAATACATAATCTATAATTATCGTTAAATGCAAAAAAGAGCAGTAATAAACAATTATGAAATATCATAATAAATTAAGTGATTTTAGGAAAATGCCTACATTCTCTAAACTTTGAGTGTAGGCATCTTTTTTATGGTATCATTAATTATCAGAAATTTCTAATTTTACAAAAAGGTGTGATTCGTATGTGAATTAAATAGTAAAAATAATTAATAAATGATTCGTTTTTTTTCTTTTCGATTCATTAATGAATCGAATCTATGGACGTGAACAATCCAAATCCTTATAAACTAATAAATATTTTTTGGCATGGATATTGCTATTATTTATAATATTACAAATTTTTAGTGAGAGAGGATGTTTTTATTTGAGAAAATAGTCAGGTAAGAGAATTTGGTGGAATCAGATACATAACCAATTATTCCTTAATGTCAGCACTTTTAATGTAGAAATGTCCATAAGTTCTATACATATCAATCAAATGCTTTTTTATTATTATTTCTTTGAAAAAGGTTCTCAAGTTTTTGTTTTGTTCTACAGTTTTTCGAGAAAGGGATGGATGACCATTAAAGAAACTAAAAGTCTAAACAAAGTTCTTTCTAAGGTAGATATATTATTTTTGGCATTCGGGGCCATGATTGGTTGGGGTTGGGTAGTATTATCAGGTACTTGGATTGAATCTGCAGGTACACTTGGAGCGATGATAGCATTTTTAATAGGTGGAGTATTGGTCACTTTTGTAGGTCTGACCTATGCAGAATTAGCTTCAGCCATGCCCGCTGCTGGAGGTGCCCTATCTTATGTATTAAGGGGCGTCGGCCCTAAAGCTGCATTTGTAGCATCATGGGCCCTCGCATTAGGTTATATATCTGTGGTTGCTTTTGAAGCGGTTGCTTTGCCAACTGTCATTGAATATGTATTTCCAAATTATAAGGTAGGATTCATGTATTCTATTACTGGATATGATGTGTATTTAACATGGGTGCTTGTTGGGGTAATAGGTTCCATATTAGTTACACTGATTAATTATTTTGGTGTGAAATCGGCTGCCATTCTCCAAATGGTTTTAACCATCGTAATAGGTCTCATTGGTTTGATGTTAATCTTTGGAGCCGGATTCACTAGTGATTTGGGAGATGCGAAACCACTATTTTTGGATGGCACAGTAGGAATCATAACTGTACTGATCATGACTCCATTCATGTTTGTGGGCTTTGATGTAATACCTCAAACAGCTGAAGAAATGAATGTTGAGCCGAAATTAATTGGGAAAATTCTTGTATTTTCAGTAAGTCTTGCCGTTATCTGGTATATTGCAATTATATATGCTGTAGGAGTTTCTTTAGATAACAGTATTATAGGAAGTTCTGTTTTACCAACTGCAGATGCTATGGCTAAAGTCTATGGATCGAGTATTTTTGCAACCATCTTGATAATAGGTGGTGTTGCAGGTATTTTGACGAGCTGGAATGCATTTATCATTGGCGGAAGCCGAGTTCTTTATTCAATGGCGGAAAAAAAGATGATTCCAGCTTGGTTTGGTAAATTACATCCGAAAACAAATACGCCGACAAATGCTGTTTTGTTTATAGGTGCTTTATCCATGATTAGTCCTTTATTAGGGAGACCTATGTTAGTTTGGTTGGTGGATGCTGGCGGACTGGCTATTGTATTGGCATATTTATTCGTAGCTATCGCATTTGTTCAATTGAGAAAAAATGCTCCTGAGATGGTAAGACCTTTCCGTGCTGGAAAATCAAATATGGTGGGCTGGATCGCATTGATTCTTAGCGTAGGATTTATTGCCTTATACTTACCAGGTATGCCAGCGGCTTTAATTTGGCCTTATGAATGGCTGATTTTTGCAGGCTGGTGGGCTATTGGTTTTCTCCTCATGTTTAAAATGAGAAAAAATTATAGTTCTGGCGAAATGAAGTACAACACAGTCCATTTGCCAATGGATGAGGTAAAAGAAGGGTGATCTGAGCCATTTTTAGCGAACAATATGCAATAAAGATTGATTATTCTATAAAAGGGCTGCTCTTTGTGAGCAGCTTTTTTGCTAGGGCCAAAAGGATGGTAATCATTTCGAAAAAACTCGTGGGAGATTTGAATATAAACGGTTTTCTATTCCCTTCTGTCTGGCTGATTTTTAGTGCAGACGGTGATTATGATCCTCATTCATTTGCAACTTTGAAATCCTTTGCTAGAATATAATCTATAGAAAAGATTAGGAGTGGTTACTGTGGCTGAAACTCCAGCTGAAGATTTGATTCATTATATCGCACCAAAAGGAGAGTATATCCCTTTTTTAGAGGATACGGACTATATCGCTAAAGGTTTGGAATGGAAATTATTTACGGCCCGTTCCGTAAAAAGGGAACTATTATATAAAAGCGGTAGCTTTCAAGGAAAAGTCAAATTGGCAGGGTATGAACAATATGGCAACGGTCTTGACACGGTAGTCGTTGAATTTGAAAATGGTAAGCTTAGTTGCATTCACCCTTCCTATTTAAAGGAAATGCAAAGTTCCAGTTTCGGAAAAGAGTTGTTGAGTGGACCGGTTTCCGAAACATCCGCAGTACCAAGTGAAAAGGAACAGGTGATAGATGCTCCAATTACGGAAACTTCCGATCAGCTAAGTGAAGAACCAAAAAAAGCAAAAACCAAAAGTAAAAGGACGACAGCAAAACCTAAATTGGAGTTACCTGGAGAAAAAGTTCATTTCACCGCATCCGTCAAGGAGTTCACGGCGAAAATGAACCATTTCACTGGTGAAGAAGATGAAGTCATACTTTTAGGGAATGTCAAAGTGACAACGGAACCTGAACTGACAATCGGTGATGCTTGGTGTGGATATAGCAAGACATTAAAAAAAGCTGAGCTCGAAGAAGGGGACGAAATCGAATTTGATGGAAAAGTGGTCGATAAAAAATACAATAAAGAAATACGATATAAAGTTAATAATCCATCTAAGTTAGTGAAAAAGGGGATGGACGCTTAAAATGCATGAAGTCATACAAAAAAGGGAGTAAGCCGCTGCTTACTCCCTTTTTTGTATGCATCTCTCATTGCATTAATCAGTTCCAAATAGTTTTTTGTGATCTGGAATATATTCGTGTGTGGTAGGTACAACATATAACACCAAAGTAATGCCAGGTCATTCTCCATTCGGATCGTTAGGGGTTTTTCCCTTTTGTGGTTTCATATATTCAAGTGTTGGGGATAATACATTAAGATAATTGAAAAGAAAAGGGGGGGCTTTTATTTGAAAGAGTTATTTCGGTTATTAAAACAAGGAAATAAATCGGCGTTCATTGCTGCCTGTGTAAATAGTATCATCGCTGTGCTTAAGGGGATTGCTTATTTCATGACAGGGAATGTCGCTATGTTTGCCGAAACATTACATACTTTGGGTGATGCTGCGAATCAGTTTTTCGTCTTTATTGGTTCAGCACTAAGTAAAAAGTCACCAACTGAACGATTCCCTGATGGCTTTGGGCGTTTAGTTAACCTTGTATTATTAGGTGCGGTATTGGTTGTCGGGATCATGTCTTATGAAACGATTAAAGAAGGGTTCCATCACATATTGCACCCTGTAGAATCAACTGGAATCATTATTAATTTGTCCGTTCTTTCCTTAGCGGTTGTGTTGGAATCATATGTTTTATTTAAAGCGATGAAAGAAGTGTTGCATGAGACTGGAATCGAAGCAAAAGGAGCAGCCGTCATCTTTAAGAGTTTCAATGGTTTAAAACGGGCAAAACCAGCAACGAAATTAGTATTCATGGAAGATATGGTGGCAACTGGGGGTGGGGTGGTTGCGATAATTGCCATTTTATTAGCAAACTTCACGTCCTTCATTCAAGCGGAAGGTGTCGCTTCTGTCATGATTGGTCTCGGAATGTTCTATGTAGTTGGAAGGGTGTTCCTTGACAATGCTGCGGGTGCTCTTGGGGAAGCGGATATAGAAATGCGTCAAAAGATTGGAACTTTGGTCATGGATGACCCAGATGTAAGGGATATACAGAAACTGGCGGTATTAAAAGAAGGGGAAGACTTTCATGTAGAACTTGAAGTGGAACTTGATCCCAATATTTCAATTGCCCACGCTGATGACATTAAGGACCGGCTGTTTGATGAGATATTCAAGGAAAGAGGAGTAACGGATGTCATTATAGAATTTGATGAAAATGATGGTGTCCCAAAATGGGAAGGTCAGATTGAAAAAGAATTGAATGAAATGGAAAAGGATAGGGAGTAGCAGGTGTTTGGTTGGTATAATATAAATTGTTCGGAGTAGGATATTTATGATTGATTAAGTATCAATGGAACCTGATGAAAAAGGTCTGATATCTCAATTTAAAAATGGAGATATCAACCTTCCTTCATAGGAATGCCTGTTCAATTCTTCACGTTCTTTCCTTACGTAAGGAAAATAAGCTATCATGGAGTTAGATACATAATGAAGGATTAAGAAAGGGTGAATGAGAATGAAGAAACCAGATATTAAATTAGTTGCACTTGACATGGATGGCACGCTTCTGAACATCGCAGGAGCGATTTCTGAAGAAAACCGGAGAGCGATTAAAGAAGCTGAAAATCAAGGGGTTTTTGTTGTATTGAGCACAGGAAGATCCTATGCGACATGCAGTGATTTCGCAAAGTCAATGGAACTCCAATCATACCTCATAACGGTAAACGGAAGCGAAGTTTACGATAATCAAGGAAAACTGGTGGAAAGGAATATCGTTGATAGTGAGTCCATACAATGGATGTGGGAATTAAGCCAAAAACATGGTACACATTTTTGGGCAATAAGTTGCGATAATATTTACAGGGCTGAAATGCCTGAAAAAATCCATGATTCGCAATGGCTTAAATTCGGTTTCGATACAAAAGATGAAGCCACCCGCCAAATCATCATGGATGAACTGATATCAAAAGGAAACTTTGAAATAAGCAATTCAAGTCCAACGAATATTGAAGTGAATGCCATGGGTGTCAATAAAGCGAAAGCTATAGAGCTTGTTTGTTCATTGCTCGATATTACTATGGATAATGTGATGGCGGTAGGAGACAGCCTTAATGACCTTGCCATGATTTCTGAAGCAAAAGTGGGAGTTGCAATGGGAAATGCCCAAGAAATTGTGAAAGAAAAAGCAGATTGGGTTACAGCAACAAATGAAGAAGACGGTGTGGCCAAAGCCATTCGTAAATGGGTGCTTTCAAACTAAATCGTAACTGTATATGGGGCGTTTTTCCATATGCAGTTTTTATTGAATTGGCCTTAACGATATGGAAAGTAAAAGTAGCTCCTGGATTAATTTCTTGAAAATTGTGTATATTAGAAGTAAGATAATCTAGTAGTGTTATATTTTGGTAATGTATTAAAAATGGGAGGTTTCATAGATGAGAAGAAGTTTGCCGGAACATTGGTGGAATCAATTATCTTTACCAGTTATCTCAGCACCTATGTTTTTAATATCTGGTCCTGAGCTGGTGAAAGAATGCTGTTTAAATGGGGTGATTGGCTCTTTTCCAGCGCCGAATGCGCGGCCGATAGAGGTATTGGATCAATGGATGGGTGACATAAACGATACACTGATTGCTGCAAGGGTTAAAAAACCAGACAGCAAGATTGCTCCATGGGCAATGAATATGGTTGTCCACCGTACTTATAGCCGTCTTGAAGAAGAGCTGGAACTGGTCAAAAAGCATCAACCTCCCGTCATCATTACTTCATTAGGTTCACCAAAACACGTGGTGGATGTCGTACATAGTTATGGCGGTTTGGTCTTTTCAGATGTCAGCAGTGTGGAATTTGCAAAAAAAGCTGCTGCGTCAGGTGTGGACGGATTGATCTTAGTTGCTGCGGGAGCCGGTGGTCATGCGGGTGAGATAAATAGTTTTGCTTTCGTTGACAGTGTAAGGACATTCTGGGACGGAATCATTTTGCTTGCTGGGTCCATTAGTACTGGTCACAGTATCTTGGCAGCTCAGGCTGCAGGAGCAGATCTAGCTTATATGGGTACACGTTTTATCGTGGCAAAAGAGAGCAGGGCAAATGATGAATATCGTGAAATGCTTGTCGATTCTGATCATGAGGACATCATCTTGACTGATGCATTTTCCGGCGTTAATTGTAATATGCTGAAACCGAGCATCAGAAAGGAAGGCATGGACCCAGATCAATTAGCAAAAAAAGAAAAAGTCGATTTTGACAGCATGTCCAAGTCATCCGAGTCTAAAGC
This sequence comes from Peribacillus sp. NPDC006672, assembly GCF_050274955.1. Classification (NCBI taxonomy): domain Bacteria; kingdom Bacillati; phylum Bacillota; class Bacilli; order Caryophanales; family Bacillaceae; genus Peribacillus; species Peribacillus sp. NPDC006672. Next base: position 169,686 of record NZ_JBNNOR010000005.1, read on the forward strand.
GTGGCGGGATATTTGGTCGGCAGGCCATGGTGTAGGGGCAATAAGAAAAATTGATACCGCTGCCGGCATCATCAAACAATTAGAAAGAGAGTATCATGAATCTTTAGAGACATTGACAGGGCAGGCGGAAAAATTAAAAGGAATTATATCAAAATAATACGAAAACGCTTCAATTAATTATGCAAATATAGTTTATTATCATACATAAAGGGTATCCATAAAGGATGCCCTTTTTTGCATTTTTTCACCTGATGAAAAAAGTCTCATCTGTTAAAAAAATACAATGTAAATAGAATATACAGAGAAAAATAGTAAATATAGGATGTGAAACAGTGATATATTATTGATATAAAGATGGATAAGTGTTATATTGATTTTCGTGATAATGACCGAATGATCGAAATAGTCATTGTTTGTTTTGAAAGTTATATATTAAATATATATTGCAGAAGCAAATGATTTAATTATGTATTCTTCAACCCATTTTATCACTGAACTAGATAAATTATACGGCATATTCGTCGTAAAGGAGGAATTGTTAGGCGTGTTAAAATCTTTAAAGGGTGAATTTTTAGCCATACTAAAACATCCTATGATACTCATTTCCATAATAGGAATTATAATGATCCCCTTATTATACAGTGGTACGTTTCTATGGGCATTTTGGGATCCATATGGTAAGGTGGACAAATTGCCTGTTGCCATTGTCAATATGGATGAGGGAGCCGAGTTCAATGATTCGGAACTAACAATAGGAAAAGATTTAATCAAAGAGTTAAAGGAAAAAAAGGATTTCGATTGGCATTTCGTCAGTCAAAAAGAAGCTAATCAAGGTCTGGAAAATCAAGATTATTACATGAAAATAGAGATCCCGAAAAACTTTTCGAAAAATGCAACGACCTTACAGGAGGATAATCCGCAAAAACTTGATTTAATTTACACGTCTAATGAAGGTTTCAACTATATATCTACTAAAATAGGTGACGCAGCTTCAGAGAGAATCAAAGGGGAAGTTTCGTCTGCCGTTACGAAAACCTATGCGGAGTCAATGTTCGACAATTTGAACGAAGTGGCTGACGGACTCAAAAGTGCCAGTGATGGAGCTGGAGAATTGAAAGATGGAACAGATACGGTGAAGGACGGAACAAGCGAACTTGGTGATGGGATTAACTCAGCTAAAGAAGGTTCTAAAGAATTGGATGAAGGGGTTGATTCCCTTCATTCAGGTTCCGTCGAGATTCATGAAAACCTGGAAAAACTAGCTGAAAAATCATTGACCTTTTCGAATGGGGTCGGTTCGGCAGCTGCAGGATCTAAAGAGCTCAATCAAGGGTTACAACAATTTAGCTCTGGTGTTGGACAAATGAAAGATGGACAATCCGAGCTTTTGCAAGGAGCCAAGAAATCTGAAGCAGGAACCGGTGAATTGGCCTCTGGACTACAACAGTCATTAGAAGGCTTCAATCAAATAGAAGAAAAGCTGCCCGCTTTGACAGAGGGGGCAAATGGCGTAGCTGCAGGTGCTGATCAGCTTTCAGGTTCATTGTCTGAATGGAGTGAAGCATCGAGCGAAGCGAAAGCGGGGGCATCTGAGGTTTCAGCAGGTTTGGAAGAAGTTATTTCCGGATTGAAACAACAATCTGAAGCTACGGATGATCCTGCCGAGAAAGCACGTTTGGATGGAGTGATCGCTTCTCTATCCCGCATCAGTGAAGGTAGTAAAGGTGTTTCTGAAGGAGTGGGAAAACTATCAGCCAGTGCATCTGATATTGCAAAAGGCTCAAACAGTCTTAGTGATGGAGCAAATCAGCTAGGTGAAGGCACAAGTGCGCTAAGCGGTGGTTTTACTCAATTGAAGCAAGCTCAGGATAAACTCGCCAATGGAGCGAATGAACTGAAAAATGGTCAAGGTCAATTGGTGTCTGGATTGACAACTTTTGGAGACAGTATAGATTCAGCACAGAGTGGGCTTGGACAGTTGAACGAAGGCACCAATAACTTGGTAAGTGGCCTTGATCAGCTTGAAGATGGCTCAAAGCAATTATCAAGTGGAACCTCACAGCTTTCGGAAGGCTCGAAAGGTCTGGTTACAGGAACGGATAAGTTGAAAGAAGGTTCCTCCAGCCTTACTAGCGGTATGGGAGAACTGGCAAATGGAGCTATTAAGTTACAAGATGGAGTTGCTAAACTTTCAGATGGATCTGGAGAATTACATGACGAATTGAAGGATGGGGCAAACGAAGCTGGCGACATAAAATCCAATGAAGAAGTATATGACATGTTTGCAAGTCCAGTTAAACTGGATAAATTGCCAATAAATAATGTACCTAACTATGGCACTAGTTTTGCACCATATTTAATTTCATTGAGTTTATTTATAGGGGCAATCGTTCTGACAATCATTTTCCCGTTAAGAGATCCTGCTGTTAAGCCTGCAAGTGGATTTAGCTGGTTTCTTAGTAAATACAGTGTCATGGCTGTCATAGGAATCTGTCAAGCCATAATGGTTGACTCGATTTTAATTTTAGGACTTGGAATTGATGTTACGAGCCTGCCGCTATTTTTTGCAGTAAGCATTCTTGCTAGCTGCACATTCATGGCCATCATTCAGTTCCTAGGTTCAGCCTTTGATAATCCTGGTCGGTTCATAGGATTATTAATGTTGATTCTTCAACTGACCAGCAGTGGCGGAACATTCCCAAATGAATTGGTTCCTGGCTTCCTGCAAGGGTTCACACCATTCTTACCGATGACTTATTCTATTAATGCTTTTCGGGCAGTCATCTCAACAGGAGATTATAGCTTCATGTGGCATAATCTTAGCATATTGGCCATATTCCTTGTTGTGGCATTAATATTATCAATCATTTACTTTATTTACAGGTATAAAAAATTGAATGGTACATTAGATGAAAAACAGGAAGAGGCAACTGTATAACAATGAAAAAACAGCGACCCATGATGGGTCGCTGTTTTTTTTCATTAATACCCTGATAATTTATGCCAAGCTCTTTTAAGAAAGGCGTGAAAAAAAGCCCCCGTTAATCACACCCGTAGATTTACTGCTGTTCACATGGAAAGGGAAATATGTAAAAAAACGTTTAAAGTGACAAAACTATGGTGATCACTTGTACAGGGGGGGAAATTATAAACCCTATACCCTTGTCTTTTGAGAAGCAGGTGCATATTTCTTCATCGGATTTTTAGCAATGACATCTTTTAAATAAGGAAGACCAGAAGGACCAGGTTTCCTCATAAGTTCCATTAGGTAAGAAATATCGTCTAGAGCCCTGTGTGTTTGGAAATTGGTAATATTATGTGCCTGCAGTAATGTTAAGAGTTTACTATTCTCAAACCCGTATTGCTTCCAAGGAACATTCCGCATCGTACAGAACCACTTTTGATCATTGATTTCTGGATACATTTGGTAGAGAAAACTTCTATCGAAAGAAGCATTATGTGCGAAAATCGAATCAGTGCGGGCTATTAAGGATTTAATTTTTTCATCGTGAAAACTTTTTCCTTCCACAGTGCTATATGGAATTCCATGAATTCTGTATGCTTGATTATAATTCATTCTTGCTTGATAGGAGAGAGGCTCCCTTAAAAATGATTCTTGATCAATAAGATTAATAATTTCCCCGGTTTCACTGCTATAGGTAAACAGTATAAGGGCAAGCTCGATAATTTCATCAGAAGAGGGACGTAAACCAGTTGTTTCTACGTCTAGCACTAAACCTATTCTATTAGACAATTTTTTTTCCTCCAGTTGGGTTACATTCATCTATTATAGCTGACATAGGATGGCGATTGGAAGTGTGATGCATTTTTTTTAGGCATTCCCAAAAATCGAATTGATAAGTGAAGGAATTTCAGAATGAGCTGCATGATACATGCTGGTTGTGGACGAGGATAACCATAAAACCAAATAGTTTAAAGCTTTTTCCATTAAAATCGAACAATTCTATAAAAAAAGATAGAGATTGCTTTGAAAAAGCACTCTCTATCTCTTTCTATCAATTGAAGTTCACAAGCATTGTAAAATGCTTTCCAGTTCATCGTCGACGATTTGTATGGTTTCTTCGTTTTTTTGAAGTCTGAAAATGCTCTTGGATTTATTTATATATTGTAGTCCTTCGTCAGGTTGCTGAAGATGAATCAGATTCATACCAGTTAAAAGATGGAGTTCTGCATATAAATATAATGATTCTGTCGAATTACAAATGTTGATCCCTTTAAGGGTATAATTTAGCGATTCCTGATAGTAATGAAGTTTAGACAAAGTCTGTGCTAATCCATGAATAATCTTCACGACAATGGTACCTTCTTGATTCACATGGGGAATATTCTCGATGAATTCCAATGCTTCATTGAAGATGGTGATGGCCTCTTCATAATTTTTCGTTTTAAAATGGATGATTCCGATACTATTTAAAACTTCTATCTCCTGTTGATGAAGAATGACACGTTTCCCCATTGTAATCTGAATGGCCTCATTCAATAAGTCTATAGCCTTTTGTTTGTCATTGTACAAGTAAAAAAGAGATATACCTTCATGCCATTTCAAGAATTGATAAAATGATATCGATTTTTCCGGTGCCGTTGCCATTTCTTTTTGGACTATTTCATAGATTGCTTCAAAATTACGTGTGCGTTTATATTTGTTTATCAAAAGTTTAATGGTTTCTATGTAATTATATATTGGTTCATTTTTGGTAGTGAAGAAATACGGCAGGTCAACTTTAAGTTTATCCGCAAAAAGTGCCAATTCATCAATTGTCGGAGAAGTGATGCTCCTTTCATAATCTAACAGGGTATTAGGTTCACATATATCCTTTGCCAGTTCTTCTCTTGTAAGGTTTTGTTTGATTCGTAATTCGTTGATAACAGAGCCAACCTCTATTTTCATTGCAATTGCCCCTTTATACCTATGTCTAGAATTCTATTTTAACATAATTTTATTTTTATCAGTAAAATAATTGAAAAATAGTATGATATAACTACTTTAAGTGTTTTTCCTGTATATCCGTCCAACAAAAAAAGAAATGACGTACGATTTTTTATTGAAGCGATCAAACTGCATGACGTCTTTTCCATTTAAAGTGAGAAAGATCCCTCTACCTTTTTGCCGAGAGTTCATATTCATGGTGAATAGGTTCATATAACGGATGAGGGAAAGCCCTAGATTTGGAATTGAAGATAAGGATAAAAAAGAGGCGGCAATCTGCCGCCTCTTACGATTTCAATTTCCAATGAATTGCTGGGTCCAATAGTGGGAGTATTTCCCTCCTGTCGCATGCCCAATTCCAATATGGGTATAGTTCTTGTTGAGTATGTTTGCCTTGTGTCCAGGACTGTTCATCCAAGATTTCATGACAGCATCTGCACTAGGTTGACCTGCTGCGATATTTTCCCCTGCGTATTTGTAGCTGATCCCAAAGGATTTCATCATATCGAAGGGCGATCCATAACTTGGGCTTGTGTGATTGAAATAATTCTTATCACGCATATCTTCAGATTTCATATTTGCAATGTTGGAAACGGCGGTATCCATTTCAAGGGAAGGGAGGCCCGATTTTGAACGTTCTTCGTTAACTAAACTAAGAACCTGCTGTTCAACTGACTGACCTTTTTCTTGATTAGTTGTGTAGATGGTTGAAGGAAGATTTATGATTTGTCCTGCTTGAATTTGATTTGAATTGTTTATACCAGTGTTCGTTTTAAGTATTTCGGAAAGGCTGACTTCGTATTCAGATGCAATATTCGTTAGGGTATCCCCTTTTGCTACCACGTAAGTATTTGCTCCCTGAGCAACTGCTGGAGATAATAGGGATAGAGAAAGTGCTGATAAAAGGATGATTTTCTTCATTTTGTTTCCTCCTAGTAGAATATCTGGATTGGAAGTCTAGTATCCTATAAAAATTGTTGTATGTAAAATTAGGTCATTCCCATTCTTTATTGGAATAGGCAAAAGGTAGCGAATGGGAACATGCATGATGAGGGTCCATATGACCTGAAAGTGTTTTCAGTAAACCAAAATCATAGGGCTTTTTGATAGATGGGAAGAATTATTCCATGTAAAAAAAGAATCATTTTTCGTTTGCGGGCTAAGTTTTTCATGCTAAATAATATGGACATCAAAACGATAAGCATATATATGGAAGGAATTATAATAATGATGGAAATGATAATAATTTCCCTTAGGATTGAACTTTATGGATTTTAAGGCCTGGAAGGTATCTGGAAGGATAGATATTAAATATACAGGGGATATTTTCCTGTTGAATATTATCCTGAAAAAGAGATTTAAGACAAGTTTTTGTTTTCAAATCAAGAGCACTGTTAGAGGGGAATGATGCGGAAATCAATCCTTATGAACTTGCACTGTGATCAATTTTGCAAATGGGTGTGAAGCCCAGGAAGAAGTTAAGGATAAAATGCTGTTATTCTCAGTTCATTTCCATCGCAACAAATCAAATGACTTGATGATAGGATGATTTGGGAAACGGCACGGACTTATTTATAAGAGAAAAAATGACGACGGGATTAAAATATGTGGCTTTAATGAATCGGGTCGTTATCTATGGCGGGACCCATGGTGGTATACGGACAACAGGAATGTATCCTGATCAGCATAAATGTTATTTCTTATTAGAGTATGAGGGAACCCGGACTGTCTTCAGTGTCATTCTTTAACGAATTCATCCGGGTTTTAATTATAAAGGACGGATATAAGGACACGCCATTGTGTGTTAAGGAAAGGAGTTTATCATTTGCCGCCAGAAGACTCCCTCTTCAAGCGGGTGAAGGGCGAGAGCCCAACGGTAAGGGGGAGATGAATGGCGGTTGGCCTAAGCCAAAGTATTCTTTTGGCAAACGTACGTTCTCTGATTGATAATAACAATAAGGGGGTGAAATCAATGGTTGTAAACAAGGCTTATAAATTTCGAATCTATCCAACGAAAGAACAATTAGTTCTTATCAATAAAACGTTTGGCTGCTCTCGTTTTGTCTATAACTTCTTTTTAAGCAAACAAAATGACAAAGATGCTTACTGGTATATCTGTGAAGAAATGAAGCAAAACGGCCAATTACCCTCTAATGAATGGAAAGGCTCTTTTGTGAGTATATACGCAACAATCAAAGAACTTCCAGCTTTAAAGAAAGAGTATTCTTTCCTAAAAGAAGTAGACAGTATAGCCTTACAGAAATCAGTCGAAAATTTAGCAGATTCCTATAGTCGATATTATAAAAAACAAAACAAGTCACCACGCTTCAAATCGAAAAAGAATCCGGTCCAATCCTACACGACTAAACATACGAATGGAAATATCGGAATGATTGGAAACCAAATTAAATTGCCCAAACTCGGTCTCGTTCGTTTTGCTAAAAGCCGCGAGGTCGAAGGGCGAATCATCAATGCCACAATCAGGTGGAGCCCTTCGGGTAAATATTTCTTTTCCGTTTTAGCGGAAACCAATGTACAAGTACTTCCTAAAACGAATCGTTCGTGCGGTGTAGATCTTGGTTTGAAGTGCTTTGCGATTCTTTCAGATGGTACGGTCTATCAAAACCTAAAATTCTTCCGGTTGGTCGAAAAAAAATGGTCAAAGCACAACGGATTCTTTCAAGGCGACAAGAAATAGCCTTGAATCAAAATAAACCATTGGCTGAAGCCAAAAACTATCAAAAACAAAAACGAAAAGTGGCCATCCTATACGAAAAAATTTCAAATGTTCGAATGGATTACTTACATAAAGTCTCAACCGAAATCATCAAAAACCACGGTGTTATTGGAATGGAAGACTTGCAAGTGTCCAATATGATGAAAGATCACAAACTAGCTAAAGCGATTAGTGAAGTAGCTTGGTACCAATTCAAAAAAATGTTGGAATACTAAGCAAAATGGTATGGTAAACAAATCGTGACCGTATCTAAAACGTTTGCTTCTAGCCAATTGTGTTCTGGCTGTGGGTACCAAAATAAAGACGTTAAACATCTGAATCTTCGTGAATGGGATTGTCCTTCTTGTTCCTCTCACCACGATCGAGATATTAATGCAGGACTCAATCTAATGAATGAAGCCATAAGGCTTCTAACCGCAGGAACTAAGGGGATAGCCTAATTAAAAATTGGCCGATAGGCTAATGTTCTTAGGAATCCCCCACTTCAATCAGACCGTAAGGTCGATAAGTGGCGGGTAGTTCAACAAAAAGTATTGTTCTTTAAGACAGGTATCTCTTCTTCAGGAATAGAATTAGTAGACAGCTGAATATATACGGGGGGATTCTTCGATGGGTTTTAGGGAATTGGAAACAGAAAGGCTGCAGTTAATCGAAATAGGTCAACAGCATTCTAAGAGTCTGTTTGATATTTTGTCTAAAGATGAAGTGACCAAATATGATGGGATAGAAAGTTTAACTCATGTTGAAGATGCCCGCCGTTTAATCGACTCTTTTAAAAGTGCTTATATAAATAAACGGGGGATACGGTGGGGAGTTGTTGTGAAAGATTCAGGTGAATTCATTGGTACAGTTGGCCTGAATCAATTGAGCCTTGCCAACAAACGAGCTGAAATCGGGTATGAAATCCACCCTGAATATTGGAGGAAACGCTTTACGTCCGAGGCTGTCAACGAGGTATTACGCTATTCATTTGGAGAATTGAAACTAAACAGAATGGCCGCATTAACTTTCAAGGATAATTTTGCATCCAGAAACCTATTGAAGAAATTTGGTTTTAAAGAGGAAGGAATTCTTAGAAGTTATATATTTCTTCGGAAGCAATCGCATGATGCCCTGGTATTTTCCTTGTTAAGCACAGAATATAGTCAGTTACAACAGCAAAGCGTTTAGGATTCATTTTCAAAAAAGATGATATTAGATAGCAGCTGGCCAATAGTGCCAGTTTTTTAATTTAAAGAATGTTTCTCCACTTATAGATCATTTTAGATCAATCAGGGACAATATACATATTTTTCATGCTAAAATTAGAAAAGGGATTCATTAATCAGTCCGGATGGACATAAAAAGGAGCGTAATCATTGTGAAGATATTATTTCCGTTGCTTGCGGTCCTAGGTGGCATTACCATTGCCATCCAAGGACAAATCAATGGTGGATTAGGAAAAAAAGTAGGGATCATTGAAGCCTCATTCATTTCGTTTGCAATCGGCACACTCGCTTTATTATTTATTGTTTTGTTTGCAGGAAACGGAAATATTTCTGCCATTGCGACTGTACCTAAATGGCAATTGATAGGCGGCCTTCTAGGGGCTGTTTATGTCATTGTTATAATATTGGTTATCCCTCAGATTGGAGTGGCCCCTGCATTGGTTGGGGTTATCGCAGGCCAGATACTGATTGGGGCCGTCATTGACCATTTCGGTTTATTTGGCGGGGTTCGCATCCCATTGGATACGAAAAAGGTTGCAGGCATATGTTTACTTTTCGTGTCATTATATTTATTTAATCATAAATGAGATGGTGTAAGGGCCATAATTGTACCAATCGATATGATATGGGATTTGAATAGTGAATTTAGTTGAGAACCATTAAAATATTGCTATTCCCCAAAAGTGATTACCCATTATGTGGAATGAGATTTAAAAGAACTCGATATTTTTTTTAGTGGATGTATTATTCTACTAAAATTTATCATTTAACTGGAATCGGTTTGCAGGAAAGTGCTCTTAGCAATCGATTCCCTTTTAATTATTTGAATATTAGGGAAATGATATCACCATAAGACGAGCGAACATATATGGATACTGGAATTAGAGAGTGTGGAAAAACCACAAGATGTCGGTAGTCATTTTATATTTATTAGGGTTTTCCATTCTTTTTACCTATTATCTAGATCGAATTGATTAGCAAATAATTACTATGTTGTGAAAAAGTACTCACCGGTTTATTGATTTTTCGGTTTATTCGTAATATACTTAAAATTCAACATCTTTAATTCGAGGCATAGTACCCTTAGCGAGGTTGGAAAGAGGGTGATTTTTAACTAGTAAACTGCATTAATTGGTTTTTTTAGGAAGATTCACAGGTTTATGCAAACGGTTCGCTAGTTGTTTTCGGTGAATTCCTGCAATGAATGCTTCTAACTTTCCTCGCTGATATTCAGAATGTACTATACCAAGAATTAATGGGTGGTATAAGGATAATCTCTTAAATGGGAATATTCGAAGAAAGATTAAAGATAGGGGGAATATTTTTTGAAAAAGTCTAAATTTTCAGTGCTTGCCCTTCTTATGGCCATCATGCTTATACTTGCGGCATGCAACGGCGGTTCGAAGGAAACCTCGAATGATGAAAAAGAAGGTGGCTCGGGTGACTCAACCAAATCAAAAGTATTAAACGTAAACAACTCAAGTGAACCTGGTTCGCTTCACCCTGCCAATGCCCAAGGTACTCATGAATCATGGATCCTTGAACATACGTTTGAAGGATTGACCAAGAAAACAGAAGAAGGCAAAATCGTCCCTGGTGCTGCAGAAAAATGGGATATCAGTGAAGATGGATTAAAATGGACATTTAAATTGAAAGATGGTTTGAAATGGTCAAATGGAGACCCGCTTACAGCTAATGACTTCGAATATGCTTGGAAATATGCTTTGAAACCAGAAACTGCTGCTGATTATGCTTACCAGCTTTATTATCTTAAAGGCGGGGAAGCTTACAACAGTAAAAAAGGCAAGGAAGAGGATGTAGGAGTAAAGGCAACGGATGACCTTACGTTAGAGGTTACATTGGAACAGCCTACACCATATTTTCTTGATTTGACTTCTTTCTATACTTTCTACCCGATCGATAAAAAGGTACAGGAAGAAAATCCGAAATGGGCTTTGGATGCCAAAACACATGTATCAAACGGTCCGTTCAAGTTAACGGAGTGGAAACATAAAGAAAGCCTAAAAATCGAAAAGAATGAAAATTACTATGATAAAGACAAAATCAAATTGGATGCTGTTAATTTTGCTCTAATTGAAGATGAAAATACTGCATGGCAAATGTATCAGAGTGGCGAATTGGACATCGCTTATCCACTGCCGGTGGACGTGCAAGGGCAATTGGTTAATTCTGGAGACAAAGAATTCAAAAATGGCGCAGAACTTGCTGTTTACTATTACAACTTTAATACGAAAGTAAAACCTTTCAATAATGCAAAAGTAAGGAAAGCGCTATCAATGGCGATCGAACGTAAAAAAATTACGGAAAATGTTGCTCAGGGTGGTCAAAAGCCTGCATTTGGAGTAATCCCTCCGGGTATTCCTGATGCATCTGGAGATTTCCAGGAGAATACAGGTGACTTGTTTAAGGAAGATGTTGCCGAAGCCAAGAAATTGTTAAAAGAAGGTCTTGCTGAAGAAGGTATGAAAGAATTACCTAATTTTTCAATTTTGTATAATACATTAGATTCCCATAAGAAAATCGCTGAAGCCGTTCAAGGAATGTGGCGCGATAACCTAGGGGTTGAAGTGACACTTGAAAATGCTGAATTCCAAGTTAAGCTTGACCGTGAAAAAGCTGGCGACTTTGAAATTTCCCGTGCCGGGTGGGTTGGTGACTATGTTGACCCAATGACCTTCATGCTTTGGGAAACAGACGGTGCCTATAATGATGCAGGTTGGTCCAACAAAGAATATGATAATTTATTAAATAAGGCAAAATCTACGATGGAACCAAAAGAACGCATGGCTGCTTTACATAAAGCAGAGGAAGTTCTGATTGAAGATATGCCAATCCTTCCGGTGTACTTCTACACAAAACCATATATGGTTAAAGCGAATGTTACTGGAGTTTATGCACCGATTAATGCTTATCCGAACTTTATTTACGCGGATAAAAAATAAGAGAAGGAAAAAAGTGAAATGGGAGGTATGTCCGATTAAGGACATACCCCATTTTTCAATTGCGAATTTGAATATTTCATGAATTCATTTCCGTTTTCAACTCCTTAGAAAATCGATGATTGGGGTGATTACCATGTTGAGATATACATTAAACCGTTTTAAATGGGCGTTTATTACTTTATGGGCGGTTATTACATTAACGTTCATCATAATGCATACGATTCCGGGAAATCCATTTGCGAAAGAAGGAGCAATGCCTCCTGCAGTTTATGAAAACCTTCAAGTCCACTATGGATTGGACAAGCCGTTATTGACCCAATATGGGAATTATTTATTGGAAGTCGTTCAATTCGATTTTGGTCCATCATTGAAATCCTCATCCATTTCTGTGAATGATTACATTTTGAAGGGATTTCCAGTGTCGTTGCACTTAGGGGCACAAGCATTGGTGATTGCCATCTTCTTTGGGCTAATTTTGGGTGTAGTGGCTTCACTGAAAAGAAATAAATGGCCCGACTATTTATCAATGGTCATTGCCATCGTAGGGATCTCTGTTCCGAACTTTATCTTGGCGACTATTTTAATCAATTATTTCGCAATAAAATGGCATATATTCCCTGTTGCTACGTGGGCGACATGGCAGCATACCATTTTACCATCCATTGCCCTGTCAATGATGCCTCTTGCTTTCATCGCCAGATTGATGCGGACAAGCATGCTTGAAGTAATGGGACAGGATTACATTTTGACTGCAAAGGCCAAAGGATTAAAACGGAGCGGTGTCATAATCAAACATGCTATTCGGAATGCGTTATTGCCGATTATCACGATTCTAGGTATCCTGACGGCTAATATCGTTACAGGAAGCTTCATCATTGAACGTATTTTTGGTATTCCGGGCATGGGAGATATGTTCGTTAAGGGAATATCCAACCGAGACTACCCGGTCATTCTTGGTTCCACAATTGTGTATAGTGCAGTGCTTATTCTATTGATATTCATCGTTGATATAGCCTACACGTTGATTGATCCAAGAATTAAAGTGACGGGGGAGAAGAGATAATGGCAGATAAAGTGCATTTAACCGAAGATATGTTCCAACCCGCTGAAGGAAACTTTAAGGAAGCTGAAAAAATTGCCAGACCAACAGTTTCATATTGGTCTGACGTCTGGCGTCGTTTTAAAGAAAATAAGCTGGCAATGACGGGATTCGTGCTTATTATCCTTTTGGTCTTACTGGCGATTTTTGGTCCATATATTAACGGGTATACTTATTATGGACAAGATTTCGAGAAAAAGAATCTTAGTCCAAATGCCGAGCATTGGTTTGGAACGGATTCTTCAGGAAGGGATTTATTTACGCGAGCTTGGTATGGTGCGAGGATATCATTGTTCATTGGATTGATGGCTGCGCTGATTGACTTCTTGATTGGTGTCCTTTATGGCGGGATTTCAGCCATTCGTGGCGGACGCACAGATAATATTATGATGCGGTTTGCTGAAGTGATCTATGCAATCCCTTACCTATTGATGGTTATCTTAATGATGGTCGTATTAAAACCTGGTATTCTGCCGATCATCATTGCGATGTCGATTACAGGGTGGATTCCCATGGCGCGACTAGTAAGGGGGCAGGTCTTGCAACTTAAAGAGAATGAATATATCCATGCAGCAACCATCTCTGGAGCCAATACGAGCTGGACTTTAAGAAAACACATGATTCCAAATACAATGGGACCGATCCTGGTCAATTTAACGTTGACTGTACCCACTGCGATTTTTGCCGAAGCTACACTAAGCTTTTTGGGACTAGGAGTGCCAGCGCCTCAAGCAAGCTGGGGAACATTGACAAGTGATGCACTGGGAAGCATTTTGGTGGGAAACTTCTATCAACTTTTAATCCCGGCAATATTGATTTCCTTAACAATGTTCGCGTTCAATGTGGCTGGTGACGGACTGCAGGATGCCCTAGATCCAAAACTGCGGAAATAAAAGAGTCCTAACATAAAGATTTGATATTACTAGAATAGGAGGGACGATGATGGAGAACCTATTAGAAGTCAACGATTTACACATCACCTTCCATACTTATGCAGGAAAAGTGCAAGCAGTTCGCGGCGTGAACTTTGAAGTGAAAAAAGGGGAAGCCGTTGCCATTGTTGGAGAGTCCGGATGCGGCAAAAGTGTTACTGCGAAATCCATCATGAGATTATTGGAAACACCTCCAGCAGAGTATGGAAAAGGGTCAATAAACTTTGGCGGTAAAGATCTTATTAAAATGAGTGAAAAGGAAATGCAGAAGATTCGCGGAAATGAAATCAGCATGATTTTTCAGGATCCAATGACTTCGCTCAATCCAACGACAAAAATTGGCAGCCAAATCATGGAGGGTATTTTAAAGCATAATAAAAATATGTCCCGAAAAGATGCATATGAACGGGCGTTGGAAACGCTTAAACTGGTAGGTATTCCTCAGCCGGAAAAAAGGATGCAACAATATCCACATGAGTTTTCAGGTGGTATGCGCCAAAGGGCAATGATAGCAATGGCCCTAGCTTGTGAACCGAAATTGCTAATTGCGGATGAACCTACAACGGCATTGGATGTAACGATACAAGCGCAAATTTTGGAACTGATGAAAGATATCCAACGTAGAATGGATACTTCCATCATTTTAATCACTCATGATTTAGGTGTGGTTGCGGAAACTTGTGAACGGGTAGTCGTCATGTATGCAGGCAAGGTTGTGGAGACGGGTACAGTAGAAGCTATATTTTCAAACCCACAGCATCCATATACAAGGGGCCTGCTTAAAACGGTGCCAAGGCTGGATATGGAAAAAACGGCTCCGTTGGTTCCCATTATCGGTTCACCACCGGATTTATTGGATCCGCCAAAAGGATGCCCATTTTATCCAAGATGTGAATCCGCAATGAAAGTGTGCAAAGACCATGATCCGGAACTTGAAGCAGTGAAAGAGGGTCAGACAGCTGCATGCTGGCTGCACCATCCAATGGCAAAGGCAACACAGGTACAAGCACCGACTAATGTATAAAGGAGGAGAACCAATGGTTTCACTAAAAAATAAGTTAGTAAAAGAAAAGACAGTCAACGAAAATTCTCCTCTTGTTGAAATAAAGAATCTGAAGAAGTATTTTCCCGTTGGTTCTCAGACGCTGAAAGCGGTAGATGGTTTGGATCTCAAAATCTATCCGGGGGAAACTGTCGGTCTTGTTGGTGAAAGCGGTTGTGGTAAATCGACTGCAGGGCGTACAATCACGAGGTTATATGAACCGACAGATGGCGAAGTTCTTTTTCAGGGGAAAAATATTTTCGATTACAAACCGGGGGAAATGTCCCATATCCGCCGTGAAATACAAATGATTTTCCAAGATCCATACGCTTCCTTGAACCCAAGGATGAAGGTGGAGGAATTGATTGGGGAACCACTTGCCATTCATGGGATATCAAAAGGTAAAGAGAGAAGAAAAAGGGTGGAAGACCTATTAAAGCTGGTTGGTTTAAGTCCAGAACATATCACCCGTTTTCCGCATGAATTCAGCGGTGGTCAACGCCAGCGTATTGGAATTGCAAGGGCTTTGGCTTTAAATCCTAAATTCATCGTTTGTGATGAACCGATTTCTGCCCTGGATGTTTCGATACAAGCTCAAGTGGTTAACTTATTAAAAGAGCTACAAAAAGAAATGGGCTTGACCTATTTATTCATCGCGCATGATTTATCGATGGTCAAGTATATTTCAGATCGCATTTTAGTCATGTACCTTGGAAGGATGATGGAACTTTCGGATAGTGATTCTTTAACGAAAGATCCGCTACATCCATATACGCAAGCCTTGCTTTCTGCAGTACCGATTCCGGATCCCACTATTAAACGGGAAAGAGTTGTACTTAAAGGCGATGTACCAAGTCCGATAAATCCGCCGAGCGGCTGTGTATTCCGGACTCGCTGCCCTAAAGCGATGGAGATATGCTCCAGTACAGCACCTGAATGGAAAGAACAAAAACCGGGACATTTCGTAGCTTGTCATTTATATTGGTAAACAAAAAAACCAGTTGCGTTTGCGACTGGTTTTTTTTACATATTTATGTAAAATATTTTTTGATATAAGTGGTATCTTGAAGAATAAATTATTTTATCAGTATGTCAAAATAAATAACTAGGAATCTGAAAATAAAAGATATAAAATGTAATTATATGTAAAATTAAATAATTGTTTCTTGTACCAATTTGTGAGAGAAGGAGGGATTGATATTGTATTCCACGATAACTAGTGAAATCGTCGATCGTGTCATGATAATTACTCTTAATCGTCCTGAAAGAATGAATGCTTTCAATGAAAAGATGTGTGAGGAGATGATTCTTGCTTTAGATGAAGCGGATGAAAATGATGACGTACGAGCCGTAATTTTAACTGGCGCTGGGGATGCTTATTGTGCTGGAATGGATTTGGAGAAAGGTGCAGAAACCTTTATGGATCACACCCCTTTGGTTGAATACCGCGATGCAGGGGGGATGTTGTCATTACGGATTTTTGAGATGAAGAAACCCATGATAGCAGCCATTAATGGAGCGGCAGTTGGGATTGGGATAACAATGACTTTGCCTATGGACATTAGAATCGCTTCAACAGATGCAAAAATGGGTTTTGTATTTGCGAGGAGAGGGATAACGATGGAAGCATGCAGCGGTTGGTTCTTACCTAGGCTTGTCGGAATGGGTAAAGCTTCCGAATGGATTTTTACCGGCAGAATGATTTCGGCCAGTGAAGCATATGAGGGAAGATTGGTAAATAAGATCGTCGAGCCGGATGAATTGATGTCTGCTGCAATGGAAATTGCAGCAGACATTGCGGAAAATACATCATCCGTCTCGGTGACGTTATCCCGCCAGTTAATGTGGAGCATGCTCGGTGCAAACCATCCTGTTGAATCACATAAAATAGAATCGAAAATGATTCATTGGACCGGAAAACAAGCGGATGCACAAGAAGGGATCGAAGCCTTCCTGGAAAAAAGGAAAGCTGATTTCAAAATGAAAAGCAGCTCAGATATGCCCCCGTTTTATCCTTGGGGAACGGATCGAACATATGAAGTGGATAAGAAATGAATGGTAGGGTCAAAGCCTAGGAAAGTGCGTGATAATTTTTACTTTTCGGATAAATTAGGGTTTCGTTTCTTAGTGTGTTATACTGTGTTTACCATTTACTAAACTTGTTTCATGTTCCCCTATTCACTGTGAATAGGGGTTTTTTAATTATTGCGATTCAATCAAAAAAAACAGACTCTACAAGTAGAGTCCGTTATATATTGTATTTAAAATTATGCTTTTTGAACGTTAGTAGCTTGGGGTCCACGTTGACCTTGCTCAACTTCAAAAGTAACTTCTTGACCTTCGTCTAATGATTTGAATCCTTCGCTTTGGATAGCTGAGAAATGTACGAATACATCGTCTCCGTTTTCGCGTTCGATGAAGCCAAATCCTTTTTCTGCGTTAAACCATTTTACTTTACCTTGTTCCATTGTTGTTGCCTCCTAGTGTGAATCCACACATTGTGTTACTACCCTTGCTCAATCATTAGACGAAAAGTGTTTCACTTATCAATCTTCCCGAACAAAAATAATTCTTTTTAAATATAACAGATAATGTCGGAATCTGCAAGCAAACAAAGCAAGATTATTTATAATGCACAGATGTTAAAAAATTGTTAATACCTTTTTTTGTAATCAAGTAAATTTGTTGAAGGGTTTTTTACCATTAAGATAGTTCATTAAATTTGGCATGAAAATACTGAATAAGCCGTTGGTCGTAAAAATTCCGTATTTCCGGATGACATTTCCCATAATGGGATACTCTCTGGAAGTGGCTCCATTTCAAACACATCAAGTTAGGCACCGGCAATATCTTTGTCCTTAAGGTCTTGAAGCAATTCGTCTTGAATTACGATATTTCCTCTGCCTAAATAAATGAAAAACGAAGGGTTTCATTAGTTGGAATTCGTTTTTCCCGAACATATTCCGTGTTTCCGGGGTCAGTCGGAATGTCACGCCAATATAATCGCACCCAGGAAGAAGGCATTAAATTTTTTTTGTGTGAACATCTCATCGACAAATTCTTCAGATTTACCGGTGCATTCTTAATGCGGTCATGGCAAAAGCCTTGCAATTTCAGCGGTTTCTTTTCCGACTTTTTCAACACCGATGATTCCGATGGTCTTTTCATGAATTTCCTGCTTCTTATTTGCGTGATGCCAAGCCTTTTCTGCTGTTGCTTATAAGGCAAGCATTAACAAGAAAAATGGTTTCTGGAATGGGGGTAGGCATGGACGCCATTTGCAGTTGTAATCTGCACATTCTTTTGTTCTAAGCTTTCCAGGGGTAAAGCATTCACTCCGGAACTTCATGTCTGGATCCTTTTATTTCGCTTGTGTCAATTGATTCAGACATTTCCTTTTTCCAGCCTGCGATCTTATATGATCCTTCCAAATTTCCGGAGATCTTCAGGAGATCATAGTCCACTCAGGTACCAATTTTTTAACTCTCTGTAATAAAGGTCCATTCAAGTTATGGCTTTTTATGAGTTTTCTTGGCATGAACATGCCCTTGGCTAATTTTCTGATTTATATAAGTTACAATAAAATTTCAATTGGGAACAGTGATTGCTTTACAATCTTGCTATAATACAAATAATTAATGGAATGGGGTGTAATCATGAACGTGAAAGATATATATGGACAGCTGCCTACTATAGAATCAAAACGTTTAGTTATGAGGAAAGTCACCATGAATGATGCCGAAGACATGTTCGCTTATGCATCGAATAGTGATGTTTCCCGTTTCGTCACATGGGAAGCCCATCGTTCCCTATGTGATACAAGGGATTTTATCCGATTTGTATTACAGAATTATGAGGATAAGAAAATCGCTCCATGGGGAATACAATACAAGGAAAGTGGTAAGTTGATTGGTACTATTGACTTTGTTTCATGGCAGGCTGATCATCATAGAGCTGAAATTGGGTATGTGCTGGCACCAGAATATTGGGGGAAGGGCTTGATGACGGAGGCAGCCAAAAAGATAATCGAATTTGGTTTCGATAATATGAACCTTGTCCGAATACAAGCACGCTGCTTCGTAGGGAATTTGGGTTCGGAGCGAGTCATGCAAAAGGCTGGAATGTCTTTTGAGGGAATCATAAGGAAAGGGATGTTTGTTAAAGGGAAGCATGAGGATCTAAAGTTATACTCCATTATTAAATGATGATTTGAAAGCCTGCTGATTAAAGGGAAAGTAAAAGGTTAAAAGCGGATTTTACATGAGTATTGACAGGGGTAATTTCTTTTCATGATTATATGAATATAGGAAAATCGAAATCAAACAATATGTGCAAATATTGAATCAAAAACTATACAAAACGTCTAATGTAAAAAGCCCGTTTGAAAAATATAATAAAACTATGAAATTGTGTTGAAATGGAGGGTTTCTTTAATGACAGTTATCAATGATGTAGAAACGTTGAAAAATTATATCGGTGGCAAGTGGGTGAATTCCACAACATCGAAACATGAAGAAGTGCCTAATCCGGCAACAGGAGAAGCTTTGGCAATCGTACCCCTTTCCACAAAGGATGATGTCGACCAGGCGGTGCAGGTTGCTAAAAAGGCGTATAAAGAATGGAAAAAGGTGGCCGTGCCAAAAAGAGCGCGCTTCTTATTCCGTTACCAGCAATTATTGATAGAACATTGGGATGAACTTGCAAAGCTGGTCACGATCGAAAATGGAAAAAGTTATACGGAAGCATATGGTGAGGTTCAACGTGGTATTGAATGCGTGGAATTCGCTGCAGGTGCGCCTACCTTGATGATGGGCAGTCAGCTTCCTGATATATCCCCTGGAATTGAATCTGGCATGTATCGTTATCCAATGGGTGTCGTTGCAGGGATTACGCCATTTAATTTCCCAATGATGGTTCCCTGTTGGATGTTCCCGCTTGCCATAGCCTGTGGAAATACGTTTATCTTAAAACCTTCAGAACGGACACCGCTCTTAGCTAACCGCCTTGTAGAATTACTGACGGAAGCCGGCATACCGGATGGTGTTGTCAATATTGTCCATGGTGCCCACGATGTCGTGAATGGGATTTTGGAGCATGAAGACATTAAAGCGATATCATTTGTTGGATCCCAGCCTGTAGCAGAGTATGTATACAAAACGGCAGCTGCCAATAAAAAACGTGTCCAGGCTTTATCAGGAGCGAAAAATCATTCAATCGTCATGCCTGATGCGGATTTGGATAATGCGGTAACGAACATAACGAATGCCGCCTTCGGATCAGCAGGCGAGCGTTGCATGGCCGCGTCGGTGGTTGTTGCGGTGGGAGAAGTGGGAGATTTGCTCGTTGAGAGATTAAAGGCTGCAGCCGATGACATCAAGATTGGTAATGGAATGGATAAGGACGTTTTCTTGGGCCCTGTGATCCGTGATACTCATAAAAAGAGAACAGAACAATATATTGAAATCGGGGAAAAAGAAGGAGCTGTTCTCCTTCGTGATGGCAGGAATGAAGGCGATCAGGAAAATGGCTATTATGTTGGACCGACATTATTTGATCATGTAAAAACTAACATGAAAATATGGAAGGATGAAATTTTTGCCCCTGTTTTATCCATAGTAAGGGTTAATACGCTTGAAGAAGCAATCGATTTGACCAATCAATCCGAATTTGCCAATGGTGCCTGCCTCTATTCGGATAGTGCAAAAGCCATCCGGGAATTTCGTGAAGAAATTGATGCAGGGATGCTTGGTGTTAACCTTGGCGTACCCGCCCCTATGGCATTCTTTCCTTTTTCCGGCTATAAAAGTTCATTTTATGGAGACCTTCATGCCAATGGGAAGGACGGCGTGGAATTTTACACTAGAAAGAAAATGTTAACGGCAAGATACTGATAGGAAAAAGGGGTCGACGCAATTTGTGGTCGGCCTTCCTTTATACCTTTATTCACTATTATAGGAGGAGTGTGGCATATGCCGGTTGAAAAACAGGGTCAGGATCTTAAAACGATGGATGGCAAATATGTATGGCATCATATGAAAGGGGCTGAACCAAACCCTGGGACAATGGTGGTCCAAAAAGGGCAAGGAGCATGGATTACGGATGTTGATGGGAATCGTTTCCTAGATGGGATGTCAGGTTTATGGTGTGTCAACGTAGGATATGGTCGCACGGAGTTGGCCGAAGCAGCCTACGAGCAGTTGAAAGAGCTTCCATATGCCCCTTTAACGAACAGCCACATTCCGGCTATTAAGCTAGCAGAGAAGTTAAATGAATGGCTGGGTGGGGATTATGTGATTTTCTTCTCTAACAGCGGTTCAGAAGCAAATGAGACAGCTTTTAAAATTGCTCGGCAGTACCATCAGCAAAAAGGTGAACATGGACGTTATAAATTCATTTCCCGTTATCGAGGTTATCATGGCAATTCAATGGGGGCACTGGCAGCTACCGGGCAGGCACAACGAAAGTTTAAATATGAACCACTCGCCCCTGGGTTTCTTCATGTATCACCGCCGGATTCATACCGAAATCCAGAGGATGAAAGCGGTGAAAAAAGTGCGGCGGAAATTGACCGTACCATTACGTGGGAGTTGGGAGAAACGGTGGCCGCGGTAATCATGGAACCGATCATCACTGGAGGCGGGATCCTGATGCCACCTGATGGATATATGAAACGGGTAAAAGAAATTTGTGAGAAAAATGGTGTCCTTCTCATTTCGGATGAGGTCATTTGCGGGTTTGGCCGTACTGGAAAGAAATTCGGATTTATGAATTATGATGTAAAACCGGACATCGTAACAATGGCTAAAGGAATCACTAGCGCTTACCTGCCATTATCCGCTACAGCCGTCAAACGAGAAGTTTATGAAGCGTACATTGGTTCAGATGAATATGATCGCTTTCGACATGTAAATACATTTGGTGGCAATCCAGCTTCCTGTGCCCTTGCTTTAAAGAATATTGAAATATATGAAAATGAAAAACTAATAGAACGGTCTAAAGACTTAGGGCTTCGTTTTCTGCAGGAGTTTGAAGAAATCAAATCTCATCCTAATGTTGGGGATGTACGTGGGAAAGGTTTGTTGATAGGGATTGAACTAGTGGAAGATAAACAGACAAAACGACCGATCGATCTTTCTAAAATCAATAAAGTGATTACGTCATGCAAAGAAAAAGGGCTGATCATAGGTAAAAATGGTGATACAGTAGCAGGCTTCAATAATGTCCTGACACTTGCTCCCCCATTAAGTATCACCGAAGAGGATTTCTTATTCATCGTAACGACTGTAAAGCGAACACTAACAGAACTATAATAAAAAAACTCCAGAATAAAATAGGTGGCCTTGAAATACGTTTTCTGAAAATCCAGTATTTAAATAGCAGGAAGATTTCCTTTTAAATGAGGATGCTGCGTTTAGTTTTAGCACTGTTCAGAAATATTGAACGGTGCTTTTATTTATAGTTAAAGGTCCGAGTATAAAGCGGAATAAACCACTAAAAGTCTGTAATTTGTCCATACATAAATTAGCTTGTCCCATAGGCTAAATATAGATTTAATTCCATTACATAGATATAAAAAGGCTATATGAAATTACAGATACAGAGAATAAGAGAGATATGACGAATTAAAGGGAACATTGTGGAATCGTTTTCCTTGCTTAGTTATCGAGGATGTTTGAAAATGGAATGATAATGAGTGGTTGAAAATACCAATTTCATATTGTCAATATTAACGTCAGAAGAGGTGTGGGACATGAAAAATGAAGATATAACAAAAAAACTCATATTACATAACCCTGAAATTTTAGGTAGTGAGAATTTTTCAAAGTATGCTGTATTGGTACCGCTTATAGAAAAAGAAGATGGAGTACATGTTCTTTTTGAAGAGCGCTCACACACACTAAGGAGGCAGCCGGGGGATATTTGTTTTCCAGGCGGGAAAATAGACAAGTTGGACCATGATGAACAATCGGCTGCCCTAAGGGAAACACATGAGGAACTAGGTTTAAAAAAAGAAGATATCTATAATGTCTTTCCAATTGATTATTTGGTATCCCCTTTTGGGATGATTGTATATCCCTATGCAGGATTTGTTCGTAACCATCAACGGATAATACCTAATCCAGCTGAGGTAGAAACCATTTTTAGTGTACCGCTTTCCTTTTTCATGGAAAAACCGCCAGAGATCTATCATGTGAAATATAAAATAGAACCACATGAAAACTTCCCCCAAGATTTAATCGTTGGCGGGGAGAATTATAAATGGCAGCCAAAACAAATGGAAGAATATTTTTACTTATATAATGATCGAGTAATCTGGGGAATGACAGCGAAAATCCTTACCCATTTTATAGAAATTCTTCGTTAGACACTTCTAAAGCACCTTTTTTTCTCAATGGATTTCTATTAAACTTAAATTATGGTAAAAGTTAGGTTTTTAATAGAATCGGGGGGGATGAGTGGATGAAGAATAGTTTTGAAATACTTGAAAAAGAACGGGAAATGGCAATGGCTGCGCTTGTGAACTTCAATGAAAACCGCGAATACTACGATGAAATCAAAGATCAGGAACTTAAGCGAGTATATTATCAAGATGGTTCCTTGGACCGAGAAGGATTGAAGAAACTACTAGTAGCAACCCATAAAAACCAGCTGAACTACTCACCACATCGTTATGTTTACCCTTGGGTTGACCTACAGGAAAATGGCAAGCTGAAAAGTCTATATTCCGGTAAAGGAATGGATCCTGTGGAAGTCATTGAGGAAGATATCCGTATACTTGAAGTGTTGTCAAAAGGGATTGAATCAACGGAGAGGGAGAACATGCTCGTTAATTGTGAACATGTTGTACCTCAATCATGGTTCAATAAAAAAGAACCGATGAGGGGGGATTTGCACCATCTGTTCGCCTGCGAACCAACTTGTAACAGTAGCCGGGGTAACAATCCATACCATGATTTTGAGGATTATATCCCAGAAGCATCGGCTGCCGGAATAAAAGCGGGTTGCGGGAAATCAGACGAAGGTAAATTCGAACCTGAATACGGCAAAGGCATCGTAGCGAGGGCTACCATGTATTTTTTACTTAGATATGAGGGAATCATCGATAGCGGCAAAATTAACCTGGCCCTGCTTATGGAGTGGCACCGGCTTTTTCCGGTCAGCACTTATGAAAAACATAGAAACCTGGCTATACATGAGATTCAGGGTAATCGAAACCCATTTATAGATTTCCCCGAAATGGCGGAGAAATGGAGTTAAAGAAGGATTTATAAAAAAGGATTGAAGCTGTGGTAAAAGCTTCAATCCTTTTTTATGAGAGATCTAAAGGAATTTCACACAAACAGGGAAGGGAACTTGAACATCTTTTTGCAATAATGTTAATTTTCCGTCCTGTTCATTCCGTGCATATAGTGTCAGGTTTCCTGATTGTTCATTGGAAGCGATCAGGAATTTTCCGCTAGGGTCTAATGAAAAATCACGTGGCCAATGCCCTTCGGAATTGACCAGTTCCACAAATGCCAGTTTGCCTGTTTCTTGATTGATTTGGTAAACGGCTATACTATCATGTCCGCGGTTTGCGGCATATACGAATTGCCCGTCATCAGAAACATGGATGGCGCTTCCTTGGTTATTTTCCTTGAAATCTTCCGGGACGGACCGAACCGTTTGTACTTCAGAAAAGCTCCCGGCTTGACTATCGAAGGTCAAAACAATGACTTCTGGTACAAGCTCTGCCATAACATACGCAAATTTTCCGTTTGGATGGAAGGTCAAATGCCGTGGTCCGCTGCCGGGAGCAACAGATAAGCTGTTTACTTCTTCCAAAACCCCATTATCTATTTTATAGGTTATTACTTTATCTATTCCGAGGTCGACTGCAGCAATGAACCTTTCATCCGGTGTGAACCCGGCGAAGTGAGTGTGCGCTTTTTCCTGACGTTCTTCATTAGGTCCTTGACCCTCATGCTGAACAGTGGATGAAACGGACAAAGGGGTCGCATCGTCATGAAGCGGATATGATTCAATCACGCCTTCTCCATAACTGGATGTGACCAATACCTGTTTCTTGCTGTCGACACTTATATGGCAGGAAGAACCATTGGGTGTTAGTTGTTTGCCCAAGTAGGTAAGCTCACCTGAATCTTCATTAATCGAGTAGGCTGAAACACCACCACTACCCGCTTCTTTTAAAATGGCGTATAGATTCTTCTTGTCCTGGCTTATGGCGATATAAGTCGGATCGGTTAATTCAGCTGCAAGTACCGGTGTACTGAGTTTTCCTTCTGTTGTATCTAAAGTGAAGCGGTAAATACCTTTGCTATTTCCTTTTGAGTAAGTTCCTATGTATCCAATTATGGTTTGTTGATCATGTTTTGCCATATTTATCTCCTCCAAGAAAGATTTGTGTTTAATTTTATTTTAACATAGATGATACCCATTATATCCTTTTCCCAGTTTAAGTCGATTTGGAACCTGATTCATATAGAAATTACTGGGGTGAGAAGAAAAAAACCCCGACTAGGGGGTCAAATTTTATCGACTGGCTTTGATGCTTCGATTGGAATATGCCTAAACTCAGAAACGGAAAATAAACCCTGATCCGTCAGTTTAATTTCGGGGATGACAGGTAACGCCAAGAATGCAAGTGTAAGGAAGGGGTTGAAATGCTGGTTTGCACCGAGTTTCAATAGGGATTCATCGATTCGTTTCAATGAATGAACCACATCCATATAATTGCATTCACTCATCAATCCAGCTATTGGAAGGGGCAGGGAAGCGAGTATGTCCCCATTTTGGATTACGGCCAATCCCCCCTGCATCTTTTTGATTTCCTTTGCTGCCATTAGTATATCCTGGTCATTCGTGCCGGCAATAATCAAATTATGTGAATCATGGGCTACTGTAGTGGCAATTGCGCCTGATTTCAAACCGAGCCCTTTGACGATTCCAAGACCTACATGTTTGGTCATATGATGCCGTTCAATAACAGCAAGTTTTATATGATCAACATGTTCGGAGAACTGGAATAGACCATCATGATTAAGTGTAACCGGTTCAATCGAATGTTTTGTAATCAAGCTGTTTGGAGTTATCTCAATAATATTAGCGAACTTATTTCTAAAAGGTATCGCCAAATCCTTCTCCGTTATTTCATGAAATTGAACGGAGTGCTTCAATCCGTCGTCAATAACCTGTTCCAATACATCTGGAAAGTTAAATAAACGATTATTCTGCACCATAAGCTTTCCCTCTTTAAAGACCGAGTGGATGATGACTGAATCAAGTTCATCTAATAGAAGGAAGTCTGCCTTGTATCCAGGTGCTATAGCACCATGTTCCTTTAAGCCAAAGCATTCTGCTGCATTAATGGTCGCCATTTGAATGGCGGTAATTGGCGGGACACCTGTTTTTATGGAAAGTCGAACGTTGTGATCGATACTACCCTCAGATACAATATCGTCAAGGTGCCGGTCATCGGTGACGAATAAACAACGGCGGGAGTTCTTCTCATTAATAACTGGAATCAGGTTTATTAAGTCTTTGGCAACGGTGCCTTCCCTGATCATAAGATACATTCCTTTACGCAGTCTTTCTTTTGCCTCTTCCGCTGTAGTGCATTCATGATCCGTTTTAATGCCTGCACACATATAAACATCGAGCTGTTGTTCGGATAATCCTGCCGCATGACCATCGATGCTTTTGCCTAATCTATTAGCATCGTATATTTTTTGCAGCATATCCTCCTCCAAATGTGAAACGGCCGGGAAATTCATGACTTCGGCTAAACCGAGCACTCTCGGGTTTTGATAAAACGGAATTAAATCTTCACTTCTTAAGACAGCACCAGAATGTTCAAACTCCGTAGCAGGTACACAAGAGGGCATCATGAAGTAAAAGTCGAACGGAATTTGATCGGATTGTTCGATCATATATTCCATGCCCTTTTTGCCAGAAACATTGGCAATCTCATGTGGATCTGCAATAATGCTGGTCACCCCATGTAAAAGGAGGATTTTTGCCAGCTCAGAAGGCCTGACCATCGATGATTCAATATGGACATGGCCATCAATGAATGAAGGGGATACGAATTTTCCTGCTGCATCGATTTCTGAAATACCCTCATAACGCCCAATTCCGGCAAAAAAACCATCGATGATAGCAATGTCGCCTGTATAAATATCACCATTGAAAACATCTATGATTTTCCCGTTCTTAATGACGCAATCCGCAGGCATTCTCCCTGCAGCAACGTCTATTCTCCTTTTAAGCAAGTTTTTTTTCATATCGTAACCCCTTTGGCAAAAATAAAACCGGTTAATATTTCACTTTTTCAGTATTGGTTTCCCATGTTCGGAATGGTAAATCGTGGTCATTAAATGACATTTGTTCCATTTTTATTTTGCGCTTTTCCATTGGCAGTGCAAGTTCTTGGTAGATAAAGTGATCATCAAAGCCGATGTGTGCAGCGTCTTCTTTCGTACATGCGTAATAAATGGCATTAGCACGTGCCCAATAAATGGCACCAATGCACATGGGGCAAGGTTCGCAGCTAGTGTATATTTCACAATCTGAAAGCTGGAAGGTGTCGAGATTCCTGCATGCATCACGAATCGCCTGTACTTCGGCGTGAGCTGTAGGATCGTTGGCTGTTGTCACATTATTACATCCTTTTCCTACGACTTTGCCATCTTTTACGATTATAGCACCAAAAGGACCTCCGTTCTTTGCGATTACATTTTCATATGCAAGCCGAACAGCCATCTCCATGAATTTTACATCCACTAAAAAACACCCCTTCATATTTAATAAGCCAAAAGCTTAGATGTTACTTTTTTTAACGTAAATATTGATGTGAAGACGAAACCAGAATTAAATTTTCTGAAAGTAAAGAAAAGTAATTTCTTGTGAGAATATATAACATTTCAATCAGGAACGGTTTGAAAGGATTTTTACAAAAAATTACAAATATGATATTGTTAGAAGAAAATCATTAGGATTATGAAGGTAATATTATGGGGTTTTTGGGTGTTCTTTTACCGATATTCGGTATTTTTATTTTAGGGTTCGTCGGTCAGAAAAAGTTTAAACTTGATCCAAAATCCATTTCCACGATACGGCAAAACGATATAATATAGACTACCAAGACGAGAGAAAGGCAGAGGACTATCGTGAATAAGAACAGGTAAAAATAATTAATCAAATTCTGCTGAATAAAAGGTAATTATACAGTCACTGAAACAAGCGGAATGATTTTGGCGTCCGCATTCATGAATAACGGGAATTACGGAACACCTGTCATTTCCCTGTTATTCGGAGCGGCAGGCCTCGATTATGCAATTATCCTGATGGTGGGTCAACAGTTAGTCATGTGTACTATTGGCATTTATTTCGCAGCGAAGGGGAGCCCAGAGGCAACGGGGCTCAAACAGCGCTTAAAGAAGTATGTAGGATGCCAATTGTGCATGGGGCAATTGCAGGTGCGGTTTTTCAGTTTGTGAACATTCCTTTAAGCAATTCGGTTTTGGAAGCTGTTAACCTTGTTACAAATGCAGCGATTCCAACAATCATGATTACACTCGGGCTGCAGCTTGCTAACATTTCGCTGAAAAATATTGCCTACCGAAAGCTATCAGTTTCGCTGCTTCTTAAACTTGCTGTTTCCCCAGCCATTGTTTTCCTGTTATCACTTGCTTTACCAGTGGATGAAATGGTCAGACATATCATGATCATCGTAGCTGCCATGCCAACGGCGGCCAATACTACGATGTAAGCGCTCCAATTCAATACGGAGCCTGAATTCGTATCAAGTGCTACGTTCATTAGTACTTCATTAAGCTTGATTACGCTTCCGATCATCTTTTTCTTTGTATTATAGAAGATTATCATTCTAAATATGCCGGAAAAATGAATATATGTACGGGGCGGAGGATTCCTATCAAGATATTATAAGGGAGGAAATTACAAAGGGATCCGGCCAGATTACACGCATTGCCCTTGTTGAGAGCGGGTGGAATCATGAATATCATACGCGTCCTGGATAAAGAACGAACTATGGATTTGATTTAGGTCTTAATAGGAAACGGAGCGTTACGGTTTTTTATTAATTGAACTCTAAGGGTGAGCTTACTTTTTTTATTTTTCATTCAACTGTCATATAATTTTCATATGCCATTGTATTTAATTGGGGAGGGATTTTGTGTTCAAGACTAAAATTAAACTAACTAATTCTGAAAGGGTTGATGCCATTTTAAAAGCTCTCGTCCAGAAATCCTATGAAGAAGCACTAGAAGAAAAACTCTTGCTATGCATGGAGTGTGGAGATGTGGATTTTTATATCGCGTATTCAAATAATGAAGAACTCCAAGATGCAATTAATGAAAACTTTGACATTGATGAATGTGGAGAAATCATGAAATTAGACGAACATCAGGAACTTATGGATGATTTATATGAATACTTCCTAATCATACATAAGGAAAGTAAGATGTTTGATTTTTTTCCAGCTGGTTCATATATTGTAGTTGGTGAAAATCGTGAATCGGAAACGGATATGTTGGCGCCAAGTGGTTTATTTTCAGCACCATTTGAAGATGCGATAAAGGAATGATGGAAAAGACAGCGATTGCTGTCTTTCAGACTGTAGACAAACTCGATGAAAATCAAGTTGAACTGCCCCGTAAATGTTGAACACCAAACTAACATTTACGGGGTGTTTTTTTTATGACTTGTACAATTTGAACGTTGATTGGAACGTAAGGCACTCGCTTTCCGCGGGCGGTCTAATACCGGGGGAGGGGAGCAAGGAACCTTAGAGATGGATGAATACAAAAAAAATGAATCTTTTGCTTTTAATAACCGTATATATAAGGGGAAGAAAGAAGGTGGAATATATGTCGGAAATTAAACCAATCAACAGCAAAGCGATTGTATCATTAATACTAGGGGTATTATCCCTGCTAATTCCATTCATCGGCATCATATTAGGTATTCTAGGTTTAATATTTGCATCTAAGAGCAAAAAAGAAATTAATCTTACTGATGAATCCGGAAATGGTTTAGTGACAGCTGGTAAAGTGTGCAGCATTATTGGAATAATCTTGAATGTTATCGTGATTTTGATTTTTCTGGTGTTTTTTGGTTTCGTAGTATCTACGGACATAACAACTTATTGAATGTAAAAATAAACTTGACAAACAAAGAAAAAGTAAGTAAATCTATTTTTAATGGAATTTCATGTTATAATTAACTTAAAATCCTATATATTGTATGAAGGGATGATATTTTGACCATTCAAATATTTGAGTATCCAGCCGTATTCTATTATGAAAAACACCCATTGATTATCGACTCTTTTTCCGTTCAAGTTTGTTTCCCGGATTTTAGGCGAGAAGGAATTATTTCTTCCGTTAGCGGCAGGAATCGGGTAGATGCCTTAGCTTGTGCTCAAGAACTATTGGAATCCATGGTCGAACATTTTATTCACGATAAAAAAACAATACCGGATGCAAGTGATTTGGAAAAGGTGAATCTAGATAGGGGAATTAATATATGTGAGGCTGCACCCTTCAGGATTGAAATAGAAAATATCACATATGAAAAATAAAAAAACCTTGCCGGGTAGAGGACAAGGTTTTTATTTTGGATTTATTGAAGGGTTAATCTATACTTTATTACCCGGAATGCCAGATTTATAAGAATGACCATCTATACAAAATGGATCGGTGGATTCTAATAGTCCTAAATTATAAACTTTTTTACATAATTACATTATCTTTTTTGTAAGGTTAATTCTGGAATTTAATTTTTTAAACGAAAAACCATCATTATCTGTAAAGGAATGATGGTTTTTTTCGCTTAAAATTTCTTTGATTGAAACTGTGTCATTTAAATATTTTTAATTTTTAGGGAAAGGATATTGCGTTCTTTATAACGAATATGTATAGTATAGTTAATATAGGTAAAAAGTATCAATGGTTATATATTTTGGAGGTGTATGAGTGAAATATTATATAGCATCTGACGAAAAAAATTTAAAGCAAGTAAGGTCATTGATCAAGAAATTGACTTCAAAAGGATTTACATGTGTGAATGACTGGAATTTAATTGAGGATGATGAGAATAACCAAAATGCTGAAGATATTGGAGAATATGAAAAAAAGGGGATTGAGGAAGCTGATTTCATGCTGATCTTCCTAACTGCAGGTAAAGGTAATCTTTATGAGCTTGGATATGCTTTATCA
The DNA here is from genome assembly GCF_050274955.1 of Peribacillus sp. NPDC006672. Classification (NCBI taxonomy): domain Bacteria; kingdom Bacillati; phylum Bacillota; class Bacilli; order Caryophanales; family Bacillaceae; genus Peribacillus; species Peribacillus sp. NPDC006672. Next base: position 200,856 of record NZ_JBNNOR010000005.1, read on the forward strand.
TTAAATAAGAAAATTATTGTGTATTCACCTGAGAAAGACAATTATCATATTAATAAAAAATCAATTTTTCATAATCTGCCCGAGGTAACCATCTGCAGCGGGACATTTTATAAGCTGGTTAAATTGATACATACGCTTTCTCCGGAAGGGTCGGAAAAAAATGGTTCACTGCACCTTAAATAATTGTCAAATGTAAAATTAAAGGGCTACCCTCTAATAAAATATCTTTTGAACGAAATGTTTAATGTATTAAAAATGAGGGTAAAGACCATTAAAAAAGGAGAGGACTGTTTTGGCCATTATTGATATCGACCAATTATTGCTAGCGACTGAAGAGATTGCAGAAGAATCAGTTCCAATCCCTCTTGATACATTTGATATTGATCAACTTTTAGAAAAAACGGATTACTGGAATTGGTAAAGCAAAGCATGCCCAGTTAGGATATGCTTTTTTTTCTGAGTAAAATTAACCTGATTACCAGTATGAAAATAATACAAGTAATCAGGCAATGAGGATATTTTAAAGAAGTGGGTAAATTTAAAACTTGCGTCCTTTTACGAATCCTAAAATCACAAACATCGCAATGGTGCCGATAACAAAAATTGATTTAATGGATAATATGAGAAGATCATCGTACATTTGTATTACCTCCTTGTATGTAATGCAGTGCGATTATGATTAGCTGTTTATGTATAAATTATAACATAAAGCCAATAAGTGATGGTGGGAAATTACAGACAATTTGGGTAATAATGTATGGTTTGTTACAGTTTAGACATAAAAAAGATATCCTCTAATCAGGGGATATCAGTAATAGTAATTATTTAAGCCCAAGCGCTTTTTTCGTTTGCGGTCCGACAACTCCATCAGATGTAAGATTTTTAGCCTTTTGAAATTTCTTTACAGCCATTTCGGTATTTTTTCCAAATCCCCCATCAATTCCTTTAGTGCTGTATCCAAGTTTCGTTAATCTTTTTTGTAGCTCAATTACTTGGGGGCCACTACTTCCTTTCTTCAGGATAGAGTAGGTAGTCTGTACAGGTAGACTTTTAGATCCGCTCACCTTATATCCATTCGTAGCAGCTATGGAAGCAAATGATTTATTCGAACTGGCAATTAAGACAACAGTGTTCATTCCCACTTTATCGTACAGCCATTGAACATCATCGTTATACATGCGAATACAACCGGCACTTATATACTTCCCAATGGTTTTAGAATCATTATTGCCGTGTATTGCGTACGTATTACCTGGCGTATTCCGTGCATTTATCCCCAGCCATCGTTTCCCCAGAGGATTTTTGGGGTCTCCTCCTTTAATGTTGCCTTTATAATAGGGACGATTCACAATCTTAGTCACGACCTTGAATTTTCCTTCAGGAGTATAGGAGGCTTTTTTTCCTGTTGCCACGATGAACACCTTCACCAATTTATCATTTTCATAATAGGCTAGCTGATTATTGGCTTTATTGATGATAATCAGTTGTCTCGCCGCCGCACCTGAAGTATTGCTGAACGCAACGAAACTAAAGGAGAATATCAATACAAATACAATTAATTTTTTCATGTTTTTCCCCGTCCCTCTTTTAAGCAACCTACATTCACACATATACTATCCTATGCATGAAGCGAAGCTGGGGTGACAATTTTATAAAGGAAGGGTAGACTAAAAAAGGGGAAAGATAACCCCAACTACTTTTTACATTTATGCATTCCTAAAGAAGATGGGCACTATTTTTGGCCATTTTTCATACATTATTGAAGTGAAACCGGAGGTGGAAAGAATTGTCACGCCCAAAAGTGGAGGACTATCTAGAACAAGGAATCTACGGTCCAAAAGAAATCAAGCCTGGCGAACGAAGGAAATACCTGGGTACATTACGGGAGCGAGTCGTCATCGTCCTAAAAAAAAGCCAAGTCTTTGAAATGAATGTATATCCGGAGATTGAGCAAATGATGAAACGGCATCCCCATTCAAATTTATTTTTAAATGGTCAGATGGACTATCAATATCTAGGGAAATATATTAAATTGGCGATGAGTCATAATATTCCTTACAAAATTGTTCTCAACAAAGACCATAACTCCGATTTGGGTCTAGTTCTAGCAGAAAATAATGCCATAAACAATGAAGTAATTTATATTGAAAAGCAAAATCAAGCCATTCAAGAAATAAAAAAGAAAAGTGTCAAAGCGTTTTTCAAACGGTGGATTAAAAAAATATTAAACAAACACTGATGAGAACAATGCCTAATGAAAAATGAGTCACAGATGTTTAATATCTGAAATACTTATTTACAGGAATTCGAGAGCATTGTGCATTTTTTTAGACAAAAGCTAGAAGATTATATACATTCCTGCAATCATCAACGAATCAAGCTAAAATTTAAAGGCATGAGCCCGAGTTACCGGGTTCATGCTGCCTAACTAAATATCTCCCCTTAGCCCGTAAACTACTTTCGCTTTTTCTTGCGGCTGGACAATACACTTTTCTGAAATTAGGCACTTTCCGTACGTAAACGTTCAGTTTCAGCCTCTAATGGTTCGTTTCTAGACCGTTATTCCGTGTTCATCAAGTTTCTTCATCCATTTCTGGATAGTCTAAGAAAACTCGGCGCTTGTGTAATGGACACTCCAATATCGGTCATATAAGTTAGCGCATTCATTTTAAATCTTCGATTATAGTTTGAATAGGTAAGAGTAAAACCTTCCATACCATGTTCTTTAAAATGAGCCTCCCAATTCTTAGGTATTAGATTAGCATTATATTCCAGTAGCAACCGTTGAAAAAGAATCCTTTCCTTCTAAGCCAAAACAGCTATTACATTTATCTTAATGATAATTGGTCATAAAAAACCCCCAATTGTTAGACTGTTATCAACAATTGGGGTGCAGTTCAAGGATAGGTCCCTCTTAATTGGGTGGATATAAAGGGTGGAGAAAACCATTCCTGATTATGGGATCCTTTTTCGTAACCTATAAAATTTCCTAAAGTTTCCTATAATCGTTTTTACTACGGAATAAGTGGGGATAGCTATTAAAATGCCAATGAAACCGTATATTGAACCTGCAGCAAGCAGCAATAAAATAATGGACAGTGGATGAATGTTGAGCCGTTTTCCCATAATATTCGGTGTAACCAAGTGGCCCTCGACTTGTTGAACGACGGTAAGGACAATGAGTACTTTCACTGCCAACCCAATGTCTTGCTGTAAGGCGATGAAAAGGGCAGGGATGATGCTTATTAATGGACCAAGGAATGGTACAACAGTAAAAATCATAGCGAATAGGGCTAAAACGAGTGCATAATCGAGACCGATAATTAGGTAGCCAATATACATCAAAGTCCCAATGACGATTGATACGATGAATTGTCCGATAATATAAATTGATAGGGCTCTATCAACGTCTTTTAAAATCGTGTTACCCTCTGATTCTACGTCGTTCGGAATAAATTTTAATAGAAATGGTCTTAGTTTATCTCCATCTTTCAAGAAATAAAACAAAATGAATGGTGTAATGACCAAAACTGTTAATACACTAGTGATCGTGGAGAAAATAGTATGGACATTCCCTATGAGTTTTTCCGAGTAATCTTTTAAATGTGTGACCGCTTTTTCTTTCAAATCTTCCATATTAACCATGCCAAAATCATTTTTTTCAATTATATCTTCGGATTCTTTAGAGAATTCCTTGACTTTACTTGGGAGGTTTTCAGATATTTTTTGAAATTGGTCCACAATTACAGGACTTCCAAAGTAACTTACCATCCCAATCATGCTGAATATAATCAAAAAGACGATGAAAATGCTAATAGTCCTAGGGATATATTCAGTTAAAAAGTTAACGACTGGCCGTAATATGTAGTATAAAAGCCCAGCCACTATAATGGGGAAGAATATAGCTGCAATGATTTTTTGTAGCGGAAGCAAAATATAATCAATCTTACCTAGTAAAAATATAATTAAAATGATCAAAATTATTGCGCTTGCATATTTAAAAAACGGTTTATTGATCCACAAGACAATCCCCCCTAATTCCATCTCTTACTTGATTCCCTTATTTGGCTTAATGTTAAACTATATAACTTGTTCAGTTTCCTATGACCAGTAACAGGGAATCGGAAAACAGATAAAAGCTGGAATTCGAATTTCTTTTACTTTTGAAATTCCCATATTGTTGACGGGCGCCAAGGAAGGAAAGGGGGAGTATGTCCAGGAGATTGTGAAGACTTATATTCATTGGATAATGTTCAAAAACTAAAAAAGGCATGATCAAAGCTAACCTCCGCTTTTGGAAGCTTACTTGATCATGCCTTTTTGCAAGGTCATAAGATACCTGTTATAAATTAGGATATTTTACTTAATGTATTCGTTAATCCTTGTTTCTGTTCCCTTTGCATTTTTTTTATGTCCAAACGCAACCAGATGGAGATAGCGAATGCAATCGCAATTAATACGGCGAAAACGTAGAATACCGGGATATAACTGTTCGTACTTTCCCTAATTGCAGTAACCAACATTGGTCCGCAAACTCCGCCTAGAGACCATGTAGTTAAAAGATAACCGTGAATGGCCCCAATTTCCTTGGTTCCAAATAAATCCCCGGCAAATGCAGGTAGATTTGAAAATCCTCCTCCATAACAACTAACTACTAACAAGATGAGTCCTTGGAACAATAATGTATTTGTAGTAGTTGGAAGTAAAAGGAACGCTCCGATTTGTATGATGAAGAAAATGACGAAGACATTTGGACGGCCTATATAATCAGAGGCCGCTGCCCAGCCAAGTCTACCTCCACCATTAAAGATTCCCATAACACCGACTAATGTTGCAGCACCTGCCACAGAAAGCCCTACAACGTCTTGAGCCATAGGTGACGCTACCGAAATCATCATGATCCCTGCACTTGTATTAATCAATTTCATAGACCATAACATCCAGAAGTGTTTAGTTTTAACCGCTTCTTTTGCAGTTAATTGCCTTAGGTCTTTCTTCAATTCTTTTTTACCGGATTTAATATCCTTCATCATTCCTTCAGGTAACCAGTTGGCCTTTGGAGGTGCAATATAGGTTGCACCTAAGAACATTAGGATGAAATAGCCTGCGCCTAAAATATAATAAGTTGTATAAATGCCAACGGACTCCATAAGGCTTGCAGCTACTGGGGCTGTTATGAGGGCTCCGGCACCGAAACCTAATACTGCCATTCCTGTAGCCAATCCCCTGCGATCAGGGAACCATTTGACTAAAGTGGATACTGGTGAAATGTACCCAATCCCCATACCAAGACCACTTAAAACCCCATATGTCAATAGGTAAAGTGGTAGTGAATCGACCATTACGGCCAACCCGGAACCAGCTTGTCCTAAGCCGAATAATACAGCAGCAACCAAAGCTGATTTTCTTGGACCATTTTTTTCTACGAATTTCCCAAAGAAGGCTGCAGAAGTTCCTGCAAGCGCCATCATAATTGTGAATGCTAACGTGACTTCAGTTTCTGACCACCCCATAGTCTCAACCAAAGGTTTTTTGTATACGCTATATGCGTATGCACCACCAATGGAAAGGTGAATAGCGATAGCGGATAAAGCGATTAACCACCTGTTTTTTGTCATGTTGTTACCCCTTTTCGTCAAAAATAATAAAGTACCATGCGTTCTATCTATAATAATTTGATTTGCATGCATTTTATCTATCTTGTGGGATAAGTATATAAGATTATTATTTAGTAGTAAACTACTAAATTGAATTTCACAACAAATTTGTAGCTATATCCCATAATGGATTGGAATTGGAAAAATATCTAAAAAAACCATTCATGATCCCACTTTATGAAATAGTATATAAAATGTTTCATTTCCTTGTATGTTCCTTGTTAATATACATATAAGGATTTAGTTGAGTATCGGTTCGAAGTCTTATGGAGGTGCAACTCAAAAGGAATCTGCCTGCACATCTTTTTATTTAGTCATTCTCCATTTAAAGGAGTGGAAACGATTCAAGCGGATTACTACCTGTTCCATGTAGGAAGAACTACAAAAATCACATTGGCATTATTGTAGATAATTTGTTAAAATTAACCCTAATATTCAGGAATTCAATTAAACTTGAACGAACAACCAGATTTGGTATTTATTGAGAGGTTTTAGGAATAACCGGTTCTTTTTTCAGGAATCATAGTAAGTAAGTCGAAAAAAACCCATTTATTTTAAAAGAATTCCGAAAATTTGGTCAAAAGGCTTGAACTATGATTCCTGATAGGAGTAAACTAATTAAAGATAGATTTTATGGAAGTGAAATCTTGTAAATTTATTCAACAAGGGGTTTTGGTAATGAAGGAACATGACATGCAAATCACGCTTAGTACAACAAAGAAAGAAAAACCACAGGCGGACCAGCTTGAGTTCGGTAAGCAGTTTACCGATCATATGTTTATTATGGATTACACACAAGGGCAAGGGTGGCATGATCCAAGAATTGTTCCTTATCAACCGCTCGCACTAGAGCCGTCAGCTATGATTTTCCACTATGGTCAATCTGTTTTTGAAGGATTAAAAGCATATGCATCACCAGAAGATGAAATTATATTATTCCGTCCGGAAAAGAATTTCCAACGCTTAAATAGTTCAAATAGCCGATTATGCATACCGGATATCGACGTTGATTTTGCGTTGAAGGCCTTAAAAACTTTAATTAGCGTTGATAAGGATTGGGTTCCTCAGGCAGAAGGTACCTCCTTATATATCAGACCATTCATTATAGCTACTGAGCCTTACCTTGGAGTTTCTCCATCAGAAAAATATCAGTTCATCATCATCATGTCACCTGTAGGTTCTTATTATAAAGAAGGCATTCATCCAGTTAAAATAGCAGTGGAGTCAGCTTTCACACGTGCAGTTAATGGCGGTACAGGAGAAGCTAAAACGGGCGGGAACTATGCATCGAGCCTAAAAGCCCAGGAAGTATCCGAAAAGATGGGTTATGCCCAAGTTCTTTGGTTAGACGGAGTAGAGAAAAAATATATTGAAGAAGTTGGAAGCATGAATGTTTTCTTCAAAATTAATGGTGAAATTATCACTCCTGCTTTAAATGGAAGTATCCTTCCGGGGATTACTCGTGATTCCATTATAGAATTGCTTAAACATTGGAATCTTCCCGTGACGGAAAGACGCATTTCCATGGAGGAGGTCCAAGAAGCATATAAATCAGGTCACCTGGAAGAGGCCTTCGGAACGGGTACAGCCGCGGTGATATCGCCAATTGGTGAATTTTTGTGGAATGGTGAAGAAATGGTCGTTCAAAGCGGGGAAACTGGGGAACTATCTAAAAAGCTATATGATACACTGACAGGTGTCCAAACAGGTAAAATTGAAGACGAGTTAAATTGGACTACGAAAGTTGAAGAAAAAGTGACTCAATGATACTTAAACAAAAAAACCTTCTTGAAGGTTTCAGTTTGTAGATGAAAAGGTTTCGGAATGTTCTTATTCCGAAACCTTTTTGATTTTTTATTGGATTTGAAGCAGTTATAGAATAGTGTCTTATCCGAGGTCATTATTAAGACCTTTACTGGCCCTGAAAAGGTTTTTTATTATGGTTTTCAGGTCATTGATTTATTTCTTCTTGAAGTCGTCCTTGATACGCGCGTGTTTCCTTGCGAACGATTTTCTTTTCGAATTTCCGCTAATTTGCACTGGCTTTCAAATGTGTGGAATCAACAAATACGTATTCTGCACTGATTAACTTTCTATCAGCAGCTGTCATTAAGATGCTTTAGAATATCTGTTCAAATAAGTATCTTTAAAGCGTCGCTCATAATTTTTCCCGAATTTTGAAAGAGGCATTTATCATGGCAACCATAGCCTAAGAACTAACGGTAAGCCATATATGTTTCGACTTCTTCAAGCTTTTTACGCATGGAACGAATACCGAATTGTATACTGAATAAATGTCAGTTTAACTAAAATAACTAGATCAATACTTGGGCGTCCTACCTCTGAATACAAATCTTTCGCCAAGTCATATATGAATGAGAGATCAATGGCGGCCTCCATTTTTCGGACCAAATGGATCGCTGGCACCAGTTGATCTCACTGAATAGAATCATGTTTAAGTTTTAATACTCAAAGTTGATTGGAACGGGTGTGCGAGACTTCTGCGGGAAAAGCGCGTCTAGGGGAGACCCCACAGGCGCAAGCCGAGGGCGGGCCGCCCGCCCGCCCGCCCGCGGAAAGCGAGTGCCTTACGTTCCAATCAACAAATTGTAAAAGCCATAAAAAAACTGTAGGCAAACTCGATTTTCATCGAGTTTGTCTACAGACTGAAACCTTCTTTGTGTTTTTAAATAATCATTTTGTGCCTTATAGCAACCGCCACGGCCTCAGTCCGGTGATTCACTCCTAATTTCCTGATTGCAGATGAAATATGATCTCTGACAGTAAATTCACTAACGCTCATTTTTGGTGCCATTTGCTTTAATCCTAAACCATTGGCTAAATATTGAAGGACCTCCGTTTCACGTTTACTTAGAAGGTAAGAGGGAGGAGCGGAATCCGATGTTGAACTGACAGTCAGTTTCAAATAATGGGACAGCTTCATTAAATCATTCTTGGTAACTGACTCGTTTGCCTGAATGGGGTCAACCAAAACAAAACCGATGACCATGTCATTTACCATCATCGGAATGATTGCCAATGATGAGATGGAAAATCTTTTAACGTATTTTGCAGGGATGGAGGATTTCGCATGTTGGATGGTTAAGTATATGGGTTTGTTATGGATGACAGCTTGGTGGATGGGGTATATATCATGAATTTTTTCTTTAATATTATGTAATGAAAAGGTATCTTCACTAGTACATGCACATATTCCTTCACCCACTCCTGTTAAACATGAGTAACTGAATAAAGATGCACGTTGAAAAGAAAAAAAATCCACACAGCCCTTTACAATCATTTGTGATTTATTTGCCATATCTTTTTGATGGGAAATCTTTTTTACATGATTCATCAGGGTTTCCTCAAGCATTCGACTTTATTCCTCCCTACATTTTCAGTGCTAGGATAAATGCTACTAATATCTTACAATATAATGAAAACCCTTACAAATTAAATAATTCCTTATGGATTCAGAAGTTTTCAGTTCATAAATTCAAGGAGGCATTAACATGAAAAGAAAGAATTTAACGACCACCAGCCAGAGTTTTAGAGAAGATACCCTACCATTTAAACTATATCAAAAGGCAAAGAAATTCGGTATATGGAATCCTCGTGACATTGATTTCAGCCAAGATAAAGAAGATTGGAAGTCATTTACTGATGATGAAAGGGAAGTATTATTACGGATCATCTCCCTTTTTCAGGGCGGAGAAGAAGCCGTGACTTTGGATTTGCTCCCCCTCATTATGACGATAGCCAAAGAAGGTAGAATTGAGGAAGAAATGTACTTAACGACATTCTTGTTCGAAGAAGCGAAGCATACGGAGTTCTTTCGATATACATTAGATCAACTTGGTGAAACGGGTGATTTGTCGATTTATCACTCAGACATTTATAAATCCATTTTTCATGAAATATTGCCGGAAGCGATGGGGAAACTTTTATCCGATCAATCCCCTGAAGCATTGGCAGAAGCGGCGACTGTTTATAATATGTTTACAGAGGGCGTGCTTGCAGAAACTGGATATTTTGGGTTCTATCAGACTCTTGAAGCTAGTAAAATGATGCCTGGTTTATTAAAGGGCGTGGGTCTTTTGAAAAAAGATGAATCACGCCATATTGCTTATGGGACTTTCCTGCTGCAGAGAATCATCAGTGAACATCCACATATCTTTAAACAAGTTGAAAAGAGGATGGAGGAACTTTCACCATTAGCCATCGCGCTAAATACAGAGGGATATGATCGGTTAGGCAATCCATTTGGTAATGACAAACAAGCTGTTTACGATTTTACCATGAAACAATTATCAGTACGGATGGAGATCTTGGCAAGGGCAAAAGGAAAGGGAATTGAAGAGATCTATCAAAGTAACGTAAAGGAATATGGGGTTTTGTGAAGCCGATACAGCTTACTATGTTGCATTTCTGAATTTTGGATCCTAAAGAAGGACACCAGGAACATGGAAGCAGGAATTGAAAAATCTTAATCGCAAATAAAGACAAATTTACCTGAGGTGAAAATTTATGAAGGTAAACGGCCGTTCCAATTTTTGGTTAAGGGCTTAGATTTACAGTGGTCCGAATACTCGTTCAATCATTCCGGGTTTAGTCAATGGTATTGGGGCCCAAAGGATTCTTCTCGTGAGTAATGTGGGTTTGGAAAATGCAGTTGTCGTTAAAAAAGTTTCCGAAATTTTTGAGCAGACGACTTTAGTCACCAAAGCTGAAATAGTTGGGGAAGTTTCTCGAGGTTACACACAGCAAGTGAATGTGGGCATTTTGTAGTGCGCAGAATGTGATTCCAGTTCAGAACTTTGCTCACGCATATGGAGCGTTATTCCGTATACCGTATGGTTTGGCCAATGCGGTGTTATTGCCGTTTGTCATGGAGTAAAACCCGGAGTTATATCTGCCATAGGCCATTTAATAGCGGAAGCCTTTAAAGTGAAAATATTGATGAAGATTCAAATGGGATCTTAGGCGAAAGTGGTAGAAAAGCTCCGGGTTTTCTTATTTGATCTTGGGCTTCCTCTGTCGTCAGAATTAATAAGCTCAGTAATTTCAAGGGTTTTACCCATGAGCATTAATAAAATTTTTTAAAAAAACCAGCCCCAGAAGGGTAGCTTTTTTGCGAGTGTAATAACTGCCCTTCATCATGTTAAGTCACAAAATGTTCGTTTTGTCAGTTGTTCGTTTAATAATAATTTCGATGATATGTCTACTGAAGCATGCGTAACAATTTGGATCGAAAGGTTAATGTTTTTTTCCTAAGTTTTCCTGTGCCATCTTTATAAGTTCCTTGACCATGCCGCCTCCTAGCTTTCCGCCTATTTTTCCATTCTGCGTGGATGTCAGCTCACCGTTATAGTCTTTTTTCAGCGGTACGCCAATATCTTTTGCTACTTCAAACTTTGCCTCTTCAGGATTCTTTGTACCAGCAACTTTGGCTTTTAAATCATCGAGTCCTTTACGCGCTTCAGCTACCAGAATTTTTTTTCTCCTTGCCATCAAACATCACTCCTTGTTTTTTCTTAGGTTAACCTAAAGGAAAGAAAATGATTATCATGCGCATCAATTGTTTTTTTGCTGAACCGGTATTACATTTCTTGAGTGGGAATTGGAATCAAAATGGAACGGGGAGGCACTTATCAGAATTTACATGTGGTGTACCTGATTGTGGTGATTTGCAGTTCGAAGAAGTTTTAGTTTATTTAAAGCGGGTATCATATAGTAAAACGATTTAAGGAGAACAATGATGCTGACTGCTAATTCAAATTTGTTAACGAAAGAAGATATGACAAATCCCGATCGAGTGCCGCAATGGCTAATTAAAGAATATCAAACTTTCCATAATACAGTGACGGATAAAACATTTCCTTGTTATTTTGGTATGAAAGCTGAAAATAAAGGGGAACTTCGTTATGCTTATATCACACAGGAAGATTGGTCCAATCTTCCAAAAGCAGTGGAAAGCTTTCTTGATTTATTTCAGGAACCCCCATATATCAGGCATGGCCTGTTTGTCTTTATGGAGCCTGAACCAATAGAAGGAGATATAGGACTGTACCGAAAAAAGTTTTGGGAGATCCTGCAATACCTGCATAAAGAGGATAAAAAACCTTGGCCAATTAATAAGCCGAAAGATCCCGATCATTATCTATGGGACTATCATTTTGCAGGCGAACCAATCTTCGTCTTTGGCAATTCACCTGCTTATAAACAGCGAAAAACCCGAGATTTAGGAAATAGCCTTGTTCTTGGATTCCAACCCCGGATGATATTTGAAGGCTTAGAAGGGACGGAAAAAGGCGGGATCATGTCACGTGAAAAGGTTCGTGAACGAGTAGAGGAATGGGATAACCTGCCTAAACATCCTGATATTAGCCACTTTGGTGATGTAGATCATAATGAATGGAAACAATTTTTCATCGGGGATGATATAGAGCCGATAAAAGGGAAATGTCCCTTCCATCATAAAGAGTTAACTTAACCGAGAGCAAATTGCTCTCGGTTTCTTTGGCTTTGGGGTTGTAAAAAAACAGGAGGAAATTCTTGAAATGCCCATTTTAATATTAAAAACATATTTCTTGCCTTATTGGATTAGCAGTTTTATAATGTGAATGTAGTAATTGCAGTTAATTCGAGATATATGGATTGAATATTTTTGAAACTGTCCTATTTTTCATGGCAATTATATAAAAATTAACTATTGGGGGAACTGACAATGTCTAAAGTATTATTTGTTAAATCAAATGACCGTCCAGCTGATCAAGCTATTAGCGTGAAAATGTATGAAGCGTTTTTGAACACTTACAAGGAAGCGAATAGTAACGATGAAGTAACTGAATTGGACTTATTTAAACTGAACTTACCTTACTATGGAAATACAGCAATTACTGCCCTATATAAACGCAGTCAAGGTATGGAATTGACTGAGGAAGAAGTGGAGATTGCTGATATCGTGCAACAATACTTGAATCAATTCCTTGCTGCCGACAAAGTGGTATTTGCCTTCCCACTATGGAACGCAACGGTACCGGCTCCACTTGTAACATATATTTCTTATCTTGCTCAAGCGGGTACAACTTTTAAATACACTGCTGAAGGCCCAGTTGGTCTTATTCCTGAGAAAAAAGTGGCTGTACTTAATGCTCGCGGATCGGATTATGCTTTACCTGGAATGGAAGCTGCTGAAATGGCAGTGAAATACGTAACGATGAATTTAAAATTATGGGGCATAACGAACCCGGAAACCGTTGTTATCGAGGGACATAATCAATATCCAGACCGTACACAGGATATCGTTGCAGAAGGATTGGCGAAAGTTGCTGAAACTGCTGCAAAATTCTAATTGATAAAAAGAAAAACCAGTATGTATTTTTAGCATACTGGTTTTTCTATGCAGATTTTTCTGAAAGTCGATTATAATAAAGGGTAAGCCTATAAGTCTGAAAGGAAGTGCCATAATATGCAAACGTTTAAATCACGGAATGAAATCAAAGAAGAAGAAACATGGAACTTAAAGGATATTTACGATGATCAGGCCAATTGGGAAAAAGATTATCAAGAAGTCCTTAGTATGACAGAAAAATTAAAAAATTATGATGGGCATATTCAGTCTGCTAAAGATTTGTTCGAGTATTTACGATTAAGTGAGGAGCTCGGCTACATTTATAACAAGCTATATGTATATGCCATGCTGCAAACAGATTTGGATACACGTGTTACCTCATCGCAGGCATTACTTGATAGAGCAGGTCAGTTAGGGCAAAAAATTAGTAATGCATCTGCATTTTTCATGCCATTTCTTTTGAGTCTTGAAGAACAAACATTAAAAGGGTACATAAAAGAAATTGAGGGCTTAAAATATTTTGAAGAAGATCTACTGGATTCCTATCGCTATAAAGCCCATGTGTTAACGAAAGAACAAGAAGAGGTCCTTTCCCAAGTAGGTGAAGCCTTTTCAGCACCACAAAAAACGTTCGGGATGATCAACAATGCTGATATTAAATTTGGGGAAGTCACGAATGAAGACGGCGAAAGGGTTGAGCTTACACGAGGAATGTATTCCAAATTGATTGAACACGATGATCGTGATAGAAGAAAAGAGGCGTATATCGCATATTATCAGCCATATGTACATTTGAAAAATACCATCGCTTCCACACTTTCTACAGCAATCAAGAATAATGTGAATCTTTCAAAACTAAGAAATTATCCATCTGCCTTGGAAAAATCCTTATTCGGAGATCAAGTTCCAAAAGAAGTATATGATAATTTGATTATGTCTACTAAACAAAATATCGGACCCATGCATAAATACATCAATTTAAGAAAAAAATTGCTCGGGGTAGAGGAACTACGTGCATATGATTTAAGTGTACCATTGGTCGAAGGTGCTAAAGAGGAGATTTCTTACGAGGATGGTTTTGCTTTGATGGTGGAAGCATTGAAACCTCTAGGCGAAGAATATATCACAATCCTAAAAACCTTTAAGGAAAAAAGATACATCGACGTCAGGGAAACACCTGGAAAACGTTCAGGCGCTTATAATTTAGGACTTTATGGTGTTCATCCGTTCATCTTATTAAATCACCGTGATGATTTAGACAGTGTATTTACACTTGCACATGAATCCGGACACGGCATGCATTCGTACTATAGCTCAAAATACCAACCGCAAATAAGTGCAGGGTATTCCATTTTTGTTGCTGAGGTTGCGTCCACTGTTAATGAAATCCTGCTGATTCGTCATTTAATTAAAACAACACAAGACGTGCAAAAGAAAAAACACTTACTTAACCATTTCATAGATAGTTTTAAAGGAACATTCTTCACACAGGTGATGTTTGCGGAATTTGAAAAGATCGTACATGAAAAAGCTGAAAATGATGAGCCTCTAAATGCCGAGGTTTTTAACACAGCTTATGAATCGATATTCCGTGCTTATAATGGAGATGAGATAATTTTCGATGAAGAAGTGAAGTTTGGCTGGTCACGCATCCCACACTTTTATCGTCCGTTTTACGTCTACAAATATGCCACTGGTTACGTTTCAGCTATTACAATCGCAGATAAGATCCTATCTGGAGACCAAAAAACTCTTGAAAGTTATTTAACCTTCTTGAAAAGCGGGAGTTCCGATTTCCCATTGGAGCTGCTTAAGAAAACAGGCGTTGATTTGACTAAACCTGATCCCATAGAAAACGCCATGAGGATTTTCAGTGATCTTGTCGACGAATTCACAGGGTTGTCAGAGGGCTAATCTAAACCATTTCTTCCAAAAGAGCCCATGGTAAGTCTGCTATAAAAATGCTATAGTTACTTTATTGGCGTATGAGAGGCCCAATCTATTGATTGGGCCTTCTTTCATATGGTAAAAAATAGGTGCCTTTGTGAAAAAGGTCATAGGGACAGTAAATTATTCTGCATCAAAGCCTAGCCAATGGGCAAGTTTCTTTATACTTCAATGGCATATTTTGTGAGGAAAGTGAAAAAATGAATTCAACAGTTAATTTTATAAAAGAATGGCAGCAGGCACTTCAGCTTGAAATCCTGCATTTAAAAAAATATGGCAGCACAAAATACCTGGTTTCGAACGGTCATCTGCTTACAAGTGACGGTTCTTTCAGCTATTATTTTGAAACAGGTTCATCGATAAAAATTCCAGTCGGTTCAGTCGTTCGACTTGAATGGGGAGGAATTAAACAGGATGGCAGGATCCTCTCATCGGAAGGAAAAAGTATAATCATTGTTTTTGATCGCTCGTTAGGCGATATGATCGGCGAAGCCTTTTTATACCATGATCCATGGGAATTGCTAGAACAATTGATTATCCGCTTGGACGAAATCAAGAGAAGCAAAAAGAAAAGGCTTCGGATCAAACGCCTGATGGATCCGTCTATGCCGCAAAAACATCCTGTAAATGAAAAACTAAGCAGTGTGAAAGAATTATATGCACGCTCGAAGTTCAATCCTGTCACATTCGTCTGGGGTCCACCTGGAACAGGAAAAACCTATACATTGGCACGTACAGTAGCCAATCATTATTTACAAGAGAAAAAAGTGTTGGTCTTGTCCCATAGCAACCAGGCTGTCGATGTTTTGATGGCTGAGATTTCTTCATTCATTAAAAAGAAAGATCTTTTCAAAGAAGGCGATGTGCTTCGCTATGGGTCTCAGATCGGTGAATCCCTAGCCATACATGATGATATTGTTACGGGACAATTATTAGGTAAACATGAGCCGGCATTAATTAATGAAAAAGAACAGCTAGCAGAAGAGAAACGTTTATTAAAACATGACTTGTCTGGCTCCTTCAGCAAAAGGGATACGGATCAATTAATCGAGATAGAGAAAAAACTGGCAAAAATCTTGGAGAAAATACGCCATAAAGAGATGCAATTCGTAAAAGAAGCAAAAATCATCGGAACGACCTTGGCTAAAGCCGCAAATGATGAAACGGTTTATCAAAAGGAATATGATCTAGTAATTTTAGACGAAGCGAGCATGGCTTACGTACCACAGGTGGCTTTCGCTGCAGCGTTATCCAAACATATTATCGTTTGTGGTGATTTCAAACAATTGCCCCCGATTGCTTCCGCTCGTGATTCACTCGTGAAACTTTGGCTGAAGGAAGACATCTTTCATCGGGCGGGTGTCGCTCAGTCTGTGGAGGAAGGGGAACTTCATCCTCATTTATTCCTACTAAAAGAACAGCGCCGCATGCATCCGGATATTTCAGCATTCACTAATCGTGTCGTCTATAACAATTTTGTAGGTGATCATGAAAGTGTTGCGACTAGCAGGGAGAGCATAATGCTGGCGGAACCGTTTGCCAATATGGCAGCAGCACTTGTAGATACTAGCTTATCAGGGGAATATTGCATCACTGAACGCACATCCCACTCGAGAATGAATATATGGCAATTACTTTTATCTTTTCAACTGATTCATGAAGCTTATGTGGGAGGGACAAGGTCAATTGGTTATGTCGCTCCTTATCGTGCTCAGGCAGACTTGATGGAAAAACTATTGGATGATTTATATGCCAAAGAACGGCAAACGGCCGATATCATCGCTGCAACTGTACATCGTTTCCAGGGAAGCGAACGGGAGATGATGATTTTTGACACAGTCGATAGTTATCCGCAAAACAGGGCAGGAATGTTATTGACCGGAAGAGAAAGTGAAAGGCTCATTAATGTGGCAATAACAAGGACTAAGGGTAAGTTCGTACATGTTAGTGACACTTCATTTGTTAACAAACATGTTTATCGCAGCAAAACACTTCGTCAACTTGTCGATCATCAAATTCAAAATGATCAGATTGTGTCAAAGAAAGACATTGGAAAATGGGTTAAACACCAGCACCCGAAATTAAAGTGGATGCATGCCCGTAAGTTAGGAGACTTTCTGGAAGATATTGATTCAACAAAACAAGAGATGGTAATGGCAGTGCCGGATTTGAACAGTTTGTCGGCAGAATGGCAAGGGTATTTAATGAAACGAAACCCTGAAGTGAAATTGACGATCATATCAGCAAAAAAGAACCCTGATATCATCTCTGATCATTTTATTTGTTCACCAGTTTCCTTTTCCTTTATCATCTTTGATAAACGAGTTATTTGGTTAGGTTTGCCTATAGAGTCCAATAATCGGATCCAACCCCCATTTATAGCAGCTCGTTTGGATTCGCAAATAATGGCTGGTGAATTACTATCTCAATTCAAAAAA
Source organism: Peribacillus sp. NPDC006672 (assembly GCF_050274955.1). Lineage (NCBI taxonomy): Bacteria > Bacillati > Bacillota > Bacilli > Caryophanales > Bacillaceae > Peribacillus > Peribacillus sp. NPDC006672. Next base: position 218,252 of record NZ_JBNNOR010000005.1, read on the forward strand.
AGTGAATAGCTCTGGAAAGGCCCTATATTAGGGCTTTTCTTTGTTTTTAAAAGTAAATATTCCTTAAATGACCTCGATAGAATATATATTAATACGAACACCTTCCAAAATATTTATATATTAAACCAAAGACCTCGCCAGAATATATAATCCACTCACAAACTCCAGTATGGATTCAACTCCATATAATTTCCGCTAAAGGTTGCAAACTAAAATAACAAAGCAAGCATTTAAGGCGACTTTCGGCTAGTTATGATTTACCATTACGTTACGAAAGACAAGAAAGGAGGTAACAATATGAAACTGGGCATTTTAGATCAATCACCAATTGCATCCGGACAATCAGCACAAGAAGCATTGCAGGCTTCACTGCAACTTGCACAAGAAGGAGATAGACTCGGTTATAGCAGGATCTGGTTAACTGAACATCATGATCTGCCGGGATTGGCCTGTTCCGTTCCAGAGGTATTGATAAGCTATATTGGTGCGCAAACAAAAAATATCCGAATTGGATCTGGGGCAGTTTTGCTTCCGCATTATAAGCCATATCGGATAGCAGAGATTTATAATATGCTTGCCACCCTATTTCCAGGCCGGGTCGATATGGGTATAGGACGTGCTCCTGGGGGATCTGCCGAAGCTACGATGGCATTATCCGATAATTTTTTGCAGAATGTTTACAAAATGCCAGAACTTGTTCAGGAACTGTTGAATTTTCTTAGAAATGAATTTCCGAAAGAACATTTGTTTTCAAATACCTCTGCTGCTCCTATCCCAAAGGAACCGCCTGAACCGTGGATATTGGGAACAAGCGGAAAAAGTGCAAAACTTGCTGCTGAAAATGGTACTGCATACGCATTTGGTGAATTTATGAGTGAAAATGATGGATTGAAGAGTCTTCAACAGTACCGTGAAAACTTCCAAACAAAAGGTTTTCTTAAAGAGCCCAAAACGATCGTTTCGGTTGCAGCCATATGTGCAGAAACCGAGGAACTTGCGAAAGAAATCGCTCTTAGCAGCACCCTTTGGAAAATACAAAGTGGACAAAGGGAAAGAAAACAGGTTCCAAGTATAGAAGAGGTAAGGAATCATGATTGGACTGAAAAAGAAAAAGTACTGATGGAAACCATGCATGAAAAACTGATTATGGGTACACCTTCTCAAGTGAAGTATCGCCTTTTGGAGATTCAGGAGAAATATCAAGCAGATGAAGTAATGCTGATAACCATCACTCATAAATTGGAGGACAAGCTGAATTCTTATCGTTTGATTGCTAAGGAACTCCTTAACAATTAATCCCTTCGAGCATTTTATGTGCATTTTGTGTGCATTTTCTATATGATGACTTTGCGTCCAATTAATATCATAATTGAAAGAAGTTGAAGATATGAATGCTGATCAACATGGAAAAAAACTTAGCGACATTTCTTTTTCCGTACTGGACCTGGCTTCCATAGTTGAGGGCGGTACAGTTTCGGGAGCTTTTAAAAATACTGAAGATTTAGCAAAACATGCGGAGCAATGGAACTACAACCGTTTCTGGGTTGCAGAACACCATAGCATGCCAGGGATCGCAAGCTCTGCAACATCCGTGCTGATAGGCTTTGTTGCAGGGAAGACAGAAAGAATTCGTGTGGGTTCTGGAGGCATAATGCTACCAAATCATGCACCACTGGTTATCGCAGAACAATTTGGAACATTGGAAGCAATGTATCCTGGTAGAATAGATTTAGGACTGGGTCGCGCTCCGGGAAGCGACCAATTTACTGCCATGGCGCTCCGGGGTGATGTGCGTAATAATGGACAGGATTTCCCTGAACAATTGGCAGAGCTCCGGAGTTATTTAGATGCGGATTCCAAGCATAATCGTGTTCGGGCCATCCCTGGCGAAGGACAGGACATCCCGATTTGGCTGCTTGGTTCAAGCGGTTTCAGTGCAGCATTATCGGCACAGCTGGGATTGCCATTTTCATTTGCAAGCCATTTTTCCCCTGAAAATACTCAACCAGCTTTAGCTCGTTACCGCAATAATTTCCAACCATCCAACGTTCTAGATAAACCTTTTGTGATGGTTGGCGTTAATGTATTTGCAGCTGATACTACTGATGAGGCACAAAGGATTGCCACATCTTATCAACAGCAGTTTTTGAATTTGATAAGGAACACACCTGGCCAACTTGCTCCTCCAGTTGATACGATGGAAGGCATCTGGACAGAATATGAAAAGGCCATTGTCATGAAACAGCTGAATGCCTCCATTATCGGAAATCCGGAAGAGGTAAAAGAGCAGTTGCAGACCTTTTTAGATGAAACACAGGCGGATGAAATGATTATAAACTCTGCCATATATGATCAGAATGCACGCCTTCGTTCTTATGAAATCATTGCAGAAGTTACTGGAATGAAATAAGTGTCAATGAATAAGCTTGCAGATCACATGTCTGCAAGCTTTTTTATAAAATACATACCGATTGACTCTTTAAACAAAGTTAGGAGAGAAGAATGAAACGAGAAGATCCTTTATCCTTAATATTTCACTTCACAGATAAACAAGGTGAGAGCAGGCCGCTCTATTTTTCGAAGCCCAAAAAAGTGTTCACTGCCCATTCCATTGGGGATGTCCTTCCTCAATTTCAAAAAGTCCAGGAAGCAATCGAGCAGGGGCATTATGCAGCGGGATATGTATCCTATGAAGCGGCACCTGCTTTTGAAAAATCTTTTAAAGTAAAAGATGGAGCCAAAATGCCATTATTATGGTTCGGTATTTTTGATAAACCGGAAGAATTACCTGAAAAAATGCCCGGGCCTTTTAAGTTAGCTGAATGGCAATCAGAAACGGATTCAACTACCTATCATTCGGGCTTTCAAAAAATAAAATCCGAAATTGAGAAAGGTAATACGTATCAAGTGAATTATACGATGCGTTTGCAATCCAAGTTCGAAGGGGACGACTTCGCTTTCTTTGATCGTTTGAAGAGAGCTCAACGATCGAATTATAGTGCATATTTGAACGTGGGGACGCATCGAATCCTCTCGGCATCACCCGAGTTATTTTTCCGCTGGGAAGATGGCCAGCTAATTACAAGGCCTATGAAAGGAACGGTAAAGCGGGGAACGACATTGAAAATGGATCAGTTCAATGCAGATTGGTTAGCAGCCTCTGAAAAGAATCAAGCTGAAAACTACATGATTGTGGACCTGCTCAGAAATGATTTGGGAATGATTGCAGAACCAGGAAGCGTCAAGGTTCCACAACTTAAGGAAATTGAAAAATATCCGACCGTTTGGCAAATGACATCCACAATAACAGCTGATACGAAACCCGGAACAACAATCATTGATATATTCAAGGCCCTTTTTCCATGTGGTTCGATAACAGGTGCACCTAAAATAAAAACGATGGAAATCATCACCGATATCGAGAATTCACCACGTGAAGTTTATTGCGGTGCAATCGGGTTTATTACCCCTGAATCCGAAGCTGTTTTTAATGTGCCGATTCGAACGGTCGTGATCGAAAAGGAAACAGGTAATGCCGAGTATGGGGTAGGCGGGGGAATCACTTGGGATTCCGAGTTAACCGAAGAATATGACGAAGCCTTTTTAAAGGCCAAATTATTGACGGTGGAAAGGCCTGCCTACGAATTATTGGAATCGATGAAGCTCAGCGATGGCGAATATTATTTGTTGAATGATCATATCGATCGAATGAAACTATCTGCTGATTACTTCAATTATCGGTTCTCTGAATTGAATCTTAGAGATGAACTCCAAAAATATGCGGATTTAAACCAAGGTATGTTGCAAAAGGTAAGGGTACTACTTAAAGAAACTGGTGAATTTGAAGTTACCGGACAAGCAATAAAGCCCCTTGATTCAGAATTAACGGCAATCTTGGCTGAAGCTCCTATATCAAGTGGAAATCCCTTTCTTTTTCATAAGACGACTAATCGAGATGTATATGAAGGGTTTCAAAGGAATAATCCTGATTTCCATGACGTTCTACTTTGGAATGAAGAAGGATTCATCACGGAATTCACGAACGGGAATGTAGTGATGAAGATAAATGGTGACTTCTATACCCCTCCAGTGGAATCAGGTCTGCTCGCTGGAACTTTTCGTCAAGAATTAATAAGGATGAAGGAAATCAAGGAAAAACCCATTTTTAAAGCTGACCTTAATAACGCTGAGGAAATTTGGTTTATTAATAGTGTGCGAGGGAAATTAAAAGTGAATTTAACATTCTAAGCTGATTTTCCCTAAAAAAATTATGTAATCTCCATGGCTGTTTGTTGCGTTATAGGTAGATGATGAATACTGTTTCATACATATTCTAGGCGGGACTGCTATGGAGAAGCAAAAAATCGCAGGTTTATCGATGACGGAGCGGAAGGCGAAAGATCCATTACTTAAAAATCTTATAAAGAAGGATGGAGTTTTCTGTTTCAATCCAAATTTCGGTGCCGATCAAGAAGATCCAATCGTCCAAGCGGAACAGGTTAAATCGGCAGAGGACAGATTGGATAGATTCGTGATGGATCAATATTTATCTAATAGTTAAAAAAGAAGCTCACGACAGTGAACTTCTTTCAGACTGTAGACAAACTCGAAGAAAAGCGAGTTTGTCTGCAGTATTTTTTTAAAAAAACGTCTCAGTTGTTTTCAGCAGGAGCACTTTTTCGTCATACGTAGCTTAATTCGAACGCCTACGCATTTTTTTCGTCCTACACCACACTTTATTCGACCGTCTGCGAAATTTTTTCGACCATCACCGCATTATTCGGATTCCAGAGCATTCTTTTTTGCGGTTCATATTGAAATCTGCTCCCTTTCCGCCGGCTTCTTGCCAAACCTCCTCACCGCAAGCATCTAGCGGAGTCTCGGTTCCAGACATTCGGCAGGAGTGTCGCAAATTCTTCAATCTAATGTGGTTTCATCACAAATATAAGTCTTGTATTAAAATCATGGTAACCATTCCGAACCCATTTTTTCGACAAACTTAAAGAAGTTCGCGTCTTTATAAACCCCATGATTTCAATAAAAGGTGAATGGCCTTTTCCAATTCATCTTCAGGAATCCCCGCGAAGCCCAATATAATTTTTGGAGGATTTTCGTCAATTTTTTCGATTGAATATGTGGAAAGTCCATAAATTTTAATTTGATCTTCGTTTGCCTTTTGAATAAGTGTCTGTTCATCCATGCCGTTCTTAACGATGAGGACGATATGCAATCCTGACCGCTCTCCAATGATTTTTATTTGTTGATGGGGTTTAAACAGATCGATCACTTTATCCAACTTGCGCCGGTAAACTTTTCTCATCCGATTCAAATGCTTTTCGAAATCCCCTTCTTTCATGAACTGTGTCAATACATGTTGATCAATCCGAGAAACGGTTGAATGGTAAAAAGATAATTCCTGTTGATGCATTTGTAACAATGGAGCGGGAAGAACCATATAACTGATCCGAATTGATGGCATCAATGATTTTGAAAATGACCCTAAATAAACCACCTTATCACCAGCATCCATACTTTGTAATGAAGGAATTGTTTTTCCACTATAACGAAATTCACTATCATAATCGTCTTCGATAATATAGCGGTTAGCTGCCCCTTGAGCCCAATTCAACAATCGCGTCCGTCTGTTAACGGATAGGATCGTCCCATTGGGGAAGTGATGTGAGGGAGTGACATACACGACGTCGATCTTTGAATCTTCAATTTGGTTCACTTTTACGCCTTCTTCATCAATTTGAAGTGGATGGACTTCATTTGGGTAGCTGCGTAAAATCCGGTGAATCAAGTGATACCCTGGATCTTCAACACCATAGATGGCATTTTTATCGAAAAGAAGGACAAGCTGCTGCAATAAAATTTCCATTCCTGCACCAATGATGATCTGTTCGGGAACACATTGTACACCGCGTGCATGATACAAATAATGGGCAATTTCACATCGTAATTCATATTCCCCTTGAGAATCCCCCAGTAAAAGAAGATCTTGATGCGATTCATCGATTTTGCTTTTCGTGTATTTTCTCCATTTTTCAAACGGGAAGTGTTCCGTGTCAATTTGGCTGGGATGAAAATGATAAAGCAATTCCCCTTCTTTATGATTGATTTGTTCCAAGGATACTTGGTTAGTTTGTGTATACTCTAAATCCTCGAATGTTTGAATATAGTACCCTTTTCGTGGTATGACTTCAACGTATCCTTCAGCAGTCAATTGTTCATATGCAGTCTCGACAGTATTTTGACTTATTTGAAGGAACTCTGCCAATTTCCGTTTGGAAGGCAGCTTTGTACCGTAAAGAAGACGGCCATCAATGATTTCTTTTTTAATATATGAATATAATTGTTCGTACAAAGGTACTTCACTTAACCGATTTAAATCACAAGAAAGCATATTCATTTTGTTTCCACCTTTTAGAAAAATTTATGCTGAACCCATTAAGTTTATTAAAACTGACACTTTCAATGCGGTCAACTATTTTCTATACTAAATCTAACAAATCTAAAAAATGCAAATATTAGGAGGAAGAGAAATGGAAAAATTATTAGGAACTGACACAGTAAAAAGAGGAATGGCACAAATGCAAAAGGGTGGCGTAATCATGGACGTCATTAATGCAGAACAAGCAAAAATCGCTGAAGCATCAGGTGCTGTCGCTGTCATGGCATTGGAAAGAGTTCCTTCCGACATCCGTGCGGCTGGCGGGGTAGCAAGAATGGCAGATCCGCGAATTGTTGAGGAAGTAATGAATGCTGTATCCATCCCGGTCATGGCTAAAGCAAGGATTGGCCATATTGTTGAATCAAGGATTTTGGAATCCATGGGAGTGGATTATATTGATGAAAGTGAAGTGCTGACTCCTGCCGATGAAGAATATCATATTTTAAAAAGTGATTTCACCGTTCCATTCGTTTGTGGTTGCCGTGATCTAGGCGAAGCTTCACGCCGCATTGGCGAAGGAGCATCGATGCTTCGTACAAAAGGAGAACCAGGTACGGGTAATATTGTGGAAGCTGTGCGTCATATGAGAAAGGTACAGTCCCAAATTCGTAAAGTGAGCATCATGAGTGATGATGAATTAATGACTGAAGCAAAAAATATCGGTGCCCCTTTCGAAATTTTAAGAGAAATCAAACGGACAGGAAAACTGCCTGTAGTTAATTTTGCAGCTGGCGGAATTGCCACTCCAGCAGATGCAGCACTTATGATGGAATTGGGAGCAGATGGCGTATTCGTGGGATCTGGTATTTTTAAATCGGAGAATCCAGAAAAATTCGCATCGGCAATCGTTCAAGCTACTACATATTTCACCGATTATGAATTGATTGGTCGGTTGTCCAAAGAGTTGGGCAGTGCAATGAAAGGAATTGATATTTCTAAACTAGCTCCAGCAGAACGGATGCAGGAACGTGGATGGTAATATGATAACTATCGGTGTTTTGGGATTACAGGGTGCAGTCGAAGAACACTTGAACCAAATCAAAGCTGCCGGCCAACAAGCAATATTAGTAAAAAAACCCGAACAGTTGCATGAAATCGATGGCTTAATCATTCCAGGTGGAGAAAGCACTACGATGAGAAAGCTAATGGATCGATACGGATTTTTGGAACCGATTAAAACTTTCTTCGAACATAAAAAACCTATTTTCGGTACATGTGCAGGGATGGTATTGGCGGCCAAAGAATTGACTGGTGATGAGAAGGCCTATCTTGAACTAATGGACATTTCCGTGAAAAGAAACGGATTTGGACGCCAAAGGGATAGTTTCGAGGCCGAACTATCAATCAAAGGACTGGAAGAACCTTTTAAGGCAGTTTTCATCCGAGCGCCATTCGCGGATGGAATTGGAAAAGATGTGGAGATATTGGCTGTTTATGAAGAGAATGTTGTGGCTGCGAGACAAAAACATGTCCTTGTCAGTGCTTTTCATCCAGAATTAACAGGGGATGATCGTTTCTTGCAACTTTTCATAGAAATGGTGAAGACATCCATAATTAAAGAAGAATTGAAAACCTGTTAAACAAAATGAAGCTGTCCTATTATTAGGACAGCTCAGTTTGTAGACAAAAGGGGTTCGGAATGTTTAATTCCGGACCCCTTTTGAAATCCCCTTTGAATTTTGAGATTAAGAGATTGGGCCTCTACGAGTCCTCTATATTAAGCCATTCTTGGACTTTGCCATGTCCAATTGGCCATCTTCTTTACATTCATGGCAGCGAAAGTAAGCATCGCCTGCATCGACAATTTTTTAAGTCCCCTTAAAGTAGTCCAACGCATGCCATGCTTTTCTTTTGCATCTGCGAAAACACGCTCAATCGTTTCTTACGTTTCGCATAGATAGGTTTTACATCTTGATGATGACGTAAATGATCTGCTTCTTCTATTAATCTTGCCAAATATGACGTGTCACTACTTTTTGATGGTCTTTACTTTCGGTACACTTTGATAAAAATGGACATGTCACACAAATGTGTTTGGGTGATTTGTGCTCGCAATAGCCCTCTTTATTTGTTGTTGAGTACTTTAAAATCCCGCCCGATTTTGGCAAAGGTAACAAATAGATAACTTGTAATCGTCGGTGTTTTATAAGCTGGTATATTGAATGAATGTCAGTTTAACTAAAATAACTGAATCAATACTTGGGCGCCCTATCTCCTCTGAATACATATCTTCCACCAAGTCATAAATGAAAGTGAAGTCAATGGTCGCCTCAATTTTACGAACCAAATGGTTCGCTGGCACCAGTTGATCCAAAGTAATCATTTCAAGTTGATCTCGCTGAATAGAATGATGTTTCGAAAGCATCGTCATCACCTCAAGTTTTAATACTCCTATTTTATGCGCTATTGACTGAAAGCGATTAAAATAATATATTGCTTGAATTTACTATTCTTTAGTCCTATAATAAATAAGTAAGTATTTACTCACATATTTATTTTGGCATTGAAAGGGGAATGTATATGACAGCAAGAGTTGCAGTTATTACAGGAGGAGCAAGCGGAATTGGCCGAGCAACATGCTTGAAATTCGCAGCAAAAGGGGACAAGGTCGTTGTTGCGGATTTTAATGATGAAATGGGACAGGAAACCGTTGAACGGATTATAGCGGATGGCGGAGAGGCCATTTATGTAAAAACGGATGTTTCTAAGCATGAAGATGTTGAAGCGTTAATCAATAAAGCGGTGGAAGCATACGGAAGGATCGATGTCATGTTTAATAATGCCGGCATCGGGGGTGGTGGGATGATCCTCGATCAAGATATGGAAGGGTACTTCAAAACGATTGGAGTGAACCAGCACGGCGTGGCCTTTGGAATCATGGCAGCAGCACGAAAAATGAAGGAACTAGGTAACAATGGTGTCATTATAAATACAGCCTCTGTGTTTGGCTACTTAGCTTCTCACGGGACTTTCGCCTATCAGGCGTCTAAAGGCGCCGTAAGGATGATGACACAGACAGCTGCTTTGGAATTGGGTGCTTACGGAATACGCGTAGTGGGTATTGCACCAGGCGGTGTTGACACTCCTATCATACAAGGCTATAAAGATATGGGAATCATCGATAAATTGAATGCAAGTCAAATGCGCGGTAAATTAATTAAACCAGAAGCAATCGCAAATGCTGTCTATCTATTATCTTTGGAAGAAGCGGATGCAATCAATGGAAGTGTAGTCATGGTTGATGATGGCTATGCATCTTTTAAATGATTTTCTGAAAAAGAAAACATCGTCGCATTCAGACGATGTTTTCTACATATGATATATGGGAATATTGATTTCTATAGATCAAAGGTAATATTGACCGATTAGCACCATCGAGATATCATGGAAAATAGATTGGTGAAACCGGTCTTATCTTTATAAAAGAAGGTTGATATTTTTGAAAAAAGGGCAGCAAACCAAAGAACGAATCATAAATATAGCCCGGACGCTTTTTGCCACCAAAGGTTTTGACATGACAAGAACGAATGAAATTGCCTCTGCATGCAATGTTTCCGAAGCTACTATTTATAAATACTTTGAAAGCAAAAAAGATTTGCTTCTGGCAACAATTACTCCTAATGAAAAAGAGGAGTCTGAAGACGGGACTAGCTATCTATCTACGGATGATCTTGTAGAGAATCATGTTTGCACCATGATAAACAAAATTCTGGAAAATAAAGAACAGTTTTCGATATTATTTCGGGAAACGCAATTCGATCAAGATATTTCAAAGCAATATGTGGATCAGATTTTCAAGGCGAATGCCAGACATGTAGAAATACAAAAGAGAATAGATAGCGGAGAGATACACTATATTTCTGATATTATCCTATTTAATGTAGGGATCATTTCTTTCACATTGGCATTATCCACTCATTATGAGATTCATCAACAGAAAAAGGAACCATATTTTACTGCTGAGCGAATTAAGAGCATTGCTCAACTTTTGGTTTATGGTATACATGGAAAAAAAAATCATACATAATGTAACGGTCATATTAAAGGCATGAACATCAAGCCGTAAATATGACCGTTTTATTTTTAATGGGAAGCGATCATTCTTGTTGACGAAGTCAATTTGTGAATTAAATAAACCGAGTGTAAGATTTGACTTATATTTTTCAGACTATTACGATAAATGCATACTGCATGATATGACATTATGAGGATCTTATCTGGAAATCATGTTACATGGAGGGGATTTATAATGAGCGAAATCGTAATTTTATCAGGAAGTCCAGCGGTTCCATCAAGAACGGACATATCACTAAAACATATTCAATCTTTAGTTGAAAACGAAGGATTTACCACAACTTATTACTCAATTACGGATTTCTCAGCAGATGATTTATTCGAGGGGAGGTATAATAGCGAAGATATTTTAAAGCTTTCAGAAAAAATTCAAGAAGCTAGAGGAATTATTATTGGTTCACCAGTATATAAGGCCTCATATACAGGTGTATTGAAAGCCTTGATTGATTTGCTGCCAGAAGGGGCTTTTAAGGGAAAGCCAGTACTGCCAATTATGATTGGCGGAAGTAACAGGCATTTACTGGCGATTGACTATGCGCTTAAACCATTAATTTCAATATTGAAAGGCGAGCCGTTGCAGGGCATATATTTTGTGGATAAGGAAATAGATAAACAGAATTCAGAAAACCCGATAAATGATTTGAATTTAGTTGATCGAGTTCAAAGTCAGGTTCAGGAATTTGTAGAAGCGATTCAATTAAGAAATTAAGACTGCAGCGACTTCAACAAAAGGACTGGAATTCGAATAATTATTTTTTTAAATAATGCTAGACGTCAATAATAGGCTAATTAATGAAAATAGGCTCATTTTTTTGGAGACTTTATCTAAAAAAACGAGTCTATTTTCGTATTTAAATGAACATAAAATCATAAATGGAATAGTGTGTATAAAAATAACAGTTCATCCATTATATTAAACCAAGTTATTTTATAAGAAAACTCCATTGACAAGGATTTAATATGTGTTAATATTTAAAATAATAAAACTTATCCAGAGTGACGGAGGGAATTGGCCCTTTGAAGTCCAGCAACCTGCATGATATGCAAGGTGCTACCTCCAACAAAATGTTGATCATTTTGGAAGATAAGGTAATGAATATTTACCTTGGAATCTTTCTATTATGGAAAGATTTTTGTTTTTCGAAAAAATCATTGGCAAACCATAACAATGTAAGGTTGTTTGGAATTATATAAATTTAAGAAATTCATTAATCAGCGTCGAAAATAAGATATTCACGGAATTTCTTAAAGGGGGAACAGGTTTGGATAAAGAGAATCAGCTTGTAGAAATATTTGAACGACTTCAAGAAATGCTTAATTCAATGAAATATGGATCCATTACACTTATTGTTCAAGATGGTAAAATCATTCAAATGGAAAGAAATGAAAAACTAAGAATTAAATAAGGTATCTGCTGACTAGAAAAACTAGAGGCGGGTTTAACTGATATAAAGAGAGTATTGGTTAGATTCGTCTCTTTTTCCTAAGCTTATATAAACTCGAGAAGAATACAACGGGTATTGATCCACAGTTACTCTAACCTGTGAAAGATAGAGCAAGTTCTTAGAGGGGGCAATAAAGTTGGCTGCATTAATAAATTATGAAAATTTCAACACCGGGGATTTACCTATATTTCCTGAAGATAGTGAGACAAAAGGTGCTTTGGAAGTTCTGCAATGGGCGAATGAACAATATGGAAACAAACTCATTTATGCCTGTAGTTTTGGTATTGAAGGAATTGTGCTTACGGATTTATTAGCGAAGGTCAACCCTTCGGCAAAAATTGTTTTTCTGGATACTGATGTACATTTCGAGGAAACTTACCAACTGATCGATCAAGTGAAAAAGCGATATCCAAAGCTTTCGATCGAAATGAAGAAACCTGCCTTGACGCTTGAGGAACAAGCAGCGGAATATGGGGATGAATTATGGCTTAGTGATTCCAATAAGTGTTGTAACATTCGAAAAATAATTCCGCTTACTGATGTGCTTTCAAATGCAACAGCCTGGCTTTCGGGACTGCGGAGGGAGCAATCCGAAACAAGAGCTCTGACCGAGTATATCAACAAGGATAATAAGTTCAAATCGATTAAAATATGTCCACTCATTCATTGGACATGGAAAGATGTTTGGCGTTATGCTCACAAAAATGGACTTCCATATAATATCCTGCATGATAATGGATATCCGAGCATTGGCTGTAAAACGTGTACGGCACCCGCCATCAATGCCGATGACTTACGCTCAGGGCGTTGGCAAGGAGCGCAAAAAACAGAATGCGGATTGCATTTATCTTAAAATAAATAGAAATCATAGGGGGAAATTAGCATGACAATCAGTCTACCGCACGGAGGAACATTAATCGATCTTTGGGAACCAAAATATGATTTTAGTAAAATAACAAAGTCAATCGAAATTGATGAAATAGCATTAAGTGACCTTGAATTGATTGGCACTGGTGCCTACAGTCCGATTAAAGGATTCTTTACGAAAAGTGACTATGAGGCAGTTGTCAAGGATATGAGGCTTAACAGCGGCCATGTTTGGAGCATCCCGATTACGCTGCCTTTGACTGAAGAAGCTGCAGAAACCCTTACTATAGGTGAAGAAGTAACGTTGACTCATGAAGGTGAAACATATGGGGTTCTATCCGTTTCCGATATTTACACTCCAGATAAGCAATTGGAAGCGACATTAGTATATCAAACTGATGATGAGAAGCATCCTGGAGTGAAAAATTTATATAACCGCGGCGATGTATATGTCGGCGGGGAAATAAAGTTGATTAAGAGAATAGAGCGTCCGCTATTTCAAGCTCATTATTTGGACCCAGTTGAGACAAGGAAAGCTTTTGCTGAAAAAGGCTGGGAAACGGTTGTCGGATTCCAAACGAGGAACCCGGTTCACCGTGCGCATGAATACATTCAAAAGACAGCGTTGGAGATTGTCGATGGCTTATTCTTAAACCCTCTTGTAGGGGCCACTAAATCCGATGACATTCCGGCAGATGTACGAATGGAGAGCTATAAAGTGCTGCTTGAAAAATATTATCCCAAGAATCGTGTCTCCCTTGCGGTTTTCCCTGCTGCCATGCGTTATGCAGGACCAAGGGAAGCCATTTTCCATGCGATGGTTCGTAAAAATTATGGTTGCACCCATTTTATCGTCGGACGTGATCATGCGGGTGTGGGCGATTATTATGGTACATATGATGCTCAAAAGATCTTTGGGAATTTTAACGCAGATGAGTTAGGGATCACGCTATTATTCTTTGAACATAGTTTTTACTGTAAAGCATGTGGCAATATGGCTTCAGCTAAAACTTGTCCGCATGGAAAGGAAGACCATGTCATCCTGTCCGGAACGAAGGTAAGGGAAATGTTGCGTAATGGAGAAATTCCTCCAGCTACCTTTAGCCGCAAAGAAGTCATCGAGGTATTGATCGAAGGTCTGAAAAAGAATGAAGTTTTTAACTGAATGGTCACAAATTGAAGGATCACATGAAGAGGGGGATTATAATATGAGTAAAAGTACGAATGTCACTTGGCATGAAACGTCATTGACCAAGGAGCTCCGTCGGAAGCAAAACGGGCATGAAAGCACTGTTCTATGGTTTACAGGGCTCTCGGGATCCGGAAAATCAACGATTGCTAACGCGGTCGCAAAAGAGTTATATAATCGGAATATTCGAAGTTATGTTTTGGATGGTGATAATATCCGCCATGGTTTAAACAAAGATTTAGGTTTTTCTGAAGAGGATCGAACCGAGAATATTAGGCGGATTGGTGAGGTTTCCAAGTTATTCGTGGATAGCGGGCAGTTCGTATTGACCGCCTTCATATCCCCATTCAGGGCAGATCGGCAGATTGTACGTGATCTACTCGAAGAAGGGGAGTTTATTGAAGTATACATAAAGTGTCCGATCGAAGAGTGCGAAGTGCGTGATCCAAAAGGTCTTTATGACAAGGCGCGTAAAGGAATCATTAAAGATTTTACCGGAATCGACTCTCCTTACGAAGAACCAGAACAACCGGAAATCATTTTAGAATCCGACCGATACAGCATTGAAGAGTGCGTTGAACAGGTAATCGGCTATTTGACAGCAAAGAAAGCGATCTAATCAAGGAGGAAATGTTATGGTTTATGAGAAATTTTGGTCGGAAAATCCACTAATCGCTAAAAATAAAACGGAAATCTGGAAACTGGAAAAAGACGGATTGAAGATATTCGATGATATTCCACATTACGCAGCAAATGGTTTTGATTCCATCCCTAAAGAGAATTGGGATATGTTCAAGTGGGCAGGTCTTTACCTGCAGCGGCCAAAAGAAGCTGGTTACTGGATGATGCGTGTCGTTATTCCCGGAGGAATCCTCACTTATGATCAACAGATAACCCTAGCTAACATCGCTAAAGATTATGGGAGGGATGTATATGATATTACAACCCGTCAAGCTATTCAATTTCACTGGTTAACCATTGAACAAGTCCCGGATATCTTAAACCGTTTAGAACAGGTTGGACTGACTACGGCGGGTGCATGTGGTGATATCACACGTAATATCATCGGGAATGCATTAGCTGGCATCGATCCTGACGAAATTTTTGATACACGTGAGGTCCTTAATGATGTATTTGAATATTTCCGCCTTAACGAAGACTATTCGAACCTTCCAAGGAAATATAAAATGTCCATTAGTGCTAATATCCATAATGCTTCCAATGCTGAAATCAACTGTGTTTCATTCAATCCCGCTACAAAAGAAATTGATGGAGTAACAGAAGTTGGCTTTCACGTAAAAGTGGGCGGTGGGCTGTCCTCCGTTCCGATGCTGGCAGAAGAACTTGACTTATTCATTTCACCTGAAAAAACAGTGGAAGTAGCAGTAGCCATCACGACCATATTCCGTGACTTTGGCTACCGTGAAAAGCGTCATCGCTCCCGATTGAAATTCCTTGTGGCTGACTGGGGTCCTGAACAATTCAAGGAAAAATTGCTGGAATACACGGGGCCGCTTCCTGAAAAGGGAGAAAGTGCTGTGAAGGGATGGAATGCAGGATATTTCTATGGCATCCATAAACAAAAACAAGATGGTCTGAACTATGTTGGAGTCAATATTCCCGTTGGTCGTCTAAATCCTGACGAAGTGATTGAGTTTGCCGAACTTGCTAAAAAATATGGAAATGGTGAAATCCGCAACTGTAATTCGCAAAATCTGATCATTCCAAATGTGCCGGATGCAAAACTTGAGGAATTAAAACAAGAATCCATCTTTGAAAGATTTCCATATCAACCAAAAAAATTCATTGGTTATTCCGTTTCTTGTACAGGCATCGAGTATTGCAATTTGGCACTAGTTGAAACAAAAAAACGGATGAGAACCATTTCTGTAACACTGGACAAGGAAATAGATCTCGATGTGCCTGTAAGGATTCATATGGTAGGTTGTCCTAATAATTGCGGTCAAAGAGCTATTGCAGAAATTGGGCTCCAAGGCATAAAAATGAAAAACCAGGACAAAAAGATGGTTGAGGCTTTTGAAATATACGTCGGAGGAACGCTGAATGAAGGCGGGAAGTTCAATGAAAAACTTAAAGGAAAAGTGGAAGCTGAACAGCTCTATCATGTTCTGAAAGAACTGATCCTATTTTTCAAAGAAACAAAGCTTCTATCCGAAACCTTCCTTGATTTTGTGGAACGGGTAGGAATAGCAGAGTTACAAAGTAAGCTTGATGATATAATGGCCGAAGTGGCCGTTTAAAAGGGGAAGGTAAGCAATCCATGAATCTATACAGATTTGAAGTCACTATCAAGGAAGAGCCAATCCATGTCATCATTGTTGCCGATTCAGATGAAAAGGCGTTTCAGCTTGTTGATATCGAGTTGGAAAAGCATTATTTGAAAATGCCTGAGGTAGATGACATCTCATTATACGAAAAAAGGAAAATTAATAATGGAGCTGGTTTCGTTTTATCGAAATACGAAACAATTCTCTAAGGGAAGGCAGGTTTCAAAAATGGGGAAAGTATATCTAGTAGGAGCCGGTCCCGGAGATCCAGATTTAATTACTTTAAAAGGATTAAAATGCATTCAAGAAGCTGATGTCATTTTATATGATCGACTTGTCAACAAAGATCTATTAAATTATGCAAAAGCCGATGTAGAGTTGATTAATTGCGGTAAACTGCCGGATTACCATTTGTTACAGCAAGATACCATCAATCGTTTCCTGATCAAATATGCAAAAAAGGGAAAAGTAGTCACCCGATTGAAAGGTGGCGATCCATTCGTCTTCGGTAGAGGCGGAGAGGAAGCGGAAGCCCTTGCCACAAGTGGAGTGAGCTTTGAAATTGTACCAGGAATTACAGCTGGAATTGCCGCTACAGCCTATGCAGGAATTCCAGTTACACATAGGGACCACGCTTCATCTTTTGCGATCGTCACCGGTCATCGGAAAAAGGATGAAGAGGATAATATCAAGTGGGAAGCCCTTGCCAAAGGAATCGATACAATAGCCATTTACATGGGTGTTAAAAACCTGCCATATATTCAAGGGAAACTTATGGAGCATGGAAAAAGTCCAGAGACTCCGGTAGCCCTCATCCATTGGGGGACTTTGAAAACGCAAAGGACAGCTGTCAGTACCTTGGCTAATGTAGTGGATACGGCCATAAACGAACAGATTTCGAACCCTTGCATGATAGTCGTGGGCGATGTCGTTAATTTACGTGAAAAAATTAAATGGTTTGAAGCAAAACAAGCCGAAAATTTGTTGGCAAATGAGGCATTTTAATGGAAGCCATTTTATACATTTGCCATGGTAGCCGCGTTAAAGAAGCTTCAGCCCAAGCCATTGACTTTATTAAAGTTTGTATGGCAGCACAGCCAAATTCCATTCAGGAGTATTGCTTCTTAGAATTGGAAACGCCTACGATAGAAGACGCCTACGAACGGTGTGTACAAAAAGGAGCGAAGAAGATCATCGCTATTCCAGTTCTATTGCTGACTGCTGTACATGCAAAATATGATATACCAGTCATATTGAACAAAATGAAAAAACGGTTCCCTGCAGTTGACTTGAGATACGGAAGACCGATTGGTGTCAGTGATAAAATGGTTGACATTTTAGTGGAACGGTTGGAAGAAACAAAAGAACGGGTTGCTGAGGATTCTTTGCTTTTATTGGTCGGAAGGGGCAGCAGTGATCCCGATGTGAAAAGGGATTTAGGCCGATTAGCGGATTTGCTTAGTAACAGGTTTCCAAAAAGCCGGGTGCAGGAATGTTATTTGACAGCTGCCTCACCAAGCTTTGAAGAAGCGTTGGATTTTGCTGAGGAATCTCGACCAAACCAAGTTTTTATCATACCTTACCTATTGTTTACCGGTATCTTAATGAAGTCAATCGAAACTAGGTTGAAAAAGATCCAAAAAAAGGAAAGGCAAAAAATCATACTTTGCCGTTACCTTGGTTATCATCCAAAGATTGAATATGCAATATCAGAACGAATTCATGAAGTGAGTGGGGAGGGAGCTTATGTATCCAATTACGCTTAATATCGCGAACAGGAAGTGTGTCATTATCGGCGGTGGGAAAATAGGTTACTTTAAAGCCGGCCCCTTGTTGGAAGCTGGTGCTGAAGTGACCGTCATAAGCCCTGAGATATGCGAGGGATTTCAACTGTTGGAAAAAGAAGGAAAGGTTCGGGTTTTACTAAAAGAAGTGGAAGAAACCGACTATAAAGATGCCTTTTTAATCATAGTTGCAACAAACTCTACATTAGTTAACGAACGAGTTTATGAGAATACATCTCAAAATCAGTTAGTAAACGTAATTAGTAATCATGAGCTTGGTAATTTTCATATTCCGGCTACATTGAATAGAGGCATGCTTTCCATAAGTGTTTCTACCAATGGAGCAAGTCCAAAACTGGCAAAAAAAATCCGGAATGACTTAGGGGAAGTATATGATGAGTCATATGAAGAGTATCTTGAATTCCTTTTTGAGGCAAGGATGATTATTAAGAAGAGTTCATTTTCAAAAGAGGCAAAATCTAAGTTGTTGAAAGAGTCAATAGAGGATGTTTATAAATATTCCCTAAAAGAAAGATATCGTTTTTTAGCTAGGCTTTTGCCAGTAGAAGCTGAATAAGAAAATCATTGCTGATCAGAAAAACTGAAGGCACCTAACCAACATGTCATTTCATTTTGGTTAGGTGCCTCTTCGTGTCTTAAAAGAAATTTGAATGATCTATTCAGGCAACTGTAACCGTCTGTCGGGTTGATGTTATCAAGGTTCTATTTTATTGAAAAAGGGGAAGGTCATGAAAAAGTTAATTGTTTTAGCCTTTATCGGGTTTTTAGCCCAATTAATAGATGGTTCACTTGGAATGGGGTATGGGGTGAGTTCCACTTCCTTATTGTTGACATTCGGGATTGCCCCTGCCGTAGCATCGGCATCCGTTCATTTATCGGAAGTAGTGACCACAGCAGTGTCCGGAGCTTCACATATAAAGTTTGGGAACGTGGATAAAAATATGGTTTATCGCTTGATCATTCCAGGTTCGGTGGGTGCATTTGTAGGTGCATGTTTCTTAAGCAACCTTCCTGCCGAATTAGCTAAACCGTATATTGCCATATTTTTATTTGGCCTCGGTGTGTACGTTTTATTCCGCTTTTTATTTATTTTTAAACCGTCAAAGGAAAATGAAACGGTAAGGCCATTAACCGCAAAACAATCCATTCCGTTGGGCCTTTTTGCAGGCTTTTGTGATGCAACAGGCGGAGGTGGATGGGGCCCGATTGCAACCCCTGTTTTATTGTCAAAAAAAGGAATGACAGCAAGGAAAGCCGTAGGAACAGTAGATACGAGTGAATTTGCCATTGCTTTCTTCGGAAGTCTTGGTTTTATCCTTTCTCTTGGATGGGAAGCGGTCAATTGGCTTTGGGTGGCCGCGTTGATTATTGGCGGAGTGGTTGCGGCACCAATTGCGGCCTGGCTCGTCAGGATGCTACCTGCTCAATTAATGGGTGTTTTAGTAGGTGGTTTCATTATCTTAATCAATATACGAACCCTATTAGCTACATGGATTCCGATTGAAGCTCATATATATACCTATACAGGCATCGTGATTATATGGCTTTCAGGAATTCTACTTACCATCAATAAGATGTCCACAGCAAGAAAAGAGAATCATATCGAACAACAACAGCAGAATGTTTCCTAATTCCCGAGTTAGGCAAAGGTTGATGTACACAAAAGGAAATTCAGTTACCTAATATGAAAAGGTCATTAAAGTCATTCGATGAAAAAATGCATTTTCGGTATGAAAAGAGGATTTACGATACGATTACATTCTCTGCACTGTTGATGTGACTGTCTTCCCATTCATTTCATAGAAGGGATTTGCCTTAAGTTAACATGAGTTGCGATTATATTAATGTTCTAGATCCTAGTTATAGACTCTATCAGTTCCCAGGGCCCAAAGCTGTGTCCATTAAGTATACGCTTTTTAGTTGTCTTAAAAATCGAGAGACTTATGCCCCTAATATCTATGTAGTTTTATTCTCCTAGCAAAAAATAAGAAGCAACCCCAATCTTAGACCATCTTTATCATTGTGAGAGTTTTATATTTGAAAACAGCAGCAGAACCATTAATTTATGGCCTGCTGCTGTTCAAATGATTGAATTATGCTTTCATATAATTCAATAAGCGGTAATATATTTTTTTTACTATCGAAATGTTCCAATACCAATTTTCTTAAATCCCTGCCTGTTTGAACCCCAATACTTGATTGATGGAGGTTACGTAAGTCCCGATAAATAATGGCCTGGCTGCAGGCCTGTTTTGCAGCATGATCCCCAAAGTAGCATTCCCACGCTTGTTGAAAGTTATTACTATTCACCGCCCCAAAGTATCCGAGATTTCCACACGAAATAACGGGTCTTTCGCATGCCATTGCTTCCAAAGCGACCCTGCCAGTACCTACAACATAGTCTGCAAGCCCATAATAGTCTTTCACATTTTTTTGTTCCCCGGTGAAATGAATGAAATCTTCCTTACACAAAGAGTGGATACTTGCTGCCACATTCTTAATATCCTTTAGTTGGCTTCCGTTGCCTACGATGATCACATGAAGGTTGGGAATATCCTTTAATTTCAAATCCCTGCAGGCTTTGATTAAAAGCATGCAGATTTTTGCTTTATGTCGAGTAATCCTGCTGCAGTAAAGAATTACTTTAGCTTTCGGAGGAATATTCATTTTTTTCCTTAATTCCAATGAAGGGGAAGGGGAAAAATCGGTTGTATCAATACCATTTGCAATTATTGAAATATTCTTAGGGAAAAATGGCTGAATATGTTTTTTTACCGGTTCACTAACCGCAACTGCGGCATCTGTAATCCGTAAGACTCTTTTTATATCGGATTCAGGGAAGTATGTCCCGTGAAGAGTGAATACAAACGGAATGTTTGAAAGTTTCGCTGCCTTGGCAGAGATGTTGCCGGATGTAATCTGGTGACCGTGCACTAGTGAAATTTGTTCTTTTCGTAACAAATCTACCAAACTATTTAATAATAGAGATTCTGCCTCGGAATTGATTGTTAATGTTTTAGGAAAATTCATTTGATGAATTTTGCATCCCGTTTCCCGTAATCGACTTAACATACTTCCGTTCCCTGTAACAACTGCTGTATATATTCCTCTAGACTGTAATTCCTTCACAAGACTCAAAACATGCGTTTCCGTTCCACTTACATCCATCGTATCTAATACCATCAGAACTCTTATTGATTTCATGATATCTTCCCTCGAGGGGAAACTTCATCTGATTCAGGAAATGAAAGAAGTTTAATTTGATTTGAAGAAAATGGGGAAATAACGGTGTTTATTTCTTGTCTTAAGAATGAGATAGGCTCTTGATCCGTCCCATTTACGGCACAATCAATAATACCGTCAGCATCAAATTGTTCCCTTCTACCATGATAACCATTAATTAATGCTTCTGAAAAAACAATATTAATAGGAAGTGAACATTTGAAAAATGGGTAAGTTTCTTGTCTTGCCCTTGTATCCGGACATTCTTCGATCAGTTCAGATGTTTTGTAGCATGAAGGGATTACAAGGCTTATGTACTCCCTTATTTGTCTATATGTCATAGTTATCACCTCAACTGTATCATATTCAGCCATTAAAGAAATGGACATGGATTTGATAAAACCTTCAAAAATAATTCAAGTAATTTTAAAAAAAGGTTGTTTAGTCCAAGCCGAAAAGACCAGTCATCAATATACTACTTTTGAAGCGATATAAGAAAGGTGCAGCAAAATGTCAAGATCATCAAAGGAATCCAATCGCCTTTGATGGATCGGAATTCAAGGAGATCGAATCTTGGCAAAATAGTAGCACAAATTCAGATCGAAATTCATTTTCGGTTGGAACCATACCAGGATTCACATTTTCGATCGACAACGAGTTCAGTGCTGTATTAATGAAAGGAAGGGGAAGTGTTGCCAAAAGGAAGAGGAAAAAAAGAAATCCAAGCATTGGGGATGAAGGAAATAAAGAAGTGAACAATGATGAGGGAAATAAAATAGACAATAAAAAAGGTGGTAAAAAAATGAGCAGTGAGAAGCAATATAAAAAGAATTCCTGCGACTATCTCTACTATAAATGGCTTATCGAAAATGGTAAAACAACTACGGGAAGAAATGGAGCCCCAGGAGCCCCAGGTGCATCAGGAGATCCGTTCCATGATTTGAAAAAGGTTTTAAGAAGGTTACTAGGAAAAACGGTAACGATATCCACTGATTTTGCCCCGGTAACGGGAATATTAAGTGCTATTGAAGATGATTATGTCGTAATTACTGAAGCAGCTGGATCTGTTGTATTAGTTCCGCTTAGCGCCCACAATTCAGTTAGAGAGCCTATTTAAGGAGGAGAATGCATTGTTAGCTAGTATTTTTTATAGACAATTAAGACATTACATTGGGAACACGGTTGAAGTGGCTACGAGCAGTGATTTATTCGTAGGAGTGTTACATGAAGTAACCGATGAAATAATTCGATTAACAGAAACGGCTCCGGGTTATGAAAGTAACTTAGATATCATTACAATACCACTGGATCAGATTAATTATGTTCGCGTAGATAACGTACAATAAGTTATATGAAGAAGCAGCCATCTATCAGGTGGCTGTTTTTTTGTTCGTTTGAAATGCCCTCGGATTCGTCCAATCCGACTGTAGGCAAAGGTATATCATATTAATCAGTCATTCTATTCATTAGGGAAAATAAATGAAAGGAGCTGTGTTAATTGGTCGGGGTCATTTGATTCCTTAAACTTCACTCATTCGATTAAGAGACGTGATTGTAGTTTTTCCTAGTTTCATGTTACTTTCTGTGAAAAAAGACAACTAAATTCAAGAGGAGCAAGAGGTCTTCAAGATTCCATTTGTTAGGTTATCATTATAGTATGAAGCTATCATGGTTCATTCTACTTAAATCGTTGTTAAGTTTCTGGATATAAGTTTGTGAAAATGGCGGAAAAGGTAGTTAAATATTTTTCAGTTTTGTACAATATTTATATAAGATATGAAAAGGAGTTTTACAATGGAAGGCATCGCCGATCATTTGAAGGAGAATCTGGATATATTGTTTGTTGGTTTCAATCCAAGCATTCGGTCAGGAGAGACTGGCCACCATTATGCGAATCCAAACAATCGTTTTTGGAAAATCCTCTTCGAGTCAGGGCTGACACCAAGGAAATATCACCCAACTGAAGACTCGTCATTGTTGGATTTAGGTTATGGTTTTACCAATATCGTTTCAAGGCCTACAAAAGGTGCTGACGAAATCACAAAAGAGGAGTACATAAAAGGAAGGAAACAGCTAAAAAGGAAAATTGAAAAGTATAAACCTAAACTTGTCTGTTTTGTTGGCAAGGGTGTCTATCAGGAATATCGTCAATTACGAAAGATCTCTTGGGGGCTGCAAGGAGATCCTTCATCGAAGCGGACAATGGAATTCGTTGCACCTTCTTCCAGCGGTTTAGTGAGAATGCGGATAGAAGAAATCATTGAAATATATAGTGAATTGCCAATTCTGCTCGGCAAGCTGGGGGAAAATTGAAGGAACTTATTAAAATAAGGGTGGAATTCAGATGAGTCAGGATAGTGCTGAATGGAAAAGTGGTGGCTTTTCCGAAGTTAAAGAAGGGGAAGGCTTTTGGCAAGGAGTTAAGGATTGTATACCTACATTATTGGGATATTTAAGTATCGGTTTTGCTGCAGGAGTCGTCGAAAAAACGTCAGGATTAAGTATGATTGAAGTGGCACTTATGTCGCTTTTACTCTATGCAGGGTCAGGACAATTCATAGCGGCAGGTATGATAGCTGCAAGTCATCCAGTATCGGCCATTATTTTTACGATTTTTTTTGTTAACAGTCGTCATCTTTTACTTAGTGCTGCATTGGCTCCATATTTCAGGCATCAAAGTTTGAAACAAAATATGATAACGGGAGCTCTATTAACGGATGAAACGTTTGGAGTGGCCGTCACATCAGCACAGAAAAAGAAACAGCTCGATTTTAAATGGATGCTTGGTTTGAATCTTGCAGCCTATTTAAATTGGTTCATTGCAAATATGGCCGGCGGTTTCTTTGGACAATGGATTCCTGATCCCGAAAAATATGGGATGGACTTCGCCTTGCCAGCGATGTTTATCGGTCTTTTAGTTTTGCAAATTTTAAGTAAAAAAGCCTTTTTTATAGATCTTGCAGTGGCTTTTAGCAGCATTTTAATCGTTGTTGCAGTAAGTTTCTTCTTTCCTGGCAGTACTGGCGTCATAGTAGCAACGATAGTAGCTTCAACGATAGGGATGGTGATCGGCAGATGGAAATAAGTGGATATATCCTTGTTGTCATCATAGGGACTTCGATTGTAACTTTCATACCTAGAGTCGTTCCATTGATGCTGCTTAGTAAAATGCAGATTCCTGAGTGGGGCATTGACTGGCTGAAGCATGTGCCAGTAGCTGTAATGGCGGCGCTGTTGGCTCAAGAGCTTCTATTATCGGAACAGGTCTTTTCAATTAAGGATAATGCATTGAATTTGGCCGCAGCTTTACCTGCTTTCCTGGTTGCCATTTTTACGAGGAGTCTCTTGGGTACGGTTATGATTGGAGTGCTTTCCTTGATGATATTACGCTTTTTCTTTTAATAAGTACTAAAAATTTAAAGGATGGGCCGATATAACCAGTAATGGATTTCCATTACTGGTTTTTCATTTCACATAACTTCATTTACTATAGGAAACTATTTGAATTCAATTCATTTCGGTTAGGCAAATAACGCTTTTCAATGAACATTGTCAGCTTGATTATCAAACAAGGCAGTGATGACATAAACTATGGTAATCACTTCTGAAGAGTCGTTTTGGTTAACTGAAATGAAAGCGTCTTCTAATTTAAAATGAATGAACCAACGTTTAGAAAATGGGAGTCTGTCAACAATGGGAATAAGAAAAATAACTATGGAGGTGTTCAATTAATGAATGTTAATGGTGCCCTAGAGGTTCTTGATCGCATGCGGCTTCCTAATGGCGCGTATACTGCAAGCGTTTCCGATGATTATAATTATGTCTGGATAAGGGATGTCGTTTATACAGTACTGCCATTTATAAATGATCCATCCAATCGTTATGAGAAAGCATATCATGCTTTATTCGACTTATTTCAATCCTATGAGTGGAAGATAGATATTCATACTGAACAGAAACCCCAATATCTTTATGAACATATCCATGCACGGTATTCCACTGAACTGGAAGAACTGCCTGATGAGTGGGGGCATGCCCAAAATGATGCGATAGGTGCCTTTTTATGGGGTGTCGGAGAAGGATATAGGCATGGAAAAAAGGTGATAAGAAACCAGCGTGATTTACAAATCGTTCAAAAGTTGATCAATTACTTGGAATGCCTGCAATATTGGCAGTCGGAAGATAACGGGATGTGGGAAGAAAATATCGAAATTCATGCTTCAAGCATCGGTGCATGTGTTGCTGGTTTGAATTCAGTCAAGATGCTGGTCAACGTTAAGGAGGAACTGATTATGAAGGGAGAAGAAACCCTTCGTTTCCTACTCCCGAGGGAAAGTTATTCAAAAGAAACGGATCTAGCCCTTTTATCCTTAATTTATCCTTATCGACTGGTAGATCGTGATATAGCCCTTAAAATATTGAAGAATGTCACAGGGCGCCTTGAAAGAACAAAGGGTTGTATACGATATGAAAAGGACCTTTATTATAATGAAGGCCAGGAAGCGGAATGGTGTTTCGGCCTTCCATGGTTGGGCTTATGCTACCTTGAACTTGGCATGATGAACAAAGTAAAGGAATATACAGATAAAACGAAAATGATCATTCCAGAAAATTGGGAAGTCCCTGAGTTATATATTGGAGGCAGTAATATTCCGAACAGGAATACTCCCCTGGCATGGTCAGTCTCTTTATCATATTTATTCTTAAAGAAAACTAACATGATCCGAACTGAACAAGTAACATGAAGCATTCTTACATGATTCCTTAAAGCTCTTTCCTATAAAATGGGGAGGGCTTTTATTGGGATAACATTTTTACATTAAATGGTTTGTTAAAAAATGTTTTAATTTTCAAAAAAAGGGCATTTATTATAATAACTTCACCTCCATTTGAAGGATTAATATCATTTCCACCGAATATATATAATAACTGGGGAACGATGGGTAAAATACTATCGAGTTAATACTGATGGAGGGGTTTTATTGAGTACAATTATGGACCAGCTACAAGAGAATTATCCAAGCGATTTCGATTTATATTTGTTTCATGAAGGCACCCTTTATGAAAGCTATAAAATGCTTGGGGCACATATTGTAACATCATTAGGTAATGAAGGAGTACGCTTCGCCGTTTGGGCCCCCCATGCCAAGCAAGTTTCAGTAGTCGGTAATTTTAATAATTGGGACGGAAATGATCATTCGATGAAACGGATCGAGCATTCAGGTGTCTGGGTGTTGTTCGTACCAGGACTTCAAGAAGGGGAACTTTATAAATACGAAATACATACGCCTGGAAATAAACGTATCCTAAAAGCCGATCCATATGCCTTCTATTCGGAAGTCAGACCAAAAACAGCCTCGGTCATTAAAAGGCTGGATAATTTTGAATGGGAAGATTCGAAGTGGATAACCGATAGGAAAAAGGAAAATATTTATCATAAACCCATGTCCATATATGAAGTACACCCTGGAACATGGAAACAGACAGAAGATGGTGTATTTTATTCGTACCGTGAATTGGCTGATAGATTAGTTGATTATGTGATTGATAATAGTTTTACACATATTGAAATTATGGCCATAATGGAACACCCATTTGATAAATCGTGGGGATACCAGGTCACGGGCTATTATTCCGTTACCAGTCGTTACGGTTCACCGGAAGATTTTAAGTATTTAATTAACCTTTGCCACCAAAAGGGCATTGGCGTCATACTTGACTGGGTTCCCGCCCATTTTTGTAAAGATGCACATGGACTTTCCCGTTTTGACGGTACGCCACTCTATGAACCAATTGATCATACTAGAGCAGAGCGTCCATTATGGGGGACATACAATTTTGATTTTACAAAACCGGAAGTAATCAGTTTTCTTATATCAAATGTGATGTTTTGGATGGATGTATACCATATTGATGGGGTCCGTGTCGATGCGGTGTCGTCAATGGTTTATTTAAATCATGATAATCCCTTGCCGATTAAGCTGAAAAACCAGTTTGGCGGTGAGGAAAATCTAGAAGCCATACAATTTTTGCAAAAACTTAATGAGGTGGTTTTCAAGAAATATCCCAATGCATTAATGATGGCTGAAGAAGCAACAGACCGGCCGCTTATAACATCACCTACCGATATCGGAGGCCTAGGCTTTAATTACAAATGGAATATGGGATGGACTAACGACATTCTTCGTTATATGAAACTTGAAACGAATGAAAGGCCAAATCATCATAGTCTCTTAACATTTTCATTGTTCTATGCTTTTTCAGAAAATTTCGTCTTACCCTTTTCACATGATGAAGTAGTTCATGGCAAGAGGTCTTTATTGAATAAGATGCCAGGTGACTATTGGCAGAAATTCGCAAACTTACGGTTGCTCTTTGGGTATTTCATGACACATCCTGGAAAGAAACTTCTCTTTATGGGCGGTGAATTTGGCCAGTTCATAGAATGGAAAGATGAGGAACAATTGGATTGGCTGCTTTTGAAATATGAATCTCACGAAAAGCTGGCATATTACTTCCGTACCCTACAGGAATTTTATAGGCAAACTTCCTCTCTATGGAGATTGGATCATGTCCAGGAGGGATTTGAATGGATAGATCCAAACAATAGTACTCAGAGTATCATAACCTTTATGAGAAAAGGTAAACGCAAAGGTGATTATTGTATTATTGTCTGTAATTTCTCTGCACAGGCCCATGCTCATTATCAAATAGGTGTACCTTCCCAGGGGAAATATATAGAAATCTTCAGCAGTGATTCAGCAGTTTTCGGAGGGTCTGGTCAGGTCAATGAAGAACCCATTAATGTCAAAAAAGAACCATGTCATAATCAACCATACAGCATGGAAATAACCGTACCTCCTTTAGGCATATCAATTTATATGAAGCAAACAAAAAAAAGACGGGGGAGAGTGAACGAATAATGGGAGCGAAAAAATGGATAGCTATGTTATTGGCAGGAGGCCAGGGTTCAAGGTTAGGTGAATTGACAATCGGTTTGGCAAAACCAGCGGTTCCCTTTGGCGGTAAGTATAGAATCATCGATTTTCCATTAAGTAACTGCACTCATTCCGGTATTGATACGGTTGGGGTACTGACCCAATACCAGCCATTGATTCTAAATGATTATGTGGGTAATGGCAAAGCTTGGGATCTAGATCTGGATGTTGGCGGAGTTTCCGTTCTTCCCCCTTATCAAGGGAAAGAAGGCGGTGAGTGGTATAAAGGGACGGCCAACGCCGTTTATCAAAATATTCAATACATTGATAACTATGATCCGGAACATGTACTGATACTCTCCGGTGACCATATTTATAAGATGGATTACAGTAAGATGCTGGATTATCATACCGAAAAAAATTCAGAGGCAACCATAGCTGTCATTCAAGTGCCATGGCAGGAAGCAAGCCGTTTTGGGATTATGAATACCAATGATGATGATAAAGTCACCCAATTCGATGAAAAACCAAAGTATCCAAAGAGTAATCTCGCATCAATGGGAGTGTACCTTTTCAATTGGAAGACCCTAAGACGGTATTTAATAAACGATGAAAAAGATGCAAATTCTTCTAATGATTTCGGTAGCAACATCATTCCCAAGATGCTTGAAGACCGAAAAAAGCTGTATGCCTATCGTTTTAATGATTATTGGAAAGATGTTGGAACGGTCGAAAGCCTTTGGCAGGCCCATATGGATTTATTGGAGGAAACGCCAAATTTCCAGTTGGATGATCAGCAGTGGAAAATTTTTGCGCGCAATGCAAACCACCCGCCGCAATATATCTCACCAGATGCCGAGGTTAGTCAGTCGCTTATCAATGAAGGGTGCATGATACATGGAAATATTGAACATTCGGTTTTATCCTATAATGTACAGGTGGGCTATGGGGCGACCATAAAAGATTCAGTCATCATGCCTAATGTTACGATTGGTGAAAACGTTCATATAGAAAGAAGCATCATAGCCAGCAATTGTGTTATAGAAGATGGTGCAGTAGTTGGCAATTCAGCGGTTACAGCGGATATCACCTTAATTGGCGAAAATCAGACCATTGTCAATCCAAACAAAAAGAAGATCACTCTTAACTAGAAAAAGGGGAAGATGCTATGGAAAATGTGTTGGGTATTATTAACTTAATCAATGAAAGACAACATTTAAAAGAGCTGACCGCTCACCGTAATGTAGCATCAGTGCCATTCGGTGGACGCTACCGTTTGATTGACTTTACAATGTCGAACTTAATAAATGCGGATGTATCAAAGGTGGCCGTTTTCCCAAAAGAAAAATATCTCTCAGTTATGGATCATCTTGGCTCAGGAAAAGAATGGAACTTGGATCGGCGTTCAGGAGGATTATACATCTTGCCCCCTATCCATCCGGATGAAACGGTAACAGGCGATATGAAGCAATTCTATGATCACCTCAGCTTTTTCGAACGTGCAGAGGCTGATACTGTCATCATTTCCCCTGGAAGCCATGTATGTAAATTGGATTTCAATGATGTGCTTGATTATCATAAAAAACATAAAGCGGATATCACGGTCGTTTATAAGGATTATGTAGGGGAATTGATAGAAAAGCCAATCTATCACACCTGCTCAGTAGCTTCGGATGATGACATCACGGACATAAGCTTTTATACCATTCCTAGGCCTGGTGACCATGTTTGTCTCGAAACCTTCATCATAAGTAAAAATTTATTGGTGAACTTGATCAAAAGCTGTGTTGCCAGTGGAGAATATGACTTTTTGAAAGATGCTGTGAAAGCCAATCTTCACCGTTTTACTGTCAAAGGCTACAATTTTACTGGAGATATGCCATTCATCCATTCCATTGAAAGTTTTCATTCCAGTAATATGAATTTCCTGAACCCTTCTGTTATCCGTTCTTTCTTCGGAGACACTTGGGATGTTTATACAAAAATCAAACATGAGGCACCGACCAAATATTCACGTTCTTCGAAGGTTACCAATTCACTGATAGCCAACGGTTGTGATATTGAAGGGACTGTCGAAAATAGTATACTTTTCCGTGGAGTAAAGGTGAAGAAGGGCGCGGTTATAAGAAATAGCATCATCATGCAAAAAGGCGTGATTGAAGAAGGCGCTATCGTGGAAAATATCATAACCGATAAAGAAGTGAAAATTACTAGTGAAAAATCAGTTATTGGTTTAAAACAGCCAGCTGTAATAAAAAAAGCGGAAGTCATTTAAATGAGGAGGTGCGGCAATGAATGTTGTATTTGCTGCTTCAGAATGCGCCCCTTTTATAAAAACGGGAGGGCTCGGAGACGTTATAGGTGCGCTCCCTAAAGCGCTAAAAAAACAGGGAGTACATGTAAGTGTCATCCTTCCTAAATACGGGGATCTGCCTAACCGATTCAAACAGGAAATGAAACATATGACGAGTATAGAAGTTCCTGTTGGTTGGCGCCAGCAATTTTGTGGTATCGAAAAACTTGTTGCAAATGGAATTACATATTATTTCTTGGATAATGAATATTATTTTAAACGGCATGGGAGTTATGGTTTTTTTGATGATGGCGAGAGATTCGCCTTCTTTTCCCGTGCGATATTAGAGGCTTTACCCTATTTAGAAGAAAAGCCGGATGTCATACACTGTCATGATTGGCAAACGGGCCTTGTCAGTGCTTTACTGAAAGCCCATTATCAAAACCATCCTTTCTATCAGGATATTAAAACGATATTTACAATACATAATTTACGCTATCAAGGAGTTTATCCTAAAACTGTTTTAGCTGAATTACTGGATTTGAGTGAGTTATATTTTAATATCGATGGTCTTGAATTCCATGGGAATGTCAGTTATTTGAAAGCTGGCTTAGCTTTCTCTAACATAGTCACAACTGTAAGCCCAAGTTATTCCGAAGAAATTCAGAGTCCCTATTTTGGGGAAAATCTTGATGGGTTTTTAAGGAAAAGAAATGGTGACCTTAAAGGGATTATCAATGGAGTGGATTATGAGGAATATAATCCTGCAGAAGATGAACATCTTCCTGTTCCATTCGATTCCTATGAGGGTAAGATGGTGAATAAACGTGAGTTACAGGAATCGCTGGGTCTTCCAGTCAATGATGGAGTCCCGGTCATATCAATGGTGACCAGGCTTGTTGATCAAAAAGGAATGGATCTTATTATCCATGTTTTTCATGAAATGATGAACCAAGGAATTCAATTCATTCTTTTAGGTACGGGTGATGAGCAATATGAATCTGCATTTCGTCATTTAGCTGACCAATATCCAAATCAGGTTTCAGTAAATACATATTTTGATGAGGGTTTAGCAAGACGCATATATGCAGGTTCTGATTTATTTCTGATGCCGTCCCAATTCGAACCATGTGGAATTGGCCAACTTTTGGCGCTTCGCTATGGTACTCTACCGTTAGTGAGGGAGACAGGCGGACTTCGTGATACAGTTATTCCGTATAATCAATTTACTGGTGAGGGAAATGGTTTCAGTTTTACGAATTATAATGCACACGATATGCTTCATACAATTGAACAATCAGTTGGGCTTTATAAATTCCAGCCGAAAAGATGGAGGAAGCTGGTCGAAAGTGCAATGAAGTTAGACTTTAGTTGGAATTCATCTTCCATAAAGTATATTGAACTGTATGAAAGTCTCATCCCTGTAATGAAGTGATAATTGGATAGGTAATACATTAAACACTTGCGAAAATAAGTCTTCGCAAGTGTTTTGTTTCTTTTACCGTCAAATATGGGTATATGTTTGATATATATATAATATTGTGTGCAGGAGAATGAAAAGATGAGAAGAAGAAGAATGGAATTTGTATTTTTATTTATTTTAATTGCTGCTGTTTATATGATCCTTTTCACGCATAGCAGCTTTAACGTGAAGCTATTTTTTATTGGATTGTATATTTTTGTCATATTTGTCTCCATGTTTTCACTCATGTTGGAAAATAGGTTTGCTCACGAGACCCTTTTATGGATGTATGTACTTTTGTTTTTCCCGGTATTTGGATATGTATTTTATCTATTTTCAGGTCAGCTCTATTTAAAGGGGTATTTGTTTCGAAGTAAAAGGAAAAGAGATCGGGAAGAATGGAAGAGTCTTGTCACTCATGTATCACCGCCAGATCTTTCGTTCTTGAATAATCATCAGCAATCATTCGCAGCTTTTGCCAAAAATGCTTCTGAGACAACTATAAGTACATCCTCGCAAACGGAAGTTTTGAAAAATGGGAACGAAACGTTTACGGAAATCATTAAACAATTAAAAAAGGCTGAAAAATTCATTCATATTGAATATTATATTTTTCGTTCTGACAGACTTGGTACGGAAATTATAGATATCCTAATTGAAAAAGCAAAAGTTGGTGTGGAAGTTTTATTCATTTTTGATGCAGCGGGTAGTTTAAGCCTTTCAAATAATGAAGTTAAGCGGATGAAAAATGCAGGGATAAAAGCTTATCCATTTTCGCCATTGAAACATGGTTTTTTTAATCAAAAGTTCAATTTTAGGAATCACCGAAAAATCATCATCATTGATGGTGAAATAGGTTTTGTAGGCGGTTTAAACGTAGGTGAGGAATATTTAGGACGAAATAAAAACATCGGTTTTTGGAGAGATACACACATGGTCCTGAAAGGGGAAGCGGTATATATGCTTCATACCGTTTTCCTTTTGGATTGGGAATATGTCAGTGGGGAAGATGTATTGCAAGAACGCCCAGCATTCAAAAATAAAGTTGAACATGGGGATGGAGCTGTCCAGGTTGTAGCGAGCGGACCTGATACACAACAGGGAATAATGAGTGATTTTTACTATTCGCTTATTACTAGCGCCACTGAATCAATCTGGATTGCAAGCCCATATTTCGTACCTAATCAAGCCATTAAAACAGCAATTAAACATGCAGCCATTAAGGGGATACAAGTTAGGCTTATGGTCCCGGCAGTAAATGATGGGTTTTTAACCCAATATGGCAGTCGCTCCTATTTCGGGGAGCTGCTTCAATTCGGTGTAGAAGTATACTCGTTTAAAAAAGGCTTTTTACATCAAAAACTTATTATCGTAGATGGTGATATGGCCTCTATAGGGACCGCAAACATGGACATGAGGAGTTTTCATCTGAATTTCGAAGTAAATGTCTTTCTAATGGGCAGCCGTACCATTGATGATCTTGTCACTCATTATAAAGAGGATATGAAAGATAGTGACAAACTAGATTCAATCAGGTATAGCAATCGTGGATTATTGGAACGTTCAAAAGAATCATTTGCCAGATTGTTTTCGAATGTACTCTAATGGGAAAAAAAGAAGATAAATAGTATAGTTGAAATGTAATGAAAATTAGTTGGCCATAAGGAGAATTAAAAAGAATATGAAATTGGTTTCCTGGAATGTGAATGGTATTAGGGCTTGTGTTAAAAAAGGATTTTTAGATTACTTTAAAGATGTAAATGCAGATATTTTTTGCCTTCAAGAAACTAAGCTACAAGAAGGGCAGATTTCCCTTGAGTTGGAAGGGTACCATCAATATTGGAATTATGCATTGAAAAAAGGATATTCCGGTACTGCCATTTTCACGAAGGAAAAACCGCTTTCCGTGAAATATGGTGTAGGGGAGTTGGATGAAGAACCGGAAGGCAGGATCATAACTCTGGAGTTCGAGAAATTCTATATGGTGAATGTTTATACACCAAATGCCAAAAGGGATTTATCAAGGCTTGATTACCGCCTCGAATGGGAAGATGGGATGATTGATTATCTTAAAAAACTGGATTTGGTGAAACCGGTAATCTTTTGTGGTGACCTGAATGTCGCACATCAGGAAATCGACTTGAAAAACCCAAAACCTAATATCGGAAATTCAGGTTTCACTTATGAAGAACGTGGGAAGATGACTGCATTACTTGATGCAGGGTTTATCGATACATTTCGCCATTTCTATCCGAACCAAGAAGGTGCCTATAGTTGGTGGTCATATATGGCTAAAGTAAGAGAGCGGAATATCGGGTGGAGAATCGATTATTTCATTGTTTCAAACCGGATGGCGGATTCTTTATTAGAGGCTAATATTCACTGCGATGTTATGGGCAGTGATCATTGCCCGGTCGTCTTGGAAACAAACCTCTAAATCGAATAATTTCGTTTAAATGGGGATACTATTGGTTATCCATATTTAACAGGAGGTTAGGATTATGAACACATTTATCGTGGGCTTTCATCAAGAAGATAATGTAGATAGCATGCAAGTACAAAAACTGACGGCGGCTGAGTTTGAAAAAACAACGTCACGCGGTTTTCGCAGATTATTTGAACTGGATACAAATATCGGGTATTTCGTTTTTTTTGATGCAGAAGATGATGAGGGTGATTTATCCCATCTTGTTTTGCAGTATGAAGAAGATAATCAGGATCCAAGTGATTGTTATTCCTTTTCTAAAAATGATTTTTATGAATTCATGGCACTTTATTTGCAAGGCATGGATGAAGTGGAAGATGTAGAAGATGATCAGGACAACGAAGAGTATGGACCAATCCATCATCTTGCCCATTTGATGTTTCATATTGTTGAAGAAGGAAAATCCGTAAAGCCATAACGGCCGGGTGATTAGGTGTGAGCTTTGTCACAGAACTGTGAGTGAACTGACCATCCATCATTTAACTCCTAGGAAGCTAGGCGGCAGCCATTTACCAATTGCCTTCTCTGTAAATCATGTCATAAACAGATTTACGCCTTGTATTCAAACCGTGAGTTCGCCATCCGACTATATAACGTTGTTTAAAGTGGATAAAAAAACAACCGGTTACCAGGCAGCTAAGATTAGAAAATCAAAAACCAAATAATGCAAAAGCCCATCATATAAAGATGGGCTTTTGCATTTCGTTTAGCCTGCTTTATTTTTCAACCGGTCCAGTAAAAATCCACCTTTAAAGTAGCGTGGTTCATATGAAATGATGAAAGCCTTAGGTTCAAACTTTTCAACGGTTGCTATTAATTCTTGTTCCCTGTTTCTTTTTGTCAAGATTTCCATCCGATAGCGGTTGCTATCCCTGCCCTCGCCCGTATAAAGTGTGACACCAAATCCGTTGTTCCTTAGGGTATTAACTAACTGTTCATTTTTGGTTTGGGTATTAACGGTTACATTTATAAAACCAATGGCGAGTTTTTGCTCAATTTTCGTACCAAAAATTATTCCGATTCCAAAACCGACTGCATAGACAACCATGGCGAGTATGCTTCGGTCACCGCCAAATACAAGGGATAAACCAAAAACGTATATTAACATTTCTGCGATACCCAGTATCGAGGCAAGTATGGTAATATTTTTTACTAAGAAAATGGTTCGCAGCGTGTAAATCGGAACATAAATAAGTTGCAATAGTAGAATCAGAAGTATTTCTTTCAAAAGAGCACCTCACCAATATCTTCTAGTTTAATTTAGATGTTTCATCATTGGAAATGTTCAAACCATATGTAACATCTTCCATAATCTAACCACACTATAATAGAAGAATTCAATGGGAAATATTAAGTATTTTTTTTGGAATTTCCATTGCGAACGAATTAAGTATTTACGAAACAGGCTGATGAATGGGCTCCAGGAAATTCAAAAGGAGTATCCCGACAAGAAAGTGATACTTGTTGCACATGGCGCTGTCATTCATTTCATTTTACGATTGATGTCAAACGAGTCAATCGTTTCCAAAGAAATGCGGTTGTTCAATGCATGTTTGAGTACGATTAGATTTGATGTCGATTCTTGGATTATAGATGATTTCAATCAAGTGAATCATTTATCGTAGTCCTATATTGGTTAGGGTTAAAAATGGGTATGATTGATATTCAGGAGCTAATGAAGGAAAGAAGGAAATCATGACTAAAAAGACGGCATTGATTTTAGGGGCTACAGGTGTGGTCGGTACCCAGTTGCTTAAAGAGATAAGCAGCAGCAAAACCTATAAAGAAATCCATTTTCTGATTAGAAGGGAAACGGAATTCACAGAGCCAAAGTGCACAGGGCATGTTATCGACTTTGAAAAATTATCCAGGTATGCAGATTTGTTCAACGTCACCGATGTTTTCATTTGTTTAGGTACAACGATCAAGAAGGCTAAATCCAAGGAAGCTTTTCGTAAAGTTGATTATGACTATGTAATCGAACCAGCTAAAATGGCGAAAACATCCAATGTTGAAAAATTGCTCGTCATAACAGCTATGGGAGCCGATTCCAAATCAAAGTTTTTTTACAGTCGTGTTAAGGGCGATGTGGAAGGAACACTACAACACCTAGAATTGAATTCTCTACATATCTTTCGTTCTTCCTTACTTCTTGGAGAACGAAAGGAATTTAGGGCAGGTGAAAAGATTTCTAGTATATTAAGCCCATTTGCTAAATTTCTCTTTGTGGGCCCTTTACGCCCATATCGTGCCATAGAAGCAAACAAAGTAGCTGCTGCAATGTATGCTGCAGCCCAAACGACGACAAGGGGATGTCATCTTTATAATTCTGATGAAATAGAGAAACTTGCAACAAGGAGTTAATCATATATTCATGAAACGAGCCACCAATAGGCTCGTTTCAGACTGGACAAACTCAATGAAAATCGAGTTGAACTGCCCCGTAAACGTTAGATACCAAACTAACATTTACGGGGTGTTTTTTTATGGCTAAATTTTCTGCTTGAACAGAAAATATTTATTACGCGTCTTACCTAAAAGGAATGCACAGCTATATGGAGCTTCAAAGAATATTTGAAGTTTCGTATCAAATGATTCAAGGAGCCGATGGATGTAAGAGGTCGTGGCATTAATTAAAGTCGCCGGTATTCCACGTAGCACGTACTATTAACGGATGACTCGAGCTTTATTCAGAGAGGGAATCGTTGTCAATCATAAGCGTGTTCGTCGTTTGATGAGAGAATTGGGGGTTACATCGGTTATTCGAAAGAAACGCCCTTTCTATGGTCGAAGAGGATCGGTTGTATATAAGAATGTTTTAAATCGTGAGTTCTATGCAGAGTCCATATTATAAAAGTTAGTAACAGATATAACCTATGTAAGGATTGGAGACACGTTTGTCTACCTATGTGCCGTTTTAGATTTGTATAATAATGAAATTGTGGCATGGGAAGTTTCAACTAGAAACGATCTTGAATTGGTTCATAATACGTTGAATCAGTTAAGGGACAAATCATTTGGAAAGGATGCCCTTCTCCATTCTGATCAAGGATTCCAATATACGACGAAATCATACGAAAGACAGGTAAAAGAACTCGGTCTTCAAGGAAGTCACTCTCGTCGTGGCAATTGTCATGATAACGCGTGTATAGAAAAGTTTCCTTCTCGCATTTAAAAACAGAGAAGTTATATTTGGTACGCCCAAAAACAGCAGAGGAAGCTTATATAGTCATCCAGGAGTATATAGACTTCTATAATACTGAGCGCTTCCAAGAAAAATTTAACGGCCTTTCCCCGATTGAATATCGAGAAAAGGCCGCAGCTTAAAATACTTTTTTTTATTGTCTACTTGACAGGGTTATGTGCACTTCGAAGTTTCTTTTTTTATTGTTTCAGATGATGATTTAACATAGCAATCCCCTTAAAATAAATCTGAATGTTGTATTAATTGTAACAAATTCTTCATCATATAATAAATTGATTAATACCGACTAGTTGGTATTAATCAATTTATTTTAAAGGAGAAGGGAGAAGGAAAAATGACATTATCTCAAGGGATTATAAAGAAATGGCTAATACTGTTTGTTTTATGCTTTTCAATGGTATTTGCAATTACACCAATAAATAAAGCATTTGCCCTATCTTATGATGGTTCAAACCCTGTTTCAACAGGTTGTGCAAAAGATGCAGTAACCAAATCCTATAGTGGTATTGTTGACAGATACGATAATGTTTATGGAAAAGTGGAGCTAAAATGGAGTGCGAAGTGTCGAACATCTTGGGGGAAAATAACGCTTTATCGTGCCGCTCCGTACGATAAAGGTGCTTTCTATGCGAATGCAAATGTGTATAGTTACAATAGTAGTGGTAATTACAGAGAGGTATATACTTGTGCTAGTGGTAACGGGGCGATAATGAAAGGTCAAACCTCCTGTTATACCGCTCAAGTGTATAATGGTGCTGGGTATACAGCTAAGGCTAAAGGGTATATCAATTGGGGTATAGCCAGTGGAATGACTAATCGGTACTAATCTGCGAAGAAATTTTGCGTCCTTCAGCCAAAATGAGATTTAGAAATTATAACTCTGATAATCCATATAAATTTTGTTTTGTTGCATAATCGGCCGCTTTAATTAAACAAACAGCTAAAAGGATCTTCTAGCCGAAGATCCTTTTTTCATGCCTATAAACGGTCATTTATGGTGATTTTATCCATGAACTAATGAATTAAATGGCTTTTTTAATTTTGTTCAACAATCGGGCCATTTAATTGAGGAAGGAATTATGTACAAAATATAGAAATAAAGTAATAGAACAAAAAGATATGAGATTAATTTGCATTGTTAACAAAAACGAATGGATGTGGAAGTATGCAAAAGTGTATTCTACTTGTGGAAGACGACAGAGAAATTAGTAAATTGATAACAGATTGCTTGGAACAGGAGAATTTTACAGTACTTACTGCATTCGATGGAGAGGAAGCATTATCTCTTTTTGATAAAGAAGAACTCGATTTAATCTTGCTTGATTTAATGCTTCCTAAGTTAAGTGGTATGGATTTTTTAAAACGAATAAGAGAAAAAAGCTTAATTCCTGTCTTGATCATTTCAGCAAAAGGGAGTGACTTAGACAAAGCGTTGGGTCTCGGTTTTGGTGCAGATGATTATATAAGCAAACCTATTTCAATGATAGAACTAACAGCCAGAGTGCATGCTGCTATTCGTAGGGCAACGCAATATATTCCTACTGAGAATCGATCCACTCCTGATACTCTTCATTTTAAGGAACTATCCCTTGACTTATATACCTTTTCTGTAAAAGTTAAAGATATGAATGTGCAGCTTACGTCCAAGGAATTCCATATTTTAAAGCTGTTTATGACAAATCCGAGTAGAGTATTTACAAAGGAACAAATATACCATTTTATTTGGGAAGATGATTATTACGGGAATGAAAATGTGATAAATGTTCATATAAGAAGGCTTCGGGAAAAAATTGAAGAGGATCCGTCTAACCCACAGTATATTCGAACAATTTGGGGAATCGGATATAAATTAGGTGAATAATTCATGATCCTTGCCCTAAGTGTTATTATTATCGTTCTAGTTGTTATGAATGGATTGCAATATTTCTTCCGTAAAAGAATAAATAAAAACTTATATGAAATAAGTGAAAAATTAACAGATATAATAGAACACAAGACAGCTGAAAAAATGTTACTACAAACAGACCAGCATTCCATTCAGCTTTTACTCATTCAAATTAACCGTCTTTTGGATTACAACCAAAGGGTATTTGCGGATTACGCAAAAACAAAAGATAGCTTAAGGAAAATGATATCCAACATGTCACATGATTTAAAAACACCACTAACTGTTATTTTAGGCTATGTGGAAAAAATAAAGCTGGATGAAAAGTTGAATGAGGAAGAGAAGGAAATGGTCATTTTACGTCTTCATGAAAAAGTTTTGGGGCTAATCGCTTTATTAAATCAATTTTTTGACCTTGTTAAAATAGAATCCGATGATTATGTGATTCCATTAAGTAAGGTATCTCTCAATGAGATTTGTAGGAAGAACGTGTTGGAATTTTATGATTTGCTCCAATCAAAGGGTCTTCAGGTAGAGATTGAAATTCCAGAGCAGAATTTTTACATCCTCGGTAATGAGAATGCTTTAAATCGAATACTTAGCAATCTAATCTCGAATTCGATTCGGTATGGAAATGATGGGGGAGTATTTGGTTTAACACTTCGAGAAGCTGGGGGAGCTATTGCTGTAGAGATTTGGGATAAGGGAAAAGGGATTGCAGAGGTGCATCAAGATCGGGTGTTTGACAGGCTATATACATTAGATGATGCTAGAAATCCACAATTTCAAGGAAGTGGCCTAGGTCTAAGCATTTCGAAACGCTTAACAGAAGCAATGAAGGGTTCGATTCACCTAAGCAGCAAACCCTTTGAAAAAACAACCTTCACTTGTATTTTCAAACAAATTACATATTAAGACTTCCTGAAAAGAGGTGTTCTGTTGGAACGGCTCTTTTTTTTTCAAACTTAAGAAACATGTAAGGAATGAGAAAGAAAAAAGATACTATCTCTGATTATGATAAAAGTAGAAGTAATAAAGGAGGTCAAAATGATGGATTACGTAGTTCAAACAAATGGATTAACGAAAACTGTAAAAGGTAAAATGCTCGTAACTAATGTAAATCTTCATATAAAAAAAGGTGAAATATATGGTTTTCTCGGGCGAAATGGTGCCGGGAAAACAACGATAATGAAAATGCTCACAGGATTAATAAGTCCTACTACAGGAGAGATAGCGCTGTTTGGTGAGAAGCTTACAGAAACCACGAAGTCTAGTTTGAAACGAGTTGGGAGTATTATAGAATATCCAATCTTTTTCGAGCATTTAACAGCGATGGAGAATCTTCAGCTTCACTGTGAATATTTAGGTTTTTATGATAAAAAAGCAATTACGCAAGCTTTGGATATGGTTCATTTAAAGGGGATTGAAGATGAAATTGTGAAGGATTTTTCGCTTGGGATGAAGCAGCGACTTGGGATAGTGAGAGCAATAATAACAAAGCCTGAGCTGATTATTTTGGATGAACCTACAAATGGTCTCGATCCAATTGGCATTAAAGATATGAGAGACTTAATTCGGATGTTAAACAAGGAATATGGGATGACCTTTCTTCTTTCTAGTCATATTTTAGGAGAAATTGAACAGGTTGCTGACAGAATTGGTGTTATTGAAAATGGAAAACTTGTAAATGAAGTTACTCTTGCAGATATTAGTAAGCAACGAACGGATTATATTGAGCTTGTGACATCGGATGTGGAAAAATCAGTTTATTTGCTTGAAAGCAAACTTCATATATCAAATTTAAAAATTGTTCAAGACAACAGAATTCGGATTTACGATTTAACTCAATCTCAAAGTGAGATTTCGAAAAGTTTAATTCTTCATGATATTGAAATTGAAGAAATACAAAGACATACAAGCACATTGGAAGATTATTTTTATCATCAAATCCATGGAGGCGGAAAAGTTGATTAAATTGATGGAGCTGGAGTGGAGAAAATTAAAACAAAAAACTGTTATTGGTGAGATTATTATTTATTGGAGTATTCTTATGTTTTTGCCAATGTTTTTCATTAAAATGGTAAGTGGTGATTTTGGCCAGAGTTATTCCACAATCATTGAACTTATTTTGTCGATGCAGATGGGATTTGTCCTATTTGGAGCATCTCTTATTAATCAGGTTGTAATAGAGGAATATAAGAATAAAACAATATCTCTTTCATACGGATATCCAATAAGTCGGAAAAAGTTGGTTTTGGCAAAGGTTCTTTTTATCTCACTTGTTGTTTTCCTTTGTACGTTGGTATCCTTTTTGTTGGCAGGTATGGCAACCTATTTACTTGATCAGGTGTTTCACATCATTAATGGTCAACCAACTGCTACAGATATTACAACATTTTTTAGTAAGATGATTGTTCATTCTTTAATTGTTACACTTATTAGTTTAATCCCACTCTTTTTCTTTGGTATTTGGAAAAGAGCAACCATTCCAACAGTTATTTGTGCAATATTTCTGATGCAATTTCAAAACTTTTCTTATCTTCTTAATGTGAATCTTAATACTGATCTTGTGAACGCAGTGCTATGTCTTTTAGGAGCAGTTAGTGTTTACCTTACGATTAAAATGGTAGACAGCGTGGGGGATATTTAGTTTTTGGGGATGGGGTACCCATTGGTAAAGTTAATAAAAAGTAGAGTAAGAAAATAGTTACTTGGGTACATTCTTGAAGTGAGGGGGGCTTTAATTAAAGTTCCCTTTTAAACGTTAGATGACCATTTTCTAATAACGATCTTCAAGAATCCGGCGCTTTAATGAAGCAACTAAAGCCTAATTTCTCGGTTAAAAGCGAGAAATTAGGCTTTTCTATATTTGGATTTAAAACACAACATTAAGAAAATTCAATATGAAAATCCGAATTCCAATGGCTATGGAATTCGGATTTCATGAATCGCATGTTTGTAAGCTTAAGATACTTACTCGATATGTGTAAACGAAACAAACGAGATCATTATTTACTTGTATTTAAAGGAACGACCAATTCCAATTCCTTTATCTCTTCACTAAATCCTTCATTATTCCTATGACTTGGCTTGAGTGTAAATGATTTTGGTATCGTATCCATTGGAGGCAAAGTTAGTACCATATGATGACCATAGTTTCCATCCATGCCCGTTTGTAGTTTCAGTTTATCATATACATGACCATTATCATCGACCACAGAAAAATCAAACCATGGCCAACTATCGTTTTCATCCATTTTGGCAGGGTAATCAATCGTTAGGTCTATTCTTGTTGATAGAGGCGAAAATATTACTTTGTCGGCTGTTAACGCATAAACTTCATCAACCGTTTCAGTTGTAACCTCTGGATAAAACTCAAATACATCACCTTTTATTTTTTCAAGTGGGAATGGCGGGACTCTTTCCGAATAAAATCAATCGATTTAAAAACTAGTATTTTTGTAATCCAACTTGAAAAACTTTCGGACTTTTTTAATGTTTTTATTGAAATATAGGCCGTATAAATTGCTTCTTGATAGACATCTAAAGCATCTGGTTCATTTCTAACGTATGCATAGGCTGTTCGGTACAGCTTTTGTCGAACAGAACCGATCAGTTGTTCAAATGCTTCTTCATCACCCTTTTTTGCTTTTTGCACTAATTTTACTAAATCCATTTTGGTTCTCCTCTCCGTTACACAATAAAGTCGAATAAGGAAGTAAATCGGTTGCAAAATAATTAAATAAGCAACAT
This sequence comes from Peribacillus sp. NPDC006672, assembly GCF_050274955.1. Lineage (NCBI taxonomy): Bacteria > Bacillati > Bacillota > Bacilli > Caryophanales > Bacillaceae > Peribacillus > Peribacillus sp. NPDC006672. The sequence continues at coordinate 261,617 of NZ_JBNNOR010000005.1, forward strand.
TGCAACTTGAGATACGGAAACGATTGGAGGAATGAGAGGCTGCATGTGAAAAGTGTTCAATTGTTATACATTACCTTTTTCCATTTCCCTTAGCCCGCAAAAGAAACAGTAGATGGTAATGTTTCAAGGTTTGAATACGACAAAAGTAAGCAATTAACGAAGGAAACATTACCAAATGGCGATATTAATACGTATGAGTATAATGCAGTTGGTAATCGTATACCAAAGTCCATTTGAAGGGAAAAGAATATACATTCTCGTACAATGATGCGAACCAAATTACAACGAAAAATGCCACAGCATACAAATATGATGGTAATGGCAATTTATTAGAAGATGAAAACTATGAGTATGCGTATAATGAGCGTCAACAATTAACAAGCGTCAAAACGTTTGCTGGCAATGCCATCGTATCCTATACGTATGAGTATGATGGTTTGCGTTTAACAAAAACAGTAGGAACTACAACACATGAATACTTCTATAATGATGCAGTATTAGATATGGAAATAGTAAAAGAAACACAGTACGGTTTATATGAATGGAATGGCTTCACAGCTCTTGGTATGATCGTAATAGAAAAAGACACCAATGGCACATTCCAAACAAATGCATACCAATTTATCACAAATCAACGTGGAGATGTATTAAGTATTCGTATTGCAGATGATGAAGAAGTTAGTTCTTACGAGTTTGATGCTTATGGTAATGTTTTAGCGTTTTATCTGCTCAAAAATCTTTAGTAAATACTCAAAAACGGTTAGAAGAATCAGAAAAGCATTTAAACAATGTTACTAAGATACTCAATATGAGAAAACATTAAGTTTTTGTTTTTTCTTATATGAATTTTTCTGTTCTGAGCAAAGATGTTTCCGAGCATTGACTCATATAACAAAATTCTGCAACAGAAAAAACCTACTTCTTTTGACTGGGAAGAGATAGCTTTTTCTGTTTTTTAAGATGAATACGATATACAAAATTAGTTAACATAATGTCTCTTTCAGGAACAAATCAAAAAAAGAACCCTTGAGACACAAGAGGAACTTCACCCTGTTTTTGAGACAGGAATCAAAGCACCTTTTAAACAGCGGTTGCTGGTATTGTACTGGTGACTGGTTGTTTAGTTTTGTTTGAATACGGGCATTGTTGTAATAGGTAATATAGTTTTCGACAGTTTGCTCGAAGATGGTGGTCGCCGTATATGTTAACTGGTCGAGGTAGAACGTTTCAGACTTTTGCGAGGAATGAAACGATTCAATGGGGGCATTATCTGTGGGTGTCCCTTTACAGGACATACACATACGCAATGATTTCCCCATTGAATAAATCTTAAATACTTGAAAGATACAACTGCTTAGGTCCAAAAGGTAAGTAGGTAATATCGGTTACTAGATTCTGAAGAGGACGATCAGCTTGAAACTCACGATTTAAATACATTCTTTGCAACCTGATAGGGTAAATAAGGCAAAATCTTCACTTATTAAAAGCCATAATTAAAGGGCGTTATTTCTGGAAGTAGTTACTTATCTCAGCTTTTCCTCCATTATTCTTTTGACTAATCTAGCTTAACAGAATATTTTCCTTAGAGTTGTATAGATTAGAATAAGAAAAGAGATTTCTTTGCCTGGGGTGTATTCAAGGTATTAAGTAGTAGAGTTTTATGTAGTACCTTAAGGGGTATATGTAAACATGCCTATATAAATAAAGAAGGAGGAGTTTGGATGTTTGATTACACGGTAAAAACATCGAAAAGCCTAGAAGAAGCCATTCATTCTTTAGAAGAAAGCTTAAAAAGTGAAGGGTTTGGTGTATTATGGAATTTCGATTTAACGGCAAAGCTACAAGAAAAAGGGCAGGATTTTAATACACCGTTTAACGTATTAGAAGTATGTAATCCAAAAGAAGCCCAACGTGTTCTTTCCGAGAACCTTTTAGTGGGATATTTTCTACCTTGTAAAATAGTGGTGTATAAAGATGGAGACGAAACAAAGGTTGGCATGCCTAAACCTACAGCTATGATTAATATGCTTCATAATGAAGAGCTTAAAATGATAGCAAAAGATATTGAACAAAGGTTAATAAATTGTATTGATCAATCTGTATGAACCCTTCCACAAGATCGAATAGAAATATGTAACAAGAAAAGATACCATAAGGGTATCTTTTCTTGTTACATGGCTATTTTAATGATGTAAATGGGAAATAAAACTTAACAATTAAACAAAATTCATTTTGTTCATAAGGTGGTGTTTTAAAATAGTTATGTAGCCCATTTTATTGCTAATTGTTATCTGTATTGGGTATCGACGATATTATTATCCGGTACCGTCAATAATTTTGTGTAAATGAGTTTTACCTTTTCTTGTAGACGCTCTTTTATTCTTTCGTTTTGAACATATTTTCAAATTCTGCTTATCGTCCGTTTAAGTTTGTAATCAAAATACGAACGTCTTATAAAAATCATATACTTTTACGAACGCTTTTAATGGAACAATAGGGAGAGTAACACATATATGAGGACTGATTCGATCCCTCTTTCATTAGAGTTCTAGCTTTGTACCAGCAGCTTTTTATCCAAGGGGGATTTCCTAATAAATCCTTCATGGAATGGGGAAAAGTAAACCGGTATTGACAAGTTGCAGGAACTGTAGCTTAAAAACCCTCTTACTTGGATTATTGTAGGTATTTTTCTTCTCCTCACATCTATTTTCGGTTTTCAAGAAGGTTCGCAAGAAGCGTGGGCGAGCCAAAATCCTTACGAACATTATTGTTGGGCTTGGTCATGAAGGCCAAAATGGCAATGAAATCCAGGCTCAAATGTCGAAAAAGTATAAGTTTCTCGCTTTGTTAATGGATCCCTTTAAAGTCTTTCTACCACCTATATAGAGATTTAAGCCAAATTAATAATGATGATAAAATAAACCCTAAAAATTAATATAATTAATTGAATTTAAGATTAAGATTAATATTATTAGAAGATTTCGAATTTATAAAAAATTTTAATTACCATTATAGAATTTCGTGATACAATTTTTTCAAATAATTAAATCAAAGCATTTCAATTATTTTGTAAATTTATTAATTTAGTACTGGGAGGCAAAAAGAAAATGACTATGATTGAAAAAGATGTTCAGTATTATGTGGAAAAAGGTAAAAAAATAGTGGATCGAATCGAGAAAAAGAGAGAAAACATGAGGAAAAAGAAATTTGATACGATTGCTGTTCATGGTCTTTATTCTTTAGAGGATGCACTGGAGAATAACGGAAGCATTATTGAACCAATTTACATGTCTTCAGCACAACAATATGAAAATTCCAATCATTTGGAAGCTGCACAAGAACAGAAAATTCCTTCATGGATCTATACTAGAATCGCGAATCCAACCCTGTCTTATGTGGAAGAAACAATAGCCATGCTTGAAGGATATAAACTATCGGGAAAGACCAGTGCTGTCTTGACCAGTTCCGGAATGGCCGCGGTTTTTATGGCAACCAATCCTTTTATGGCAAATTGTGAAGGGTGTAATATTGTTGTTGATGCACGCTGTTATGGAGGCACATTTACTATTTTTAATGAACGGTACCGGGGAGAACGAGGTGTAGAAATTCGTTGGGTAAAAAATTCTTTGGACCTCAGTGAATGGGAAGAAAAAATGGACGAAAAAACACGTTTTGTCTATGCGGAAATTCCTGCTAACCCAAGTCTAAACTTAACTGATGTGAAAGCGCTTTCGGAAATTGCCCATAAAAAGGGGATCTCGGTAATAGTAGATTCGACTTTGGCTACTCCTGCTCTATTTAGGCCTTTGGAACATGATGCAGATATTGTGGTCCATTCTGTAAGCAAGGCAATGGCAGCAAGCGGATCAGTGATTGCCGGTGCTATCATTTCCAAAAATGATATTGTTAGTAATTTTTTATCAGAAGAAATTAAAAAAGATTTTGTAACATATGTAAAGTTTCAACCGATGCGTGATCATGGGACAGCACTATCACCTATAAGTGCATACTTCGTCTTAAATGATTTAAGAAGTTTGCGGTCACGAGTTGATTTGATGAGTCAAAATACGATGAAAGTAGCTGAATTTTTAAATAGCCTTGACCAGGTGGAAGGTGTTTCCTATCCGGGATTGGAAAGCCATCCAGGTCACAGCCTTGCAAAAAGCTTAATGAAATTGGCCGATAGTGTAGATGAAAATGGCGAAGAAATCAATCGCTACGGCTATTTACTCAGTTTTAATGTAAAAGGCGGCCATCAGGCAGCACGAGATTTACTGGATCAATTTAAGATTATTTGGACAGCAACCGATCTTGGACGTGTAAAATCAGTTGCTACCATTCCTACCATTTCTACTCATCGTCAACAAGGGGACGAAGGTCGCAAGCTGGCATCATTGCCTTCAAATTTAATCCGCTTTTCTGTAGGAATAGAAGATGTTGAGGATATCATCGGAGATTTGGATCAGGCATTTAAAGCCATTCAAACGAAAGCTCAACTTTCGCATAAATAAAATTATCATAGATGGAGGATTTTTAGGAAAATCACCCAAAAAGACAATTTACTTGCATTATGGTCTTGGCGTAATCGAATTCTTGGTTGATTGCTAGCTTTTGAGAAAGAAGGGGGTGATCAGGTTGTCCAATTTTATCGAGACAGAAGAATTTCAAATGTTAATGGAAAAAGTAATTGCCTGGAGAAGGCATCTTCACAAATATCCCGAACTTTCCTTTCAGGAATATGAAACGGCAGCCTTTGTTGAAAAACAGCTAAAACAGCATCGTGACTTGTTGGTATTCCGCCCCACACCAACAAGTGTCATGGCTCGTTTTGTGAGTGAAAAACCGGGAAAAGTTGTAGCTTTACGAGCTGATATGGATTCGTTGCCAATACAGGAAGAAACAAACCTGCCTTTTAAATCGGAAAGATCAGGGGTCATGCATGCGTGCGGCCACGATGGACATACCGCAATATTATTAGGAGTTGCGGAATATTTAGTTACCAACAGGCATGAGATACAAGGTGAAATTCGTTTTTTATTTCAGCATGCTGAAGAGTTGGCACCAGGCGGCGCACAAGAAATGGTGAACGCTGGTGTGATGGACGGTGTGGATTATGTCATTGGGTTACATCTATGGAGTACATTGGAATACGGCAAGGTGGGCATTTTATACGGTAACACTATGGCTGCACCAGATATTTTTGAAATTGAAATAGAAGGGAAAGGAGGACATGCCGCCTTTCCCCATGAGACAATCGACCCAATAGTTGTTGGGGCTCAAGTAGTCACAAATTCACAACAAATTATTTCGAGACGTACAGATCCTCTAGATCCGGTAGTTTTATCCATTACACAATTTCATGCTGGAACAACCTTTAATGTGATACCAGATAAAGTATCAATGTCAGGCACTGTTCGCAGTTTTGATCCCAGGTATCGCCAATTTGTCCATGAACAGATGGATAAATTGGTAAGGGGGATTGTCTCGGGGTATGACGCGTCCTATACACTTGAGTATAATGAAGGGTATTTGCCGGTTGTTAATCATGTAGGTACTACCAAAATTGTTGAAGAAGCTGCCGTTGAATTATTCGGTACGGAATGCATTGAAAAGATGAAGCCGGTAATGGGGGCCGAAGATTTTTCGGCTTTCCAACAAAAGGCTCCTGGGACGTTTGTTTTTGTGGGTGCAGGTAACAAAGATAAAGGAATTACAAAACCCCACCATCATCCCCAATTTGATATTGACGAAAACTCCTTGAACATGGGAGTGAAGCTTATGGTCCGGTCAGCCCAGAAATTAACCAGAACTGAAATATAGGGGGGAAGTTATGAATTTGGATTATTTGGATAGACAGGCAGTTGAGTTATTACAAAAGGATTCCAGTATTAGTAATGCGGAACTGGCCCGAAGGTTGAATATTTCTCCTCCCGCAATGCTTAACCGTGTAAAAAGACTTTATAGTGAAGGTTATATTGAAAGACAAGTCTTGATAATGGATTCATCCAAAATGGGCTTTGATTTGTTGTCTTTTATATTTTTGAACACAAAGCTACACCAAATAGAACAATTAAAGGAGTTCGAGCAAACAATCCAATCGTTCCCACAGGTTCTTGAATGTTTTACGTTAGCAGGAGAGTACGATTATATTCTGAAAGTTGTATGCAGGAACTCAAACGATTTACAACAATTTATTAGGCAGCTTAACGGGATTTCTGAAATAATCAGAATTCATTCGAGTATTTCATTAAGGAAAGTTAAGTTTTCAACTGAACTGCCCATCTGGGAGAAGAGCGAAAACTGCATAAATACAAACTCGGGAGAACTAATCTAATGGGAAAATGGAAGATGCTTTGGTGGGTGTCAGTTTCCCAAGTGTTTGCCCTGAGCCTCTGGTTTAGTGCGTCAGTAATTATACCCGAATTAAAGAAAATATGGGAATTCGATTCATTCGTTGTAAATCTCATTACTGCGGTAGTCCCAGTAGGTTTTGCTTTAGGGGCATTAGTAAGCTCCTCTTTAGGTTTGGCCGATAAATTTAACGCGCGAAGCATTTTTGGCGTTTGTGCGGTTGTCGGTGCTTTATTAAATGGGGGCATTATTTTTGCACAATCTCCGTTGCAAATTGTGTTTCTGCGTTTTTTAACCGGGATCGTTTTGGCTGGAATCTACCCCATCTCGGTAAAAATTATTTCACAGAGGTACCAAAATCAGAAAGGATTTGCCATTGGCACATTGATAGGAGCAGTAACACTAGGCTCTTCGTTACCACATTTAATTAGCGTATTTTTTTATGGCATTGATTGGAGACTGATTGTTACTGTCTGCTCCATACTTTCTTTATTTGCCGCCTGTATCATTTATTTTATGGTAGAGGATGCACCCAACAGCTCAAAACAGTCTGTGTTCTCCATTAAATTACTTAAAAATGTTGTTAACAATAAGCCAGTCATGCTCTCCAATTATGGCTATTTCGGTCATATGTGGGAACTTTATGCCATGTGGACTTGGATTCCAATCTTTTTATCTTATAGCTTTCAATTACAATTGCCGTCCTTTCCAGCTTGGGCAACTTCACTGGCTGTCTTCGGAATTATCGGTGTTTCCGGTACAATCGGTTGTATTTTTGGAGGTTTTATTGCAGATTATATAGGGTCGTCCAACCTAACAATCATCTCTATGACAATCAGTGCCTTTTGCTCGCTGATTATTGGCTTTACTTTTGGTAAACCTATTTGGCTCACCATCGTAGTAGCAAGTATCTGGGGAATATTCATTATTGCCGATTCCGCCCAATTTTCAGCGATTATATCGACTTTTGCCGATACCGAATACGTCGGAACAGCCATAACTTTTCAAATGGCAATCGGTTTTCTTATTACAGTCATCTCCATCAATCTAATTCCTTTTGTGGTTGAGTTTACAACATGGGAATGGGTATTTCCTATGTTAAGCATAGGTCCCATTTTGGGCATTATCTTCATGCTGCAGTTAAAAAAATATGAGGTTAAAAAGGTAAAAAACATGCTTGGAGAAGTTAAACGATTATAAAAAAATATCTGTTTTTTTTGAAATTTCTCTTTTTTTATTTTGCGTGCCCAGGAAAGCCGTTAATTGCTAGTTGGTGAAAGTCCAACTCGAGTAAGTACCAAGACGCTCGGCAGCTGACAGGCAACTGGTGGAGAAATCCTAAGGTTGAAGCCCTGCGACAAAGTAACTCATTAGAAGAGTGCGAGCAAACTAGCAGGTTGTAACATTAAGTGTATCCTGCCGCCTCGTCAAATTAATGGTCTTAAACAAGCTCTTAAAGCGGAAAAATAATTTTTTATGGGATGGTGAAATCTGATGAAAATAACAACACACAAGTTAGCCTTAATTGGCTTTGGTAATGTAGGGCAAGGGCTGGCAACGATTATCTGTAGTAAAAGCGCAGAACTTGAAGCGCTTGGATTGAAGGTCCAAATTGTTGCTATTAGCGATCCGATTAAAGGAAGTATCTACAATCCTAATGGTTTAAATGCAGAATTACTATTGGAAACGGTTCAAAGCGGAAAAACTTTGGATACTCTTTCTGCTCCATTTACTGGATGGTCTGCTTTACGTACTATTGAGGAAGCCGATATAGATACGGTTGTGGAGCTTGCTTATACAGATCTAAAAACTGGTGAACCTGCGTTGACTCATATGGAAACTGCATTAAGAAGGGGCCTGAATGTTATTACTACTAACAAAGGACCTATTGCTTTGCATTATGATAGACTTATGAAATTGGCTAAAGAAAACAACGCGCATATTCGAGTTGAGGGAACCGTAATGAGTGGGACACCAACCCTGTTATTTGGATTAGAACATTTGTTAGCAGCAGGTATTACAAAGATTGAAGGGATTTTGAACGGAACCACAAATTACATCATTACAAGAATGATGGAAGGCAAAGGCTATTCTGAAGCTCTGCGTGAAGCACAGGAATTAGGGTATGCAGAGGCTGATCCTACTGGTGACGTAGAGGGGTATGATGCTGCTGCCAAGGTAGTCATCCTTGGAAACTTGCTTATGAAACAATCCCTCAAGCTACAGGATGTTGCTCGTGAAGGTATCTCAAAATTAACACCTGAAGATATTGCAAAAGCAAAAGAAGATAATGAATGTGTGAAATTGATTGGTAGAATCGAGTGCTCTTCAGAGGGGTGTACAGCAGAAGTTCGCCCTATGAAAATCCCGATTTCTCACCCACTTGCATCCATCCAGGGCGCAACTAATGCAATAACTTATACTACTGATATCCTAGGTGAAGTGACTCTTATTGGTCCTGGAGCCGGGAGGATGGAAACGGGTTATGCCATAATCGCTGATTTGATGGCAATTCATAAAGAGCACTCACGTTCAACTGCAAGTCAGTTGGAAGAGGAGGTAACTTTATGAGAAACATGACAACAATAGAAGTATTGGATAAAAAAATGTTATTGAATGGAGAATGGGTATCGAGAGACGAGTATATGGAAATTCGTGACCCACAGGATTGCAAATTGGTTGGGACTGTACCATTAGCTAACTTGGATGATGCGGAGATTGCTCTTAAAGCGGCAGTTCACGGGAGTAAAAGGGCTAGGTCTATGCCAATCCATCAGAGAATTTCTATTTTAAGAAAAGCAGCTGAAGAACTAGAAAATAGAGTAGAAGAGTTTGCTCGAATTTTAGCCCTTGAAGGTATTAAAACGATTCGTGAAGCTCGTAAAGAAGTTGTACGTTGTGTGGAAACCTTCCGTATTTCTTCAGAGGAAGCTAGACGAATCAAGGGTGAGACAATACCATTTGACCAATTGCCTGGTTCGGAAAATAAAGTCGGCTACTATATGCGTGAACCTGTGGGTATTATACTTGCTATCACTCCATTCAACGATCCTTTAAATTTAGTCGCTCATAAAATTGGACCAGCTATAGCTGGAGGAAATGCCATCATATTAAAACCGCATGAAGAGACACCTCTATGCGCATTAATGCTTGCTGAAATATTTGTGAATGCTGGACTTCCTAAAGGTGTATTGCAAGTTATTACCGGTATAGGAAGCGAAATCGGGGAAAAGTTAGTTACTGATCCTCGTGTTCGCATGGTTTCCTTTACTGGTGGACAATTGACTGGTGAAAAGATTATCAAAATGGCGGGACTTAAAAAAGTCAGTATGGAATTAGGAAGCAATGCTCCAACCATTATAATGAACGATGCAGATTTGGATTTAGCCGTTCCATCATGTGTGAGTGGAGCATTCTGGGCAGCAGGCCAAAACTGTTTACATGTACAGCGTCTTTTGGTGCACAGTGAAATCTATGAATTGTTCAAGGAGCGTTTTATCTCCCTTTCAAGCAGCTATCAAGTTGGGGGTAAGCTTGATGAAAATACTGACATGGGACCACTTATTAACGAGGAAGCTGCTAAGAGGGTGGAACAATCAGTCAATGAAGCATTGTCAAATGGAGCGAAACTCCTAATGGGTGGGTTCAGAAATGGAAATTTCTATGCTCCAACTCTTCTTGAGAATGTACCCGATAACATGAGCTTAACTTACGAAGAAATTTACGGCCCAGTGACGATTATTGAAAGTTTCACTAACTTTGAAGATGCTGTCAACCATGCTAATTCAGTAGACTATGGTTTGCAAGCTGCCATCTTCTCTCGTAATTTAGAGACGGCATTTAAAGGCATAGCTGATCTGAATGTAGGGGCAGTAATGATCAATGAAAGTACGGATTATCGCATTGATGCGATGCCTTTTGGGGGTACCAAAGGATCAGGACTGGGTCGTGAAGGTGTGTCTTTTACTTTGATGGAAATGACAGAACTAAAAGTCGCTTGTTTCAATATCTAATTAATATATTTATAAAAATGAAGATATATCCTTAAGAATAAAATGAGGTAAAAATAAACAAAGCTCTTTTATTATTTCGTAAATTATATGTAATTTACGAAATAATAATCAAAAAGGGTGATGAATATTGGATATATCTTCATATAAGGGATTAGATGAGATGGATAAGCGGATCTTAAATGTGCTTCAGCAAGAATCTCAATTATCTAAGATTACGACAAGTGTAGTAATGAAAGAAATTAAATCTATTCTAGGATTGCCAATATTAGAGGATGAGGAGTAAGCTTTTCAACGTTGTAAGCGTTTAAATTTTGTGAAAGCAACAGATTCGAATGTTGAAAATTGGCATAAAATCAGTTCTTGATTTAAGGGGTTTTCTAGAAGTTAATCCCTTAGGTTCTACTGCCTAAGTTTGTCTTCTTGGATATCTATAGCTTACTTTATCAATATTCATAAGAGATCCTGGTTTACTTTAGAAATACCATAAAGGGGGATTTCCATGATCGAACAAATTCTTACAAATCTAAGCAATATTTTATGGAGCACACCAATGATCATCTTTTGCGTTTTAGTAGGGGTATACTTTAGTGTGCGTACGAAATTTTTACAGATTCGTCATGTTAAAGAAATGATTCGCTTATTATTTAGCGGGAAAAGCTCAGATGAGGGAGTTTCTTCTTTCCAAGCGCTAACTTTAGCTTTATCAGGTCGTATTGGAGTGGGGAATATTTCTGGAACGGCAACAGCCATTGCGTTTGGGGGACCAGGAGCCGTATTTTGGATGTGGGTCATCGCATTTGTTGGTGCAACTTCGGCTTTTGTTGAGTCTACGCTTGCTCAAATCTATAAAGAAAAGCAAGATGGGCAATATCGAGGTGGACCAGCCTTCTATATTGAAAAAGGACTTGGCTGGAAGTGGTTTGCCGTTATTTTTGCCATTGCGACACTCATTGCTATGGCTGTGTTATTTCCAGGAGTGCAGTCCAATTCGATTGCCATTTCTATTGAAACCGCTTTCGGTGTGGAAACTGCTATAACTGGTGCAGTTCTTGTTCTTGTTTTAGGACTTATTATTTTTGGTGGAATTAAGCGTATTGTAAATGTTGCCCAATATGTTGTGCCAATTATGGCTGTGGGGTATATACTTGTTACTCTCATTATTGTTGGCCTAAATTTCAATGAAATTCCAGCAGTTTTTTCACTTATTTTTTCTAGTGCTTTTGGGTCGGATTCATTGTTCGGCGGTATTATCGGTTCGGCACTTGCATGGGGGATAAAGCGTGGTCTCTATGCGAGTGAAGCTGGACAAGGAACAGGTGCTCACCCAGCAGCAGCAGCAGAAGTATCTCATCCAGTAAAGCAAGGGCTCGTACAAGCCTTTTCCATTTATCTAGATGTGCTCTTCGTATGTACAGCTACCGCGTTAATGATTTTATTTACAAGTGCGTACAATACAATTGATGAAAGTACAGGGGAATACCTAGTCCAAAATGTAACAGGAGTGGAAGAGGGTCCTGGTTACACTCAAGCAGCCGTTGATACAGTCTTCCCAGGCTTCGGTTCAGGATTTGTTGCCATTGCTATTCTCTTCTTTGCTTTCACAACGATTTTGGCATTTTACTATATTGCCGAAACGAATTTAGCTTATCTTATTAAGGGTAAAAACAACAAAATTGCTTTAAATGTATTAAAAGTTACCCTCTTAGTAACCACTTTCTATGGAGCAGTGAAGGAAGCGGCGTTAGCATGGGCACTTGGGGATATTGGACTTGGAGTTTTGGTTTGGTTGAACTTAATTGCCATTCTACTCTTAGCAAAACCAGCAATTATCGCTTTAAAAGATTATGAACAGCAGAAGAAGCAAGGGCTTGATCCGACATTTAATTCAACAAAATTAGGTATTAAGAATGCAGATTTCTGGGCTAATGGTTATGAAAAAGCTAAAAATAAGAAGAATGAAAAGGTATCATAAAGTGAACTTCTATCCGATTCGCTCTACCAGGTGTTCAATCAAATGCAATAGCTTCTTCGATTAAAAATGCCTTCGATCTTCCTCCTTTAATATCAGGTATCGTTATTACTTTATTAACGGGATTAATTATTATGGGTGGGGTCAAGCGTATCGCCAAAGTAGCTGAAATTATCGTCCCTTTTATGGCAATTGCTTTCATAATGGCTGCAGTTTTTATCGTTGCCATGAATATTAATAAATTACCATCAGTTTTTACACGAATTTTTGGTAACGCTTTCACGTTGGATTCTACTTTCTCAGGAATCATTGGCTCAGCCATTGCTTGGGGAGTAAAACGTGGAATGTATTCTAGTGAAGCAGGACAAGGTACTGGCCCCGTATACGCAGCTGCTGCTAATGTTTTCCATCCTGTAAAACAGGGATTAGTTCAGGCTTTCGCTATTTATATTGATACTCTATTTGTATGTAGTGCTACCGCATTTATGATTTTAATTACGGGTATGTATAATGTCGAGGATGGAAAAGGTGGCTATATTGTCATAATCTCCCCAATATTGAAATTGGACCGGGGGATAAACAAGCGGCGGTTGAAACGGTATTTGCTGGATTAGGTAGTCCCTTTGTTTCAATCTCACTTCTGTTCTTTGCTTTTACAACAATAATAGGAATCTATTATACTGCTGAAACCCATGCAGCATATTTAACGAAAAAAACTGGAAAAAGAGAGATTATTCAGCCTTAAGAATTTTTTTCTTAATTTCTTTTATGACAGGTACTTTAAATTCAGCAAAAATGGCATGTGCTATAGGCGAAATTGGCATGGGAATTATGACATGGTTGAACCTAATAGCAGTTTTTTTATTACGTAAACCTATATTATTATCCCTTAAAGATTTTGAGGCTCAAAAAGCTGTTGGAGAGGATCCTATCTTTAATCCAACATCCAACTAAACTGGGTATTAAGAATGCTGAATATTGGATAGAGAGAATTGAGCAAAAAGAAGATAAATTAAAATTAAAATATTACGAAAATTCCGAATAAAAAGACTATCGTGGTTTTCTAATAACAAGAAAAAAGAAAATACAGAAAGAACACATGTCGTTTATATTATTCCCATTCACACCAAAATTGTTTTTTTATTGTTGCTTGTATTTTGGTTCTTCCTGTTCAACTGCACGAAGACTATATTTAGAAAAAATGAAAAATGGAGGTTAATATTGATGAAGCTTTATTATCTTCTTGCGCTTATACCTGTTATCGGTTTACTTGGCGGTATTGTTTTTGCCAATAGAGTTACTCCCTATATATTTGGATTGCCTTTTATCCTTTTCTACATTGTGCTTTGGGTGATACTTACTTCTGGCATTATGGCCATTGTTTTCAAACTAGACCCAGTAAATAAGGAGGTGGAATAATGAATATAGCCTTAGTTATTATTTTCGCTTTTCTAGTATTATCAATCTACCTTGGAGTCAGGTCGAAAAAAGGGAAGGAAATGAATCTTGAACAATGGGCCGTCGGTGGTCGTGGATTTGGTACGATTATGTTGTTCCTTCTGATGGCTGGTGAACTTTATACGACGTTTACATTTTTAGGGGGAAGCGGATGGGCATATGGGAGAGGCGGACCAGCTTTTTATATAATTATTCAAGGAACCATAGCGTATATCATGTCTTACTGGTTACTTCCAGCAATTTGGAAATATGGAAAAGAGCATAATTTGTTGTCACAAGCTGATTTCTTTGTCAGCAAATATAAAAGTACCTTCCTAGGAGTTGTGGTCGCACTTGTAGGGGTCGTGGCAGGTATTCCATATCTGGTATTACAATTAAAAGGTTTAGGAATTATTGTTTCTGAAGCTTCCTACGGTTCGATTTCTCCAACAGCAGCCATATGGATTAGTGTTATTGCAGTAACGATTTACGTCATGATTTCAGGGATTCACGGAGCAGCTTGGACTGCAGCTATAAAGGATATCATGATTCTTGGTATCGTGATATTCTTAGGAATTTATCTACCAATCCATTATTACGGTGGTTTCCAACCAATGTTTGAGGCAATCGAACAAACAAAACCAGGTTTCCTGGCCCTGCCTGATAGCGGTTTAAGTGTTTCATGGTTTATATCAACAATCGTATTAACCGCTATGGGTCTTTATATGTGGCCACATACCTTTGGTGCGAGTTTTTCAGCACAAAACGCAAGGGTTTTTCGCAAAAATGCGATTATTATGCCAGTTTATCAACTTGTTCTGTTATTTATATTCTTTGTTGGGTTTGCAGCCACCCTTCAGGTGGGAGGTTTAGAAGGAGCAGATATGGATCTTGCCCTTTTGAAATTATCGATACAAACCTTTGATCCTTGGGTTGTTGGTATTATTGGTGCCGCAGGATTATTAACAGCAATTGTGCCTGGGGCAATGATCCTTTTAACTACAGCAACCGTGCTTTCGAAAAACGTTTATAAGGCTTTTGCTCCGAAAGCTTCTGATCAACAAATAGAAAAATTAGCTAAAAATTTAGTACCAGTAGTCGCAATCATTGCATTGTACTTCACTTTCAAAGGTGGAGATACGCTTGTATCCTTGTTATTAATGGGCTATAGCCTTGTTACACAATTATTTCCATCATTAATATTTAGTTTAGCGAAAAAGAATTTTGTGACAAAACAAGGTGCCGCTGCAGGAATCATTGCCGGTGTTGCAACTGTAGCGTATATCACAATCAGCGGTACAACTTTAGGGACACTTTTCCCATCATTGCCGCAATTTATTCAAGATTTGAACGTTGGGGTTGTTGCATTAATGATCAATCTTGTCGTAACTATCACCGTTAGTGTTGTAACGGCTAGAAGCTTATCACATAAAAAAGCGAATGAGCACGTAGCGTCATAAAATAGAAAATCCGTGCAAGGATATTCCCGCACGGATTTCTTACGAACTTAGAGCCTAATGAGTATGTAGACGGACCTTTAATCTAGGATGCCAATGAGCATTCATCAAAGCATTATAAAACAAGACCGAGTCGAATAAACACACATATTCAATAGTTTTTTCTTTTTATTATTCCGTAAAAAATGTATAATACGGAATAATATATAAGAAAAGAGGGATTTTATGATAGAACCAATACCACCTAGAAAGGCTTTGGATAACTTGGATTTGCTTATCCTGGATTTGCTTCAAAAAGAATCTCAGTTGAGTAACACAGATTTAGCTCGACGGGTCAATCTTTCTCCCCCTGCCACGCATGCAAGGGTCAAACGACTTGAGAGCGAGGGTTTCATTAATCGGCACGTTGCTATCCTCGATCAAAACATGTTGGGTTTTACCCTAATATGCTTCATTTTTGTAAGCACCAATCTTCATCAGGTAAAAGAGCTTGAGGAGTTTGAGCAGGATATCAAATCAATGCCTGAGGTACTCGAATGTCAATGCCTTACGGGTGAGTACGACTACATGTTGAAAGTAGCGAATAGAAATAGAGAGGAACTACAAAGATTTATTAGAAAATTAAATCATTTTTCCTTTATTGGACGGATTCAAACGATTGTTTCAATCAGGGAAGTCAAGGACTCTACGACATTGCCTATCATTTAACGAATAGAGGGTTATTGTGAAAATAGAAAGATGGCAGGCTTTGTTCTGGATTTCCATTTCCGGACTATTTGCTTTAAGTAAATGGTCAAGTGCATCGGTTATTATACCTGAACTAAAGGTGATTTGGGGTCTTACTCCTATTTCGAAAACCTGGGTAACTGCGTCCGTTCCAATTGGTTTTGTGAAAACTGGGGGTCCATTCGAAAGTTCCAGTGCGTGATCTGCTTACTCTCCAGGTGTAGCGGAGCCTTGCCTGGGGAAATCTCGTTGCTGTGGTCTCTAATAGAACAGCCGTGCTTGGTCTTGGAAAAATCGGTCCAAAAGCTGCCATGCTGGTTATGGAGGGAAAAACTAACATAATGGATTATAATTTCATCTCCACCAATTATCCTTGTATTTTTAAAAGATATTTCCAAATTGGCCTTGCAAAAGAACGAATTTTCTGGTTTATTACTGGCAATTACATATTTTCTTACTTCAGACCTTTTGAAGTGAGGATAGAGGAGCAAAGACCATTAGTACACAATTTGAGGAGAATGAGATCCTATGACTATTGTAGAAAGGGGGATTTTGCCGTAGCGGAAAGAATCTCATGTTCTTGAAGCTGGTTAGATTATAGGCTCTTTTAACTTTACAAAGTGACAAAGAGTTCTTATTTAATTTCTACACACATACAAAAAAAGAGAAGACTAGAAAATCTCCTCTTTTCATTTAATCTTTTTCACGATAACTGGTTCTTCTCTCCCCCAGCAGTTTCGGGGTCTTTTAAGCCTTCTCTTGCTCAGGATTTGTATAGAGGGCAGCCGTTGTGGTTGAAGTATGACCAAGTTGGGTCATCAGTAAATGGATGTCTCCTGTTTGCTCCATTAAGTTCCAGTAGGTATGCCTCAGTTTGTGTGGCGACATTGATTATTGGACTTAAATGCCTTCGGGTATTTTTTAACTAGAGCCTCTATGGCACGGTTTGAAAGAGGCGCGGCTCCATCATTCACCCTAGTCAAGAATACATATGCCGTATCATCGTTTGATCCCCTATAACGCTCCGTTCGCACAGCTAGGTAATCTTTTATGTCCTGCATCGACGGTGGAGAAACTGCCACAACAACTTTTTTTCCACCCTTACGTAAAACGTGAATCTGTTTTTCCTCGAAATCCAAGTCTCGTAGCCTTAAAGTGGATAACTCATTCACCCGGATGCTGCTTCCTAAGAAGAGAGAGAAATCGCAAAATCACGTTCCTTGTCCTCTTTAAAATAAATGAGTTTCCTGGACTTTTCAGGTAGCTCCTTTTCATAGTTATGCTTCACGAATTCAAGATACCGAGCATCCTCATCATTATCAAATAGAACCTGGAACTGAAATGAGATAGTTTGGCATTACAGTCGTCCAGATGAATCCAATCGTTTTACCGTAATGCAAGATATTTGGAATATCGGTGATATGGTTCCATTAACGGAATACCAATTAGCAAAAAAATTATAACTGGTACTAGACAAAAGGGACGTTTATTTGTTTACCTTACTCTTTCAACAAAATTAGTATTATGTTGAAAGAGTGGATTTTAATGATTTGTTCCTTTTTTTAAAATATTACGAAAAAGTTATATATTTCCATGGTATGCTTTTAATAAATAAATAGGGAGTTGTGGATATGATTGGTGATCAATCAAAATAAAGATGTTTTAATTTACAATAGTTTGTTTAACTCTGACTAATAAGAAAAGGAGTGTTGAATTTGAACCGCGTTGATGTTGTGTATACACTTTTATTTACAGAGGATACCAATAAGATTTTAGTGGTCCTAAATAAAAAAAATAACACTTGGTCCTTACCAGGAGGAGCAGTTGAAGCAAATGAGACTCTAAAAGAAGCAGCCATCAGAGAAGTAAAAGAAGAAACGGGTTATGATGTGAAGGTAAACGATATTATTGCATTAAATGAAGCATTTATAAATGAAAATCATATATATTTTATAATGTTTGAAGGGCAAGTTCTAAAATCACCTGAACAAATTCCGAAGGAAAAAGACATTTTAAGAGTTGAATGGGTAGATTTAGAAGAAGCAGATAGATTAATGCCTTATTATCCAGAAGGAATATCAAAACTAATTAACAATCCCGGAGCAAGATATACTTTCCAAGAATAATAAAATACTATTCGTGTTAGCCTTTATTATTACTATGAACAGCGCAAAATTAAAATTAAACGAATTTCTTATGAAAATAAAGGGGCAAGAAAGTATAATCGTTCCTAAGATGATATGTTCACGAATAAAAGTTGTTTGAAGAAAAGGTTGTTTTCGTAAAGTTTGTTGCTCTTTAATATAATAAAATTTGATTATCGAGAACAAATGTTCTATGTTGTGAATTTCTATATATGGAGGTGTTATGAATGAGACCTAAACTTACAAAAGAAATTAGTATTCCGGATTTTAAAGATTTTTATTGGTTAAAAGAAGAATTGCAATCATTTTGTAGAGAAAAGGGAATTAGTGCATCTGGCTCTAAAATAGAGATTTCAGAAAGAATTGAAACATTTATTCGGACAGGAGAGATAAAAAAACCACAAAGAAATGCAAAAGCTAATAATAAACCTCGAACTAACAGTGAACTAAGTCTTGATACAGTTATTACGGAAAATCATCGTTGTAGTCAAGATGTAAGAGCCTTTTTCAAGACAGTAATTCCAAAATTTCATTTTTCTACCTATATCCAAAACTACTTTAAAAACAATATTGGAAAAACGTATCGTGATGTTGTAGATGATTGGTATGAAGAAGAAAAACGTAAGAAAGACCCATCATACCAGAAGAAAATTGCCCCTCAGTTTGAATACAATCAATTCACTCGTGATTTTTTCTCGGACTCAAAAAATAATGGGAAGAGTCGTACAGAAGCGATTGAAGCTTGGAATAAAATTAAGAAACTCCCTGGAAGTAACAAATATATATCTGAAAATTAGTCTTTTAAGTAGCTTTTAATATCTTTACTGTAAATTGATTTGATTTTCGACAGGCGGAAATAAGCATTTGTTTGACACGTTGATCAAATGCTATTTGTTTTCCATTTTTAAGCCAGCGAATCCAATAGAGGGAGTTATCTAAATACTTTGTTGCAACTCCTTGGAATCGTTCCATCCACTGTTTTAAGCGATTATGAAAATTGCTGACGTGTTGTAAGTGGTAAATACCTTTCTTTACACGTTGTTTTAGTCGATTGGTCATATCATTAAACGATTTCCAGTAATCATTACATAGATAAGGTTGTCTTGAACTTATTTTCCGTTTCGTTTTACAGATGTGCTTACGCAATACCGATACTTTTAGCGTGGTGGCTTAGAAAATTAAATCGCTCTTTGTTTGTAAGACCCTTACCAGGCATATTAGCCGTTCTAGTTTCAAATATTTTGTTTTACATTTGTTTTGTAACATCAGAGGATTTGAGGGAGCAGCATTTGGAATACTAGCTTTCTTTTTACTTTTCTTTGCAATTGTGGCTTCTATTATAGGGGGTAGAAACAAGGCGTACAGAGCTAATTCATTTAGTTCGAATTCGATTATATCTTCATGGCGGTAAGGTAATTCTACTTTTAGGTGAAATTAGTACCTGATCCCCTGCTGTTTTAAAGATTGTTTTCACATGACTACTTGAAGTGTGGATGATAGCTGTTAAAAAATCAAATTTTTCTGATAGCCATCTATAAAATAGAGTTCATGTTTGGCCGTTTAATCATTAAACGTAGGACAGCCAATCTGTGATAAGTTATTTATTTGACGAACATATGTTCCTTGTTGTAAAATATAATTATGGGTAATAATGGTATAGTGGGTATTGCGACTGACAAGTTCAAAGGAAACATGGAAGTTACCCATGCCGTGTAAAAAAAATTAGAACAAAAGGAGCTTTTAATTATGACTATGAGATTGTCTCCCTATTTAATGATGAACGGAAATGCGAAGGAAGCGATCCAATTTTACGAAAAAGCATTGGATGCGAAAGTACTTTTTAAACAAACTTTTGGAGAAATGCCTGAAAACCCGGAATTCCCTTTATCTGAAGAAGCAAAGGAACTTGTGTCACACGCAATGTTAAAGGTTGGAGAAACGGACCTCATGTTTTCAGATATGTTTCCGGGTCAAACCAGTCAAACTGGAGATCAAGTTACGATCTGTATTTCAACTAACGATATCGAAGAATCAAAACGAATTTTTGATTCCTTGTCGCAAGACGGACAAGTGAAAATGCCGCTCCAGGAAGCATTTTTTAGCCCTGCATATGGGATAGTATCAGACAAATTCGGTATTACCTTTCAAATTTACACAGAGGCTCATCAATGAATTTTCTCTAGGAAAAAATAGCCCCAAGCTTAAGTGGCTGTTTTTGGCATCTTAGTTGCAACAGAACTCAATTATTGAAAAATCCCAATTTCTCATTGTAATCACTGAGAGATTGGGATTTTTAATGTGGAATATCCCTTAGCGTGCATATTAAAAGCTTCCCTTATTAATGAATCATAACACCATAAGGAGTCCCGCAAGTAATACGAGGATTCACAACAATAATTTTCATGTATGAAGAGAAGACCATATTTATGCATAATGTAGGCATTCAGAAAGGGAATTGTTATTAAATCCCAAAATTCCCCTTGCAGTAAACACTCTTCACACTGTCCCTGTATGCTTCCCTTGAATGGCGCCGTTTTTAATCTGATTAACTAATATAACTGCCTAATAATCGAAAACCATTATTTGTGTCATGTTTTAGAAAGGAAGGAAGATATCGTTAATTATTCTTTGGCATCTTAAATTATGATACCTTTTCGTTATCCTTCTGTGATATCTGTCATCTATTCTTTAACTGTTTGTTATTTGTATAGGAATTAGCTATGCTATTATTTAAAATATTAGCATACTACAAGTCAAATAGGATGTAACAAATTACTGAGGGTACAGGCAGTGCTAGATAAATTCTTCCTAATGAGCATGTAACCTTTAAAAACGAGAAAAAGCAGTCTTTAATTTACTCATTCATATCATTGATCGTTTAGAAAATATATACACTTCAATTAAAGTCGGTTTAAATCGTTCATTTTTTTCTATTAATAGGCTAATATTACTCAATTTAACATTGCTTGACGTAATAAGATGGAAAGGGGGAACTTTGTGAACACAGATCAAGCTTTCGACCTGTTAAGGGATGCAGGTGTTACAGAAAGTAGTAATATTCAAACTGTTCGACGTTGGCTGCGTGAAGGTAAGATTAAATACGAAGGAGGAAACGGGAAAAGAAAAACTGGATATATTCTGGATGATACAGACCAAGCTTTCGACCTGTTAAAGGATGCAGGAATAACAGAAAGCAGTGGTATTCAAATTGTTCGACGTTGGTTACGTGAAGGTAAGATTAAATACGGGGGAAACGGAAAGAGTAACACTGGATACATAATCGATGACACAGCCTCAAGGCTGGCTATAAATAATGATATTATAGATCAAAATAAGGACGAAATCATACACCGATTAAAATTAAAAATACAAGCTCAAAATAAGCATATAGAAGGAATTGAGGAACTTAATGAGACTGCAAAAAAAATATTAATTCAGCAAAGGGATATGTTTAAAAAGGAAGTAGTCATTCTAAAGAATGAAAAAAGTGAATTACAAAATGAAACAAAGGATTTAATAAAAGAAAATATTGAATTACGTAATGAATTGATAAAAGTAAAAGGCAACAAAAGAGACAATTACAATTACGGCTCCGCTGCTCAATCAAATGATTATAGTAAAAAATTAGGGCTTTCAAAAATGGCGAGTAATAAAGAATTGTTAGCCGAATATAAAGTGTTATTAAAAATAACTCATCCAGACCATAACGGCAACGCAAAGGTCTTTCATTACATTAAGACTGATTACGATAATTTTAGAAATAGCAACAAAGGTAAATGATTAAATTATTAGTGTTTAAATTCCTGGCGAGAATGCTGAATAAGGTAAGGACTGTAAAGTAAAAACTAATAAGAGTTTGGTTTCCATATTGCCAAACAACGAAGACAATGGGATACGGTTTATAGGCTTCGAGAAGCGCCATCATGCCAGAGGAGTTTGTCAAAAAGGTTCCCGTACGATAATGCGTGTATAGAATCCCTTCATGCCCTATTAGAAAAGGAAGAAGTTAACCACGTACAATATCCAGACTATCAAACAGCTAAATTAGCAATGTTCCAATTTATTGAAGTTTGGTATAACCGAAAAAGAATTCACAGCAGCTTAGGATAGAAAACTCCACAAACCATAAATCATTATAGAAAAAGTGTGTTTTGAAAAAATTGATTGAAACACGCTTTTTTATATTCAATTTTATAAAAAAGTAATAAATTTTGTGATCCTTATTCAAATTTCAGCCCCCGATTATGGAAGATCTTAAGCCTCTGTTACTTTAAATGATTAATTCACAATATTTTTAAGTGGATTCCCTTTTACTTCCAGCAGTGCGCTAAAAATCCATTATAAAATTTGAAATCTTTATTTATCTATTTTTATCGCATAGAACATACCAAAACGGAGCAATATTCAAAGGGAATTTCCCCAATTCCTTGGCCCTAATTTGATACTAATAGAACATCCCTAATCATATTCTTAATAGAAAACAATAAAAAGGGGTGTAAAGTTAGTTGAAAAAAGTAAAGGTTAGTTTACGACCTATTGTAAGTAAGATAAATTTACCCACCGTTTTGAAAACAACTATACTTCCGGGTGACTCAATTGAAAGATTATTTATTGCAACTCAGGTAGGAGAGATCTTTTACATAGGAAACGGAGTTATTAGGAGTTTTTTAGATATTCGCTCGCGCATCTTAAAGTTAGGTAGTTCTGAACAAGGTGTTTCAGGTAGGGGATATGATGAACGGGGGTTAATAGGGCTAGCGTTTCATCCAGAATTTTATTATAACGGTTTGTTTTATCTTCATTATTCAGTAGCTGGAACACAAGGTCCAGGGGCCCTTACTGAACATTTTAAGCCTAACCCGTGTGATCCCAGAACATTAAACCTAAAGTGGATAAATAGAGAAACTCAATATGATCATATTGATACTGTTGAAGAATGGATTTTACAATCGAATGGTCAACCTCAAAAACGCCGGACATTACTTAACATAAGAAGACCATTTTTTAATCATAATGGTGTCAATAGCTTAAACTTTTCACCTGAAACCGGAAAACTTATTTTAACAACTGGAGATGGTGGATCAGGCTATGATCCATTTAATTTAAGTCAAGATGATATGGAGATAGCTGGTAAAATAATTGAAATTGATGTAGTTAAGAATACAATTATCGATGATCCACCCGTAGTCACACGTTTTAATGAACTTCCCTTACCTATTCAGGAAGCGCTTACGGTAATTGCAAAAGGAGTTCGCAATATAACAGGCATTTCATTTCAAAGGTTTTATAATCAGTATCTCAAATATGTGGGGAATGTCGGACAGGATTTGGTTGAGTCAATTTTTTCATTCGTTCATTATAAACCAATACCGGTTACTCAACTTATTCAAGATTCTTTAATGAGAATTAAACCTGACCAAGAAGGATTTATTAACTTTGGTTGGCGAGGGTGGGAAGGTGCTTTTCCTACTTCGTTTATAAGGGGCTGTTCTGCAAATCCGACTGTGGGTGAGAAAACGATTGCTTATTACAATGACACAGTAAAAACTTCAGTGAGTCGTCTGCAGCCTTTAACTAGTTATTTTCATAAAGATCCTCGACCCGATAAGTTTGGTGGAACTTCACTTACAGGAGTGCAAGCCTATATGGGGAATAGAATCCCAAATTTAACGGAAAGCGTTGTGTTTACCGATCTTGCCCGGAAAGAAGAATCTCGATCTCCGGTTAGAGGGGTTTTAGCTTATACCAGGGTAAGTACAGAATGTAAATTAAACGATTTTAGTGTTATTGAAACCGATTATAATTTTGGGTCGCAATCAGCTTATTATGTTAGTTTGGGAACGAATCTTGATCAAACCAGATTATATTTAGGGGTTTATGGCTCTATGAAAGCGATTGATTTTAACCAAGGAACTGTATTTGAAATTGTTCCCCAAAATGAAAAATAGGAAGGAACACCAAAGGGAGAGAATGCGCCTGTCCATCCTTGTTCCCTTGAAACACTGGAATTTGTAGCTGTTCCTTGCCAAAAATACATTTTTTTATCGGGGCTAAGAATAACACCGTTGTTATGACCAAGACTAGGTAATCCTGAAATAATAACCTTCTTGGAGCCATCTGGTCTAACAATAGTAATTAAGTCCCCGGTGTGCAACAAAGATATTATCTTTGTAAAAAGAAACCTGGCAAGTGGGGGGAGATCTCTCAGCTATTACTCTTGTTCCGGTTGGAGTAAGCATTAATACTTTACCATTTCCAGAAGAAATTCCAACATCTTCAATTAGCATTTCCCATCGATCTGTAAACGTTAAGTTATTGGGAGTTGTAAACTTTTCAGCAAATACTATAATTTTATATCCCAATGTAACCAAGATATCTTCTGCCTTTAAAATTCTTTTGTATCTGTAAGATACATCGTAATCCCCCTAGAAAAAACTTCTATTTTTAAATATTCATGGAGGGGCAATCCTCATTCCAATTGATTACTAACAGGAAATACCGCATAAAGCGCAAGGGTATGAATAGTATAGAAAAGTGACAAATTGGTTGTTTTTAGGGGGTGGTTTTAATCAATCGGTTTGTTCGTTATTGGTATCAATCGATGATAGGGACAGGTGCAAACTATGTTCATGTAAGAAAAATGGCCCTTGCAACCAAGTTAGTTTTTACAGCCTTATTGAGTACATTTTCCACAATGCTTCAATCAGCAGGGGGCTTTATGCCTGGTATAGGCTATCTAATTAGTTTTCTGGCGACATTCCCCATTTTTTTAGCTACTTGTTTTTCTATCCGCCAGGGAATCCTCTCTTATACCCTTACGATTTTCCTTTTATTTATTATTCAGCCAAGTGAACTAATTATCTTTCCCTTTACAACAGGTTTATTAGGTATAGCTATGGGTGTGGCCTTTTTACAATTGAAGATGAGAATTATGGTTGTTTCCTTTTCATCAATATGTCTACTTACGGGTATTATGGTGATGCTGTATGTATTCCGTTTTCCAGTGCTAGGCCCAACTGTTGATACAACTATGGATCCAAAGGTTATTGTAATAATATTTATATTGAGTTTTCTTTACTGTTGGATTTTTGCGGAACTTTGTAGAATACTCATGAATAGATTGTGTCGGGCATTACCTTAACAGTTGTGTTACCAATAGCATAACGTTTTCAATAAGGTATTGCCGACATGTTCCACCCCAGCGAATTCTGCCGTCATATTTAGCTGCCGGTAGGCCTGAGTGGGGGAAAGAGGCATCTCCCTTTCTGGACGGAAATAAATAGGGACTCTGGACGTTTTTTGCATATTCATAGCAATCCTGAAAGCAATTCGCGATATAGATGTCGTGGATTTTTTGTGTTTTGCCTTCTTTAACTCGGAGAAACTTGTTTTGTGAGCCTTTGAGATCCAGTATCTGTTGCGTGGTTAGCTTGAGCAGGTCCCCGACACATTTCACAACCTACAAACAGGATGTAATCTCGTTCCGAACAATGTAAGATATATGGAAGTTTGAGAAGAGGATTTTTAAAATAAGGAACAAATCTTTCAGAGTATAGAATACATAGAAAGCAGAGGGGAAGCTCTGCTATCACTTTCTTTACATGAAAAGAGCATATAAAACTCTTCTTTTTATTTGAATTAACAATTTAGGCGAACTTCCTCAAAGAATGTTCGACATGTGGAAGAAAATATAGCTCTTAACATTTTTTCATTAATCTAGTTCTACTAGATGTATAAAAAAATGGAACGCAATGAGATTAAATAAGGAAACATTTATTGATGTATCAGGAGACTTTGGAAAATAACGGGATAATTGTTCGCCAATTCGCCTTCTGGAGACCGTAATACCTATTTTTTTTATCTAACCTTAATCTTACGTGTTCCGTACGCCTTACGGTTTTTTCCATTTTGGTAGTGTTTAATGACCTGTTGTGTAAATTCAGAAGTGAACGTACGGCGTTCTCGTTTGGTCATTTTGAGTGCTCCCATATCTGTAGTAAGTAAAGTGTATTTGCTCTTAAAACTTCTGTCCAGATAAGTGCAGACGATTCATTTAGTTGAATAAATGTATGTGCAAATTTAGATGCTTTTAAAACATTTTATTGAGATAAAGTTTGTTAATAAAACTCAATTTAGGGGTATCTTTTTAGTAATTTCGAATATAAAAATATATGTTAATCAAATAAATAAAGGAAAGAAGGGGATTTTTCATGTCAAATCCTATGCAAACTGTTTGAAAAAATGTTGTACGACCATCTACCAAATTATTTGAAGGGAAAGGTGAGCTTGTGATTCCTAGTCTGATCGGATTAATACCTGCAACGGGATTTAATTAAATTTATTTTCGGCCCCATTATTTTGGAGGCAATTTGAAGGATGCATTCTCCTTAATGCGGCAATAGGCATTTTTCTCCTTTCAATAGCAGCGATTTTACCTTTTCTGGGTTTCGTGCAAAAATACCCAGAATTGCGACCAGTGCCTTTTCCGCATTTTGTAAAAAATTCTATATTACTAGTATCCCGCGAGAAATAAGATAGGTATATGTTGTTGGGTATTACTCTATAAACCCCCGATTGATCGGTGACCATGGTTTTCATGAATTCATTTACTTTCTCATTTCCGGACCGCCGTCAAGGGAGACGTCCCGATCACACAAGGTCAGCTTCCTAAGGAGGCGACCGTAGTGAATATACAATGGTCCATTTGAACCGAAATTCGGGATTTCACTGAGGGCATCTATCGAACTTGCCAAACATGGATTGCGAAATATCCGTTTATGAAAACGGCGTATGCGATTATTTTCTGGCTGTCTTTGCTTGCGTTTGTGTTGAGCTTGTTTTTCGTAAAGAATCGCGTACTGATGATTCAATATTTGTGGTCGTTTTATGCTGCTGCAATCACAGCTTGCTTTTCCGGGATGAAATTTTTTGAAATTCCTACTACCGATAGGACTCTGTAACAACAGGGGATTTTACCCAAATATGGTTCGGGGAATACGAGAAAGAAGGAAACGATATTCGGGTTATATTGCATTAGCCCAAAGCGGAGCCTTTCATTATGGTCGTTGACCGCAGCGGAAACGAATTAAAGCTTCAATACGAACGGAAATCGGCAAATTTAGTCTGCTCGTATCAACCTGATTAACATGTATATTCCCAGAACCCGCGGTTATCAAATGAACTTTGGCTTGGTAGATAATAATTTGATTATATAAGAAGATTATTAATCGGAGGTGAGTTGTGATTCGAAGGTCTATCTTAATATTGGTAACGTTAATCTTATTCCTTGCTGGTTGTAGTAATGAACCGGGAAAGAATACTTCAAAAACTCAGAATCCATCACATTCAAACCAAAATAATGAACCGGAAAAGAATACTTCAAACATTCAGGACAATTCAGATTCAAATCAAAGTAAACCTCAGACTTCCTTAACAGATGAACAAATATTAATGAAACCTCCAGGACGTTTTGCTGGATCTAACTATGATGAACAGAAGGTTCAGGAGGCTCTGGATCAATTACCAAGCGATTTGACAGCTAATCAATATAAGGAAGAACTCCTCCTCTTATTGGCTGAAGATTATCGCTCATATGTGACCACTTTCAATAATTTTGAAACAGAAGTTAAAGTAAATAATGAGCGACCTAATGGTGAAATCACATTACCCACAAGTAAGAAGTTACACATTTCGGTCCTACTTGATGCCAGTGGCAGCATGAAAGCGCAGATCAATGGCAAATCAAAAATGGACTCTGCAAAAGAAGCTATTCAGATCTTCTTAGATAAATTACCAAAAAATGCAGAGGTATCTTTGCGGGTTTATGGACATAAAGGAACAGGAAGTCAGAAAGATAAAAAAGTATCCTGTAACAGTACAGAAGAAATATTTCATGGCCAAGGTGACCAGACGAATCAAATGAAAACGGCGCTACAAGCGGTAAAACCAGCTGGATGGACACCCATTGCAAATGCTCTGAAATCTGTAAAACAAGATATTAATCCTGAGACAACAGATTCGATTGTATATGTGGTAAGTGATGGAATTGAAACTTGTGGAGGTAATCCAGTGCAGATTGCAAAAGAACTCCATCAATCAAAGGTTAAGACAGTTGTGAATATTATTGGATTTAATGTGGATAACGAAGGACAGAAATTGCTTCGACAAGTTGCTACATCTGGTGGTGGAGAGTTCACTTCTGTAGATAATGATGAATCACTAAAAAATTATCTCAATAAAGCGTATGCCAAATTACAAGGCGAGTGGACGATGTGGAAAGAAGAAGGAGAAGGACAGGCAAATACACAAAAAGAACAGAAGCAGGGAGCTATCAATAAAACAGAAATGGATATGCAAATTCTAGCGAACAAAGAATATGATAATCTGCTAGCAGCCCTTAGGTATCTAGAAACTAAAAAAGGAAAGGCTATCCCTCACGGTGAGCTCTGGACACAGATTACTGAACGTAAGAATTTCGCATGGAATTATGCTCGTGATACCGGTAGGCGTTTGTATGACGAAGTAACTAAAAATGGAAATCAGGTTTATGACGATATCAAGGATGAAGGGGATAAGAATATCGATGATCTGACGAATAAGAAAAAATAATTAACGTCTGCTGCGGAATGACACGATCATAGAGGATCAATGTTGGATTGTCAACACTAAATCAATCAACTTTTTTAAAGGATAACTTTTAAACTCAAAAGGGCTTACGTAGCCTGAATTCAAAAGCTTATTAATTCAGTTCACATAGTCTCCAAAATCGTGTGTAAGCTAAGCTTGCGAATGTTGTTTGATTGGTGAACTCAGCCTTAATGATTTTAAATGTCACTTCCGCGGCAGCGTTATCATAAGGGCAACCTTTTATACTTAGTGAACGAAGACACATATGTAATGCCATTTATTTTTGACTTTGACATATGTTAATATCACTGACCACTACTTTTTTCTCTTCTTTTTGTAGAAATTCCCGATTTACATGAGTTCTTTTGCGGCTTATACTGAGCAACTGTATAAAGGGAACGGGGCCAATTCGCCTTCTGGTGACCGTAAGGCCTCTTTTCTTTAATTCAACCTTAATCTTACGTGTTCCGTACGCCTTACGGTTTTTATCAAATATTTCTAAAATGACGAGTAATAAAGAATTTTAGCAGGATATAATGGGATATTAAAAACAACTCATCCAGACCAGAAGGGCTACTAAAAGGTATTTCATTACATTAAGACTGATTATGATAATTTTAGAATTAGTAACAAAGGTAAATGGAATATTGTTTAAATACATAACTGCATGGTGAAAAGAAATGCAAGGTTAAGCTAATCAGAACTTGGATATCCGGATTGCTAAACCAGCATTTCACTGGATGGAGTTTACTTAGAGATGCCTTAAAGCATTTAATAGCAGAAGGGGTAAGACAAAGTTTTGGAGGTCCATGGACAAGTATTAATTAGGCTATTGGTCATTTATTTGATTTCACCTTGTGGCCATATTTTATTAGGAAAATTCCTTATGAACTAATAGGTGTTAGTTCATTAAGGAACGCGATGATGATCGAAAAAGATGTCTATATTTTCTGTGTTTTTTTCTCAAGCTTCATTCCTAATCTATTAATAACAGATATAAAGGTTTGAAGGTAACAGTCATGCGGGAGCAGGAAGTGAATTACATCTATCAATCTGCAGACTATTTTTGCCTTCTCATCCATTGTGTTGCAACCCATTTTTCTCCAGTAATAACTGGAGCTCCACCATGTAAAGTCAGGTCGTTTAGGTTTTGATCGTTATAGAAATACTCAAAATACACTGCCATTCCTTTTTGAGGTGATACTGAAAAATTCAGTTTAGGAAAAAAGGTTTCTCCCCCATGCTCTACATCATTTAAATAGATGACGATTGTGCTAATCCTATTATTTTTTGTTGCTTTACTTGCAGATGTAAAAAAATCAAAATGAGCTTTATACTCTTGACCAGGAGTATATTTAAGAATTTGAATACCATCCCCATGTTCAATGGGTATATTCATGATAGACGATATTCTTTTTTCAATTTTGGTAATGATGTCATTTTCTTTTTCATTTTCTTGAAAAAACATACTACTACTAGTTCTTATCTCATTTACTTCGTGTGTAACTCCAATTTTAGAACGGTGCATTTTGTCTTTTGACAGTCTAATAAGTTCATCACATTCTTCGTCACTCAATACATTTCCTAAAACCACCAATAGAGGTTCTTCTAATTTAGCTATTATATTAATTTCTCTATCTTCCGTTTTGATTTTATTTCCAATATGATTAAAAATAGTTTGTTCTTTATTAATTGAATGTTTATTATCCACTGTCAACTTTCATCGTCTCCTTAAGAGAATGAATTTTCTGAATTTTTTAATCGAGTCTGTAAGCGGTTTTCTATGATAATTATATCATGGAACCCTGTTTTATAACTGTTCATTTGCCTTTGTAGAATGAAATTCCAATACGTCGGCGTTTATTTTCTAAGTGAATAAAATCGTTTTTGAGTAAGTCTAAATAATTATAGTCGGTTGGACGTGCAAGCTCCTGAGCTACTTCCACCGAAGAGACAAAGGAATTCCATTCAATAACGGATTCTAAAACCTCCTAATTTTTCTTCTTTAGCTTTGATTAATGCTTGTCCGATGGTCGTAAAGTGTATAACCTTCTCATTCAGCTTTTTGCCGTTTTGTTTCACTCTTGAGCCTTACGACCTTTTGATAACAGGCTTAGTAATTGTCTGTCATGAATTTCAAAACGCTTTATCTGTTAACTCCTGAGTATGTTGTAATAACTAGGCGGTTAATATCGAATATCGTTTTTTTTCTTGAAAGTCACGGAATGCATAAGGCTCATATCTTGAACCTAAGCAAGATAACTGTAACAGGCGATTGCGATGCATTTTACCGTGTCTAGCTCATTTCCTCGTATGTATTCAAGTCGATCTATTACTTTTAGCAATGTTTCAGGTGAAGGATGACCCGGCGGTTCCTTTAACCAATCTAATATCGTTTTATTAGATTCGGATTGATGCTGCGAAGTAATGATCTCTTCAAGCTTTTCTTTTTGCTCAATTGTAAGAGATTGACTAACCGTATTAAATAGCTTCTTATCAGCCATTACCCTTGCATCCCACACCATTCTTTCAAGTGTAGTGATAGCAGGTAGGATGATTTTGTTTTTCTCTTAGAAAATCTATGCATTCATGTAGTAGATAAATAGCATCCCCATTTTCAGAGACCGTATTAAAGGCCGGGGAAAGTAAACTAGCAGAGAGTGTAATGGAGTTCTGTCCTAGCCAATCTGGTGAATGGACATGGGGAAAAGCAAAAAAAATAATGGACTCCGCATCTCGAAATCCATTTCAAAAAAACGTGTATGAAAGTCACGTAATCAATCTTCATATGTATATTGAGTTGCTTTTTCATTACCAGGGACACCTCTCTGAAATTGTTGAAATCGACCGGTTTAATCATCCGAAAAAACTAGTTGCCTTCGCTGGAGTAGATCCAAGTGTTCACTCATCGGGTAAGTTTACGGCAACCATTAATCGTATTACAAAAGAGGTTCGAGCAGACTACGTCATTCTCTTTATCTTGCCGTACTATGCGGCATAAGAAGTTCAAGGAACAAAAAGCTTAAAGAGTTCGATGATAAGAAAAAATCAGAAGGAAAACCTGCCAAGGTGTCAATCGTCGCCTGTATTAATAGGTTGCTTCATTGAATTTATGCTTTATTAAAGAGAAAAGAAACGTTCCTAGATTTAGCCTAATTAACGGTTTTGGGAAATAGAGAAAAACCCTCCCAAAAGGGTTTTGGAGGGTTATTTGGCATGGCCAAAAATAGTATAATGAGTGGCTATTTTTAATGAGTTGAAACCAGGTGGTGGTAGATGATTTTTCTAGTTTGCATAACATATACTAGAGGATGTTTTAAAAGCTCACAAACTTATACCTCAAAAAGGGCTGCTTCTAAGGATTGAGTTTGGTATTGAAACCGGCTTAATCCTTTTAATTTTGCCTTGATCCGTTTGTGATTAGAATTCTTGCAGGTAAAGTAATTCTGATTTCCAGTTTACTTGGTGTCAACTTTTTGGGTTCACTTCAAACCCCTGATACACATAGATTTGGCTTTTTTAGCTACAAAGTGGATTTTATGTAAACTAAAATTGTATAGAGTATTCATAAACCATCATTTAGACATGATACTCTTATTCATTTTTTTTTATTAGGTTCTTGGATTTGAAGCAATTCAACAAAAACATTTAACATGTCCTGTATTTGAATTCGATTATCAACAAAATGTTGCACATTATATCCATTAAAAAGAGCCATGCCTGCTGTCGCTAAGGTTCGAGCATCTAATGGACTGCAAACAATACCTTCGTCCTTCATTTCTTGAAAAAAATGTGTAAGAAATGACCTCCATTCCTCCATTTGGAGAATAAGCCTTTCTTTAATTTGAGGCAATTCATTCGAAACCATACATCCTTGAAGAAGCATAGGAGAAGACCCTTTTTTATAAGACTCATTTACCAAACGCATAGAGTGTTCTTTAAATTTATTTAGCAAATCTCCATCTTTTTGATTCAGTGCTTTCTTTAAATCTTCAAAATAAAAATCTATACCTTCTTTTATCAACTTTAGCATAAATTCCTCTTTAGTCGAAAAGTGAGCATAGAAAGCACCTTTAGAGTAGCCAGCGTGTTTTACAATTTGATTAACGCTTGTACTAGAATAGCCTTGTTTAGAAAACAATTCAATTCCTGCTTGAATTAATTTGTTAATGGTGTCTTCTGATTGCTTTTGAAAATAATTCAACGTAAAGCCCCTTTTTAGTAAATTCCGTATAAACATGCATAAATTTTACATTTCGCAAGTATAATAAATACAAACCGGTTGGTATTTATTATAACTGTAATGTTGGTAAATTAAAAGCAGGAGAAAAATGATGCGAGAGAGGAGGAATGAGCATGAAAAAGTTTAAAATGAGTGTCGTGGCATTGATAGCTGCGTTGTTGGTCCCTTCTTCTACATTTGCAAGCGGCTGGGATTACTTGGGAGAAGAAACTCTTTATTCTAATGGTGCTGAAAGTGATGTGTATGCCTCTACTGGTGGAGATTATAAGATTTGTCGGGATTCTTACGTGGGGCCAGCTGGTAAGTTAAAAGTTGATTTATGGGAGTACGATCCTGACAGTTATAATGATTATGTAGGAACAAGATATATAGAACGGGGCAAATGTGCGTATTTCTGGGGTATTGGTAACTTTGTTGATGGAGGAAATGAAGCGGAATTTTTTGCGAAATCAAGGACTGACAGTGATATGCGTTTAATCTTTTATGATTAATTCACTAACTGAATGAAAAAAAGGACCTGGGATTGATTCGTAAAGGCTAAAATGAAGGATGGTAAAGATTGAACCGATAGGCGGCAGGGTAAAGCATCGTTTTAAAAGTATTTTTTTCTTATGATCATAAATCTTTTCTACTAGTTGAGTTGAATGAACAGGGTTACGATGTTTTGAATAAAGTCGCAATGTGTACAAAAAAGTGGGCACGATATCCGCGTTTTGCGGGCTGACCCCAAGTAAGATTGATTTAGGGCTAGTGATAGCAATAATTGATCTTGCGGTAAATGTGCTTGGCCTGTAATGGGCTAGGCTTTTTTAATAGCAGAAGATTTGTGTAATGTAGAAGAAAAATAATAACTCTGCTTATTCAACTAAACGGGTGCGATAGCTGAAGTTCAGAAACTGTCTTTATAGCAGCTTTTTCTTTATGCAACTATCGGGGCAGGATAGTTGCAGATTGCTTTGACCTTTGTTCAACAATTGGGCCTAGTTGAAGATCTCATCAGATAAGTAATAATATTTAAAGGAATAATTCATTCTGATAAAGAATATTAAAAAACGTGATGATAAGGAGGCGATTGTATGGCAAATCATGTAGAAAATCTATATAACTATCATGTATGGGCAAATCAACGGATTATTGATCATCTTAAGACACTTTCTCCTGAGAAATATCAAAAGGAAATGAAAAGTGTCTTTTCTTCTGTTTCAAAGGTTTTATCTCATCTCTATTTGGTGGAATATGGATGGCTTAATACCCTCGAGGGTCAGAGTATGAATGAAGCAATGCAATCTGCATTTCAAATTCAAGAAAAGATTGAGAAACTGCCCATTGAAGACTTAGAAACGGAATTTCACACTTTAACATCTCGGTTTAAATCCTTTTTGAACAGACAGGAAGATATGGAAAAGAGAATAATGTTGGATAATCCATGGGCAGGATTAAGAGAAACAAGTATATCTGAAATGGTCTTACACGTTGTGAATCATGGAACATATCATAGAGGGAATATTTCAGCTATGTTACATCAGTTGGGTGATTTTTCAGTTATAACTGATTATGCTTTTTATTGGTATTCTTGAAATGTTATTCATTATAAATAGGCGAGAGAAGAGTAATCCATTTTTCCTTCAAAAAGGTGACGTTAGTTGAGGATCGAGAGATGTTTACACGGATCTTTCTTTGAGCTAACGAATAACTTTAATCAAACAATTGTTATCCAAAGTAATCTCACTCTTCTAAGAAATTTAATTATTACCAGCAAGAATAAGTTAATTGAATCCACAATACCGGCTAATATGAGCTTCTTGTTTATTCAAGAAAAGGGCGCGATTCTTTAATAAGAATCGCTTTTCTTAATGAACTACGGGGCAGTTTAGTTGAAGAAGAAATCACCCATTTTATAGCAATTCATTTAAATTCAAATGTTATAATTAGGTAAATGCTTTTCGGTTTGGGGGATGAAAATACTAAAGAGAAAATATGGAAACCGAACAAAATGGAAATGTGTCTTGGGCAGAAAATATGCACAAGCGTTTCTTGATACTAAAGAATTTAAGGGCTATATAACTTTATTACAAATAATTAAAGTTGCTGAACCATTATCCGTTCGGTATGAGGAAAAGAATATATGTATTGTTGATGATGGTTACATGTGGCTTCAACAATTTCCCTTAGAAAAAAAGCATTCAGTAACAACAATGTTTGATAATAATGGAAATATAGTGCAGTGGTATATTGATGTTTGCCTTGGAAATGGATTAGATAAAGATATTCCTTATTTGGATGATTTATATTTAGATATTATCTTGTTACCTTCTGGAGAAGTAATTCAAAAAGATGCTGATGAGCTCTCTGCACTGCAAATTTCTCAATTCAATATGAATATATTAGCATTATTATTCTTAACAATTTAAAAATAATTGAATTGTTATTACGATAATATAAAGTTCCTACAACAGGAATTTATTTTTTTCGACTATGTTTTTAAGTATTGGAACTATTAATGCTTCAGCCGCTACTATGAAAGAAGTGCCAGGTTCTGCTGGTTGGAAGTACCGTGTTGAAGGACCCATGTTGATGGAGTTAATAATGATTGGCATGTCAAAGGCATCTCTGCTGGTTTGAGGCAATCCAAATTTCTGTTCAGCTACAATATGCATAACCAAGTCGATTGACGCTTCGCAGGCCCCTTTGTAAGGTTTAAGCAATTCTCTACCTCTCGCAATTTTCACACAGTATCATTGCATTTCTGCAATTATTCAGTTAATTAGTCCGATAAATATCATAGAGTGTACTCTATTGAAACAAGTGTAGCAGACTGATAAAATCACAGTTAAGAGTGTCTCATAAGACTTGTCTCAAAATGAGGTGATATTTTGGGAAAATCGGTTATACGTGTCAGTTCGATTAGCAAAATCCTTCAAGGCAATTTCAGCAATTGAACCAAATCGGAATGGATATTATTTTTGAAGAATAAGTTTCTGGAGAAACAAAGGATTAAACAAAGATCGAACATTAGAAACGTACAGAATAAGCCTTTTTTAATTTTAAGTTCAAGTCCATCAAAGGTATCAGGAGCGTCCAATCAATAACGCCTTCATTGCAAGAAAGGTAAAGGATTTTTGTTTTAGTTTGATAGCAAGTAATTTGGTCCACAAATACTCGTTGAAGGGTTTGGACTATCATTAACACAAGCTTCAAGATATGGGAAGCTAGAGGATTATCTTTTAGAAGAACAAATAAGAGGAAAATGGAACTTAACTGTTTTTAATTAAGAGGTGATCTAGTTAATGGGGAAATCAGTAATTATTGAAGAGTATATCCCTAAGTAGGCCGTTTATATGCAGTTTAATGATAATGTAGGATTTTTTCTTATTTAGCAATCGGAACAGACTTTTTGAAAAACAATTTAAAGAAAATCGGTAATGGTGAAGAGAGTGTGAGGATTTTCACTAAACTGGGCAATATAGTTGAAAATGATATTTGATTGTACTTGCTAAAAGAACCAAAGAAGTTTTAACATTGTTGAGAAAAGGTATGGGACAGTGACCCTTACTCTTACACAATCAAGTGAACGTTTTAATTAAGGAGTGGTTATAATGGCACGTGTTTTATTTATTAATGCTGGATCAGAAGGACATATAAATCCAACTATTGGAGTTGTGCAAGAGCTTATTTCGCGTGGAGAAGAGGTAGTGTACTTTACGATAGAAGCTTTTCAAGAGCGTATTGAGAAGACAGGAGCTACTGTACGAACATTAGACGGTGAAGAATTTGTAAAAGCCTTTATCTCTGGTGGAAGGAATTATTTACTCGAAAGAATCAACGGTCTTTTGCATACAGCAGATGTCGTGATACCTAGCGTTCTGAAGCAAATCGAAGGAGAACATTTTGATTATATCATACACGATTCCATGTTTGGTTGTGGATATTTACTTGCACAAATACTTAAACTTCCGGCAATTAATTCTTGTACATCTTTTGCACAGTCAAAAGCATCATTCGATAAAATGTTAGAACAACTTTCTGAAAAAATCCCTACAGAAAGAGTTAAACCTATATACGATGAATTTCAAAGCCTGACGGCGATGGTGAAGGAAAAATATGATGTGGTGATCAATTCTCCTTACGAAGTTTTTTGTAATCCTGCACCACTTACAATCATTTATACAACTAGGGAATTTCAACCTTTCGGAGAAGCATTCAACCAAACTTATAAATTTGTTGGTCCATCCATCTCCACAAGATTAACGCAGGCAAACTTCGACCATACCGCAATCAAGGGAAAAAGCCTAATTTACATTTCACTAGGTACTGTCTTTAACAAAGCAATTGATTTTTATAAGCTATGTTTTAAGGCATTCGAGGCCACTGATCATACTGTTTTGATGTCTATCGGGGAAAATACTCAAATATCTGACTTGGGGGAGATTCCTAAAAACTTCATTGTAAAAAATTATGTTCCACAAACTGAAGTGCTTAAATACACGAAATTATTTATCACTCATGGTGGAATGAACAGTACCAATGAGGGTCTCTACTACGGGGTTCCGCTAATTGTAATTCCACAAAGTGCGGATCAGCCGATAATTGCCGAGCAAGTTGCCAATATAGGAGCAGGTATTCAATTACAAATGCAAAGTTTAACGGCAAATCAACTACATGAAGCCGTAAATCATTTGTTAACCCACCCATCCTTCCATAAAGCGGTTTCAAATATTAGTGAATCCTTTCAAAAATCGGATGGTTATCACCAAGCTGTCGATGAGATTTTCAAATTTAAAAGTCAATATGATATCTAAATATAAAGATTTCTCAGCTGCCATTATTGGTGGCTTTTTTTAGTGGTTACGGCAACTATTAAGTAATGGAACAGAAGCTATTATAAAAGCTAGATTGTGAATTTATACACTTAAAAGTAATGGAAGCTTTAGTTTCACAATAAATGGATTGTTTCGGCAGTTTTTTTCATTATGGTTATTTTTCATTGGAGAATAATGTATTCATTTTTTACAGGTAATTATGATATGGTTACTTCTATTTATCTTAACTCCAAAAAGTAGCTGAGTCTTTGGAGAACATAGTATTGGATTAATGGAAATTATGAAGAAGATAATCGTATTTTTGATTTTGAATTCCAAGCTGAGGCGGACAGATGCTTTACTTCCAGATTATCTCAGATTATAAGAACGAATCTATATAAAGGACTAACTACCCTCCCTCCCGAATTAATATATAAGAAATTCTATTAGAAACATTCTCTTCTCCTTACCAAGGTAGAAGTTTCAATGCTGGTTAGTAATAAATTAGATTTTCCCCTCCATATTAAAACATGTAATTTCCCTTCGTCATTTTCATTTTCCATAATTCCACCTATTCCAACAGGTCCACGGCATATGAGTTTTCTTTACCTTGCGGTATGTTCAAACACTGATTTAATTTGAATTTTTTGTATTGTCCTGAAAAAAGTTGATAACTTTAAAAAACTATATTTCTAATAAATGTTGAAAATAAAAGTAGAAGATACATATTCGAGGCTTAAGAATCATATTAGTAACGATTGATGGAATATGAATTTTGGAGGCCGTGATAATGAATGAAAAAGATTCTAAACAGAGGCAAGCTTTATCAGAAGAAGACTATAATGAAAGAAAAAAGTTATATAGAGACATCTCTAAATGGGCTAATGATGAGTCAGCTAAACTTCATTCACAGACAGTCGGCTCTAGAGGACCTGTACTGGAACAAGATATTGTACTCCACGAGTCCTTACAAGAGTTTATTCATGAAAAAATATTAGAAAGACCGGTTCATGTGAAAGGATTTGGTGCATTTGGTTATTTTCAAACGATATATTCGATGTCCGAATACACAAAACTGAACTTTTTACAAAATCCTGATCATAAGGTACCTGTTATGGTTCGCTTTTCATTAGCTGTCGGTACGAAAGGAACACCTGATACTTCCAGAAATGTACGTGGTTTCGCTACAAAATTTTATACAGAAGAAGGTGTTTTTGACCTTTTATGTAATCATATCCCCGTCCTTTCTGTTCGTGATGCGATACGTTTCCCAGAATCCATTAAAGCATTCTTACCTTCACCCAAAAATAACTTAATTGACCCTGATAGATTTTGGAGCTTTGTAGCAAGAGCACCTGAATCTATTCATTTTGTGGTACGTCTCTACTCTGACGCAGGTACAGTAAAAAGTCTTCGTCACATTCCAGGACATAGTGTGAATACATATGTTTGGAGAAATGCTCAAGGTATTAGAAAGTATGTTAAATACCATTGGTATCCATTTGAAGGTGTACAATACATTGGTCGCGAAGAAGCAAATAGACTAGCCGCTGAAAACCCTGATTATGCTGGTAAAGATCTATTCGATGCTATTGCGGGTGGTAAATCGGTGGAATATGGCTTATACGTTCAGCTCGTGGATCCTGCAGATGAAGCCCATCTTTCTTATGATCCTTTAGACGATACAAAAGTATGGGATGAGAAAGAATATCCTCTTATACCAGTAGGGAAAATGGTATTAAGTAAAAATCCTGATAATTATATGGAACAAGTAGAAAAAGTCGCCTTCTCCCCTTCAAATTTACTTGACGGTGCAGAATTATCTGATGATAAAATACTGCAGTGCCGAGCCAATATTTATAATGATTCTCAAAGAAGAAGAATTGGGCCTGAATTTCGTAAAGTACCAGTCAATCAACAGCAAAACTGGACACCGGCTAACCAAATTACAAGTGGTGATGGAAGATATGTTGAAGGGAAACTAGAAAGAACTTCTATAACAAAGCATAATGATTTTGTGCAGGCTGGTGAATTCTATATGAAGTTAACTCCTATAGAAAAAGAACATCTTGTAGAAAATTTAGCTAGCGACTTGATAGTCATATCCGATGATATTAGAAAGAAAGTTATGGAGTATTTAAATAAGGTATCATCTGACTTGGCAAAAAGAATTGAGATACAACTTAAAAAACAATAAAGATATAAAAATCAAAATTTACTAATACTAATGAACTCCCATGAAAATTAAAAAAGCTCAAAATCCAGATAAAATCACAACATAGACCCAGTAAAAACGCTTTTTAAAAAAGGCTGAGCCTTATGAGTGATCTGAGTTTGGTAAATCGTTAAACAAAAACCTCCAATCATAGCAAATTAAGTAGAGGCTAGCGCGACGACCAAAAAAGGATTAATTTCCCATGAGTGCTACCCATAAAGGGCGCGACAATCGGTGGTACACCGTGGTTGTCGGAGTCAGACTAACGAATGGGCTCAAAGGCACCATAATTCAACGACCTTCTTCGCCAGCCATTAAAGCATTATCAACATAGAGTCCAATTTTCATTCTCTGTGGTGAAGCGCTGATTTTTGCGCTTCATGGATGGCTAACGGGGCAGGTTAGTGGGATAAGTGGATGATAGTCCACCTCTCTTTGTAAACCAATTTACTTCCATTTGGGGAATTTAAATGGCAAAAGAACCATATAAATTATGGTAGGAGGAGAGTCATAAAATGCAGATAATGAACAATTATTTTCGTGCTCGTGCGAGTATGGTGTACATGATGACCAATAATGAAGTAATGAATCAAATCATTGCCTTTTACATGGACATGAATGGTATGCTCACCTTTGCGGGTTCCTCTCCAACTAATGGCAGAGGTACTGGTACAAAGGAAGTTTCCACTGCAACAGCAAACGATGGCGTCGACCCCTTAGCATCACAAGGCGCCCTAACTTTGTCCCGTAATGGACGTTTCCTACTTGCAGTTAACGCAGGCAGCCATAGTGTCAGTAGTTTCATCATAACCGATAGTGGAGCCCCTGTTCTTGTGGATGTAAAGCCATCAGGAGGTGCTCAGCCCAATAGCGTAGATGTGTTTGGTAATCTTCTCTATGTCTCCAATGTCGGTCATGCCGAAAACAATTTTGTATCAAATATCACTGGTTTTCACATAGATAATAACGGACGCCTTACTGCTATTCCAGGATCCACCCATTCTCTTAGTACTTTCAATGCTCAGCCGGCGCAGGTTCTCTTTACTCCAGATGGCAGTAAAATCGTTGTCTCCGAGCTTACATCAAACCATCTCAGTGTATTCCATGTAAATAAAAATGGTACGGTTACAGGACCGATTGTTAATGATTCTTACGGCCAAGGACCATTGGGCGCCTATTTTCTATCCTCTGGAATCGTCTTAGTTACAGAAGCAGTTTCAAATGCGTTGTCATCTTATTCATTGAGCAACGATGGTATCCTTCATGTGATCAGCGGCTCTGTACAAAACGGATATCAGACTGCTTGTTGGGTTGTAACAACGAGGGATGAACGTTTTGCATACACTACCAACACCTTAAGCGGCACCATCTCCACCTATCGAATCGATCACAATGGAGCATTATCGGTGGTAGGGCATATTACCAGTACACCGCCAGGTACAGCACCAGGTCTTCCGATGGATGTTGGAGTCAGTAAAGATGGACGACATTTTTACACACTTAACGGAAATCAGGGTACAGTGTCAGTATTTAATATCCAAGATGATGGTAGTCTAGTAAGATTACAGGTTGCTGCCTGGACTAACTTTCCTTACTTTGGTTCGCAAGGTTTAGCTGTTCTTTGATTCTATTAGGTTCACCATACTGGGAGGAAAAGAAAAATACAGGAGTTTCTAAAAACAAGGCTGCCTACATGTTGGTGGCTTTTGTTATGAGACGACATGAAGAAATGTACTTAAACTAACGGGTGCGTTAGTTAAGATCCGGAGCTGCTATTTGTTGGTTTTTTTTGCTTAATGAACTATAGTGGCAGGATAGTTGAAGAAGAAATCGAAAGTCAACTATAGATGGGTAGGGAAAATATGATTGATAAAATCAGAAGGTTATTTAAAAAGGAAGAACTGAATGGGCTTGATCTTGATGATGAAAAGTATGTTTTTGTTCCAGTAAACGAACAGTTAAAAAGAAAGATAATTGAATTAGAGGGGTTAGGAGAAAAATTGGGTACGATAAAAATGGCACCTATGATGGGGATCTTCACATAGCGTATTTGGACCCTGACAATTGTAAAAATAATGAAGGTAAACATTGGTTAGATTGGACAGAAGACGATGACGATTTTGGATTTGCGTACTTAAAGTGAGATAAAAAGAATGAGGTGAACATATGCGATTTTTAACAAAACGAACTTATTTTTGGCTAATTTTAAGTGGTATTGTTATTTATATCGTGAATGTATTTACCACTGATCCAGATGTGACCACTGGGGGAGGAAATATTGGCTTTCTATTTGTGGCAGTTGCCATTGTTTTTTTCTTCTTTTTCTTGAAAAACCTATTGAGGGATTTACGACACCTAAAGTTGAAACTCGGTACCTGGAGAATAATTAGCGTTTGTTCACTGATATTAACTCTACTCTTTTCTTACTTAAAATATCAATTTGTATTGGATTCTATTAAAGAACTAGGCGGTACCACACAAAATGAGGATTCGAGAATTTACCATTTTACATGGTAAAACACATATACCAATGATTTTTACATCAATATATATACAATACTCATTTTAGTTTCTGCAGTACTTTTCATTTATTCTATTTTCAAGAAAAAATCTCAACTTTCTGTCAAGAATTCATAGTACTCTCCAGCCAAGCGAACGGAGCTTTCAATTAACAAACACACATTTAGGGTGTGGTGAGGCTAAACTTGGTGTTGAACTTCTGCAAAAAGGATGTATCTCTTATGACGGTGTAGAAGGTTCAATAAATATGGTTGGAGAAGCTACTAAAAACCTAAATGGGACAGAGGGTAACGTGCATCTTACTTCAATGGAAACGTGGAATTTTCAAACAGAAAATTATGATTTAGTTGTTTCACGTTTAGCTCAACATTATTTAGCAGAATTAAAGGATATATTTCAAGAAGTT
Organism: Peribacillus sp. NPDC006672; assembly: GCF_050274955.1. Taxonomy (NCBI): domain Bacteria; kingdom Bacillati; phylum Bacillota; class Bacilli; order Caryophanales; family Bacillaceae; genus Peribacillus; species Peribacillus sp. NPDC006672. Next base: position 304,523 of record NZ_JBNNOR010000005.1, read on the forward strand.
CATGGTTCTCTTGCAAATAACGGGAATTTTATATTTAGTGTTCAGCATCCTGTATTAACTTCAGCACTAAAAAGTGCAGTAGCTTCTTCTTCAAAAGCAGATTGGATCGTGCATGATCATTTTAATAGTGGCGAACGAATAGAACCCTGGAAAGGGTTGTTAAATATCATCGAACTTTTGAAGAATATTATCAACTTTTAAAGCTAGCTGGATTCAAGATTGAAGATATTAAAGAAGGCACTCCAAGATTTGAGGAATTTAGCAATGAAAGTGAATATAAACGTCGAATGAGAATTCCACTATTCTTGACTTTTTCTTGTAAAAAATAAGAGGTTCTTTCAACTGGTGCATTTCTTCAATAAGGGAGGTTGCTGCGGCAGCCTTTTTCTAATGGAACTATCGGGGCAGTTTAGTTTAACAAGCTTAGAGTATTCGTACTTTGTGATAATGCGATATCTTTCTAAAGATCATCTATTTAAAGTCTGTTTTGTCTTTAAAAGATGCTCTTTACAGTTACATTATCATTACTAATCATTAATACCTCTTTAGCTAATTCATTAGCTTCCTCTTTACTTAATAACTGTTTCGACAAGTCATAAAAGGCAGTAAATATTCCGTAAAAATAATATCGGCTGGAGATAACTCTGCAGACTTTTTCGCATGAAAACAAATTGTTTCATATGCTCCTTTATATGGTTTAGTGCCAGACTAAGTACAAAAGGATGTAAGTGGAATTTTTAACAAGCGGGTGGAAGTTAAATTTTATAAGGAATTATTTGACATTGTTTATAACTTTGTATAATATTCAAATATTCAATAAAACACTTGAATAGATGGATGGTGATTTTACATGTTTGATGATCGAAATTTAAAAGATTTATTGTATCAAGAGTTCGCAAGAATAGGTAAAAGTCTTTCTAGTCCAAAACGGTTGGAAATTCTTGATATTTTATCTCATGGTCCAAAGTCGGTGGAGGCATTATCTAAAGCTACTAATATGTCTGTGGCGAATGTATCTCAACATTTAAAAATCCTTGCTAATTCTAGATTGGTAAAGTTTCAGAAGAAAGGGAACTACGTCATTTACGAACTAGCAGATGCAGCCATTTCGGATTTTTTAACTTCCTTGCATACATTATCAGAAAAACAGTTTGTACAGGTTCAACAAATTAAGCAAGAGTTCTTAAATGTCAATCTTGGCACGGATGGGGTTTCACTTTCAGAACTTAAAGAACGGATGGATAAAGGTGAAGTTATTTTGTTGGATGTAAGACCTATGGAGGAGTTTGAAGAAGCTCATATTCCTGGTGCAGTTTCTATGCCAATTGAAGAGTTAAGCGAGAAACTTTCAACTTTACCAACCAATTGTGATGTGATTGCTTATTGTCGTGGTTGTTACTGTTTAATGTCAGTGGAAGCTGTTGCACTTTTAAGATCCAAAGGTTTTAATGCATTTCGTCTAGAGGAAGGTGTATATGATTGGAAATTACAGAATGATAAATGAGGTATTAACAAATGTCTAATAAAGCATATCAATTGAACCAGAGTTATATTGATTCTCAAGAAAAACAAAAAATGTTATACAAACGTACATTAATTATTATAAGTATTTCACAAATTTTTGGTGGTGCTGGGTTAGCGGCTGGAATTACGGTGGGGGCACTCCTTGCACAACAAATGCTTGGCACTGATGCATTTGCTGGACTTCCTTCGGGTTTATTTACTTTAGGGTCTGCAGGGGCTGCTTTAATCGTAGGGAGACTTTCTCAACGTTACGGTCGTCGTACAGGTTTAACAGCTGGTTTTATGATAGGTGGACTTGGAGCAATAGGAGTCATAACTGCAGCTATAATAAATAGCGTTTTCCTTTTATTTGCTTCCCTACTTATTTATGGTGCAGGAACAGCGACAAATTTACAAGCTCGTTACGCTGGTACGGACTTAGCAAACAATAAACAACGAGCTACTGCTATTAGTATTACTATGGTGTTTACAACATTTGGTGCAGTTGCAGGCCCGAATTTAGTGAATGTAATGGGGGATTTTGCTCTTTCCATTGGCATTCCATCACTTGCTGGTCCTTTCATTCTATCAGCAGCAGCATTTATCTTAGCAGGTCTTGTACTTTTCGTTATGCTTCGCCCAGACCCATTAGTTATAGCAAGAACCATAGAAGCGTCCAACCAAGAAAGTAATCGAATAGAACATTCGACTGATACTGAACAAATAGAAAACAAAAGAGGTATTATTGTTGGTGCGACAATTATGGTTCTTACTCAAATTGTAATGGTGGCTATTATGACAATGACACCAGTTCATATGAGACATCATGGACATAACTTGGGTGAAATAGGTCTTGTTATTGGATTTCATATAGGTGCAATGTATCTCCCTTCACTGGTTACAGGTGTTCTTGTTGATAAGTTTGGTCGTACTGCTATGGCTATTGCCTCTGGAGCTACGTTGCTTCTAGCCGGTTTAATATCAGCGATTGCACCAGGTGATTCTATGATTCTCCTAGTAATTGCTCTTAGTTTACTTGGATTAGGGTGGAATTTTGGTTTAATAAGTGGGACTGCTCTTATTGTTGATTCAACTGAAACTTCAACCCGGGCTAAAACTCAAGGTACAGTGGATGTTTTAATTGCATTATCAGGAGCTTCTGGTGGAGCCTTATCTGGAATGATTGTGGCTGGTTCAAGTTATACAACATTATCATTTATTGGAGGGTTATTATCTTTATTATTGATTCCAGTGGTTATCTGGTCTCGGGGAAGTAAAAAATAAAATAACCAATTTCTCTACGAAATCAGTTTTTTTTGAACTAATAGGTCCTAAGTTTTTAAGATCTGAGCTGTTTTCTTAATGAACTAACGGGCGCGTTAGCTTAAGATCAGAGCTGTTAAGACAGCTCTTTCATTATGCAACTGTGCAGAGATAATAAAGTTGTTTAATTCTAACTCCAGAAATGCAGTAACCACCTAAAAGTTAATCAAATAGATGGTTTTAGGGTTGTTTAAAAATAAGTTGGATTTGTTGGAGTCTTTGTCTTAAATGAATAATAAAGTTGTTTAATTGGCAGTATTTAATAAAACGAGGAACGGTGAAAACCGTTCCTCTAGTTTGTTGTATTCAATTGAAGAGGAAAAATCAATAACATAGCTTATGTTTTAATTCGAATATTTTTCATGTAAACATAAAGTTCAATACCTAGCAAAAAGAGCGTTGCAATTAAGAGTCCAACCATAAAAATTTCATATACAAGTGCAAAATACGCTATACAAATAATCAGAAAGAAAATAATATGTTATTTTAATCCTTTTGGAAAACCCTTTCCGTTTGCGGATATTTCAATTCATTCTCATCGCCTAATTTCCCCACATAATCAATCAAAGCATGAAGAAGTATTAGAGGTATAATGGAGTTCAATGCGATTGCAAGCATCCCGAACACAAAGCCAAAAATGGTTGTCCGAATGACACCAGATAAACTCTGATATGTATGCGCAAGACCAAACATTATTGAAGTACACAATAGAACGAACCAAACGACCATTCTGGAAATAGTGTGTTAAATGCAAATATAAGGAATCCTCGGTAAATAATTTCTTCTGTGACCCCTGCTGTCCATGCCACTTGATTCCAAATGACTTTGTCTTTCTTTGTAACAGGTAGTAACTCAGTAAACGCTATTTGCTTCATTTGTTTTTGCTTCATTAATATCATCTGATTTTTAACATTATCACCTATAAAATATCCAATCGCGTAATATAAAAGCAATATACTATATAATAGAGATACTCCTATGACAATATATGTAACAACTGGTCCTAATGCTTTTGTGTTAATACTCGGCATTATTACACGTAGTTCTTCTAATGTAAGTTCAGAATTTGCCACTACTATTAAAATAATAAGTGTTGGTAACCACAAACCTAGCATTAAAATCTGATAATAGCGTATCCTGCTTGCTGGATCAGTCAGAACACGCATTTTAAATCTTTGATAAAACCAATGGGAAATGAGGAATAGAATAAGGTTCTGACTTTTAGGGAATATGGCTGATGTATTTAGATATAGACCTCGTTAGAATATTTTAATTTTATATTCACTTATAGCTTAGTAAAAAATTTAGTAAGTGTGAAGCTAAGTGAAGAACTACTTTCTCCTGATTTTCCTCTTTGTACTGTAATATATGCATCGCCTCTACGATCACCCTCAACATTAAATCTATGCCAGACATCTGTTCTCTTAGAACCACTACCGAAGTCATAATTATAGTAATAGTGATATGAACTAGAACGAATATAATTACCATGATCAATATATCCTTCATATTTATTAGATGACGTATACCAATGTGTCCCTAATGGAGAGGGGATTGCTGCCCAAGCTGTAGCATTACGTTTCACTTTCCAAGCATCACTCCCGTTTGCCCCCCAAGTTAGTTCGTGCCGAGAACGATTATGTTGTACCAATAAAATAATTAGTAAAAGTGGATGGTGGAATAGTTACTGAATTTGTTTCAGTAACATCATATTCATTTGTATCGGGATCAATTTGGATTTGAAATCAAAAATCAGTAATATACGTGTGGTGTTAACCAGAGAGAGAGCTTATTCGTATGCGCCGTGGAGGAATTGAGTTGGCTAGAAAGAAGGAAAGTTTAAAGGTCGGTTAAAGAAATATCATAAAAATCACGCAGGAATGAATTATGCAGTGGAGCTATATAAAGAAGGGAATATGACTGTGAACCAAATTTGTGAAATTACAAATGTGTCTAGTAGAAAATTAACGGATGAAAAAAATAACCCATGATTTAAAAAGTGAGCTGTTTGACACATTATACATGACCAGTATGTCAGACAGCATATTTTCTTAAAGATTTATATTTCAATGCAACCAATTGATACTCTCCCATATCTAATATATTGAAAAACAAAACAACTAGTAAGGGGGTGCCTGAATGGGATCACTAAAAGCCTTGGTTAAAAAGGCAAAAAAGGGAGATGGAGAAGCCTTTGTTTCACTTGTAAAGCAGTACGAAGATGTATTGTACCGGACAGCAAGCAGATTGTTAAATAATGATGAAGATGTAGCTGACGCCATGCAGGATGCTGTTATCTCGGCTTATGAAAAGTTACATACTCTAAAAAATGAGGAGTACTTTAATACTTGGATTTGTAAGATCCTAATAAATAAATGTAACAGCTTGCTCAATAAGAAGAAAAACATTTCGGTGATTCATGAACATTTAATTCCCGAACAAGGAAAGGATGAATTTATGAAAATCGAATTAGAGGAGGCGCTTAATAGTTTAAATGAAGTCTATAGATTGGCACTTATTTTATACTATATTGTCGGTTTGAATGTGAAAGAAATTAGTGAATTTTTAAAGGAGCCTGAAGGAACCATTAAATCCAGACTTTCTAGGGCAAAGTCGATTTTACGGAATAACTATTATAAAAATGAGGGAGTGATGGTCAATGAAAAATAACTTCGAAAAAGAGTTTAATGAGATGATGAATGAAAAACAGGAAATGCCTGTTAAAGTAAGGCAATCTCTAGACCAAACCTATGATATTATTCGTGCTAAATCAAAGAAGAAAAAGGCTAATTTCGTTTGGAAAAGAGTTGCCGTTGCTGCTTGCGCTCTTATCGTAACTGGTGTTGTTCTTACGAATGAGCATGTAATGGCCGGTATTAACGGATTCTTTAACTTTGAAGATAAAGGTATAGAACAAGCTGTTAATAATGGCTTTACACAAGAAAATAATAGTACAGTTACCGATCAGCACATTAAAATAATTCTAGACAAACATTTTTCAGACGCAAATAAATTAGGAATGAGTTTTCAGTTAGTATTTGAAGAACCTTCAATCCTGAATAATGCAGAAGAAGTTTCGATGGATTATCGATTAAAAAATGGAGATGGCAAATATATCGAAGAATTTATTCCAGATACAAAGCCATTGAAGGGTGACAAGATATATATATCTAGTTATTCATATCAAAACCCAATCTTGGATATAAAAACGGGGAGAATTCAGTATGAGGTATTACTCAATTCTAATGAAGGGGATATACCCACTTTAAAAGATGCTGTAGTAGAAATAGAAAGTGTCAATATCTTCTACGGTACAGAAAAAAACAAGAAAATTGATGGGAACTGGGAACTGTCAGTAGCTAATAAGGAAAAACCAAATGTAACTGGTCAATATGCTATGCAGGATCAAGCATCTGTCATCCAAGTTTCTAACGCCCACGCAAATCCAACATCATTAAATCTAACATTTTCGTTAGATGGGATATATGCTAATGAAAATACTTTTGCAAATCGTATGAAAATCATAGATGAAGATGGTAATGAGTATCGGGCAAAAGGTTTTGATATGAGTACAAAAAATAAAGAAACAATTATTTCAACAAACTTTCCAATAACTTCTTATAACAATTCCCAAAAGCTAAAACTTATTGTAGAGGGAATTGGTGAAGTGGAACTCTTAAAACAATAGAAAGTAAACAAATCCCGAATTATCTTGTTTATTACAAGGATGATTCGGGATTTGTATATGATGGAAACTCTTAGCATTGACGCTACCTCAACTGACACCTTTGAAAACGAAATGTATAGAAAAAGACCATGACTTTTAAAAAATCATGGTCTTTTTCAAGGCTCACCATTTTTTTTGATAAGGGCTTTTCACTGATTGATTTCGTTATCGGACGTTCGTTAGGTACTTTTCTTTCACATAACCTGTTCCCTTACCGTACTTAACTTTTGTACCAAGAGTTGCTCTTATTAATTACAACAACAATTTGGTTTTTCTTCAAAGAGAATTTTCCAGATGTGTTGGCTTGGAACGGACATTCAACTTCATAGCATTGACCTTACCAGTCATATTCTTCGCTGCCGGTTTGTTTAATGTGTAGGAAGTCTCTGAACATGCTCTTTATATTTGAACTTATATCAAAATTGAAAGCGTAAAATAAATCAAACTTTATTTCAAAGCTACATGATCGTATGAATATAAGATTATGTTAGCTTAAGAACGATGCTTGGTTACTAGAGTTGAAAAATTTTAGTTTTATGATGATCAATAAAAACGAAAGCAGTGTAAATGTGAATCCGCTCCAGAAAAGCTATAAAAAAAGTGGCATTTTTCGATTAAAGGATTTTTTTAAGTGAGTTTTAATCAACTATTTCAAACCAACATTTAGGGGATGCAAAAATAGCCACTCCCTATAAAAACTAATAATCTTTGTCAAAATATCAACAATATGAAATGTTTCAAAATGAAAAAACATACCTAACGACACACGGAATATTACCTGTTTTCCAACGTGTCATTAAGTACGCTTTTTGACGGTACCTACAATATGAAAAATACATTAAATTACTGTTGTTAAATGGTTATTGAGATGTTTAAATCAGTAAAAAAAGTTGGTACACAATATTAATGTTGTTTAAAAACGTTAGTCATGTTATTCCATTAAAGGTCCATTTAATGGAATAAAGGGTTGCATAAAACACCACTTGTTATATAGCTATCAGGAGCACCTGAGTGTCCCGTAAATATTCATTTTCTGGACAACACTTAGCATATGTTTTGAACTTTTAGTTGGGGGTTTCCCTTCATAGAAGGCAAACGGGGATATATAGGGCATAAACGAACTAGAAGAATCAGTTTTTTGTTTCCAACATAAAAGACTGTCGAGACATTTTCGACAGTCCGATGGACTATATTTTAGTGGTGAACCTTTATTTGTGAAGGTTACCCTTGGGATTCTACGAACTCTTTTACCATGGGCGGACGGTGGTCTTTCCAAGGTCGAGCCTCTTCGATTTGGCAAGCAAGCTTAAGGAGAGTGGCCTCTTCCCCAAATCGACCAGCAAACTGCATACCGATAGGTAAACCATTATGACTCCAAGCAAGTGGTAGGAGTTAGTAAAACATCAAAGTCTTTAAAAAATTCTCCGATTGTTCTTGACACCATATTCATAATATCCAAAGCTTGCAACAATTCAACAGCTGTCATCGATTTTCCATGCTGATAGCAAGCCCAGCTTTTAGTTTCTAAATTCTCCTCGGATGGATCTTTCCTAGAAACTGGGTCACGTTATCCATCATATTTGCCAGATTACTTGTCCACAGTCGAACTGTTGCCAGCATGTGCTGTTCGTTATTAATGTATGGAGTAGTTTCCACTATTCCATGCCCCAGTTCTTCACAAAGTCTCACAGTATCGTATAAAGCTTTAATACATTCTGGATTAACAGGTACACCGGAAAGTGGTTTGTCTGTCCAAGCAATTCGAAGACGTTGAGGTGGCGTAGAGAGTTCCTTAAGATAAGGAGTGGCCCAAGCATAGCAGTCTAGATCTGGGCCTGATACAGCATCAAGTAGTGCTGCCGTATCTCTCACGGTTCGTGTGAGCGCAAATTCAATACCGAGTCCACAAAGCACCTCTCCCATATCCGGACCAGTTGGTATACGACCTCGTGTAGGTTTTAACCCAATGAGTCCATTGCAAGATGCAGGAATTCGAATCGATCCACCACCGTCGTTGGCATGAGCAAGGGGTACAATTCCTGCCGCAACAGCTGCTCCCAATCCACCACTGGAACCTCCTGAACTCCTTTCATTATTCCAAGGGTTACGTAAAGGACAATAGAGAACAGATTCAGTTGTCGCATTAAATGCAAATTCAGGTGTGGCTGTCGTCCCGATGGTTACAAAACCAGCTTTGCGGAAACGTGCCATATGTTATAGTTTAGAAAAAATGAGAATAAGAGGAGTGAAAGGCTAAAAATGTTACACTCAAAGAAAATGCCATTAGAAATTATTATAAATATTTTATCCCTATCATTTCTTACTCTGGGTGTCTTACAAGTGTTTTATAAATGGAGTGTTTTAGGAAGTGATGACACAAAGAAATTTATTGCGCTACCTCTAATAGCAATTGTAGTTTGGGGTGCGTTTACATTTATCGAAAAGTCTGATGAAAATATTAATTTACCTATTTTTATAAATGAAGATATAGATATAAATATTAAATATAATAGGGTGTTCGTAAATATTGTTAAAAATATTATTGTAATTGGATTGATTGTTGTAAATTGGATGGATTTAAGCTCTTTACTTCACTTTCAATAATAAAATAAACGATGCGTTAGCGACATTAAGGGGTAACCAATTGGCGGCCTTTTGAATGTATTATTATTCAAATTATCATACATTTGTAAGGTGAATTGATAAACACCCTTATAACTAACGGGGCAGGTTAGACATGGGAGGGAAAGCCTCCAGGGGCGGCGTGGAGATGAACATTATATGGTAAAATACGGAGTGGTGGCTGACTCCGTTATTAAACTACGCCTTCACGAAGCCAAAATGATCTGATCTCATTTAAATTACCCGGAAATCCAATTACAAGGGTTATGAAATCTTGCGAATAAGTGAGCATTTGAGAGATATTCTTATCAAACTGAGGGAGTCCAAGAGTGCATATGGAGTTGTTCAACAATTGGGCATTTAATGGAGTACAGGGCAGGAATATTTTGTGGGGAAGTCGAAGTTGTTTTATCGAATAGCAATTACGGTATAGATTTTTTTAAACTATTTGAACATGATGGCATTCACGAAATAAGGTTCACGAATATTCCAATAGCAGAGGGTTTACGAAGTGTTGTTCGTTAACAAGATGTTATATGACATACCCGAAAACCCAATTTCACATTTTCCTATACTGTGACTTTTCTATGTTATCATGTACTGTGACAAGGTGTTTTTTGTTTGGAAGGAATTTGTAATTTTTGAATAGAATAATTATGAAGATGATCAGGTAATAAATTTTTACACATAAGGAGATAAAACTATGGCAAAAAACAAGTTACTAAGAATGGATAATGTCGGCATCGTTGTAGAATCCCTTGATGACGCAATCTCTTTCTTCGAGGAGATTGGCTTGAACCTCGAAGGGCGAGCCACTGTCGAAGGTGAATGGGCTGGTCGCGTAACCGGACTGGGTTCTCAGTGCGTAGAGATTGCTATGATGGTTACCCCAGATGGCCACAGTCGACTTGAACTTTCGCGATTTCTCACCCCACCTACTATATCAGATCACCGGACTGCTCCTGTAAACGCCCTCGGTTATCTACGCGTCATGTTCACCGTTGAAGACATTGACGAAATGGTATCCAGACTCACTAAGTATGGTGCTCAGCTCGTTGGCGAAGTGGTTCAGTACGAGGACTCGTATCGGCTATGCTACATTCGTGGAACCGAAGGACTTCTAATCGGTCTGGCGGAACAACTCGGTAACAAATAAGTAAGTGACGTTTTATAAAAAGCCTTTACTGAAATATACATTACTGAAGTAAAAATTGAAACAGAAAAGCAGTGTGAAAGTAACTCGAAGAAGTCGGGTACGTCATATAACACAGCATTCACGCTGTGGGACTATCCGAGCCCCTTGGTCGCCAGGAGAAGAAGCAGGGAAGCAGATTCAGACTCGCAGGGTTCGTGAATGCGAAAACGTTATATGCCAATCCGTCTCGATTTGAAGAAAATTCTTATTCAATAAAAGGGCGCGATTCTTGAATAAGGTTCGCTTTTCTTATAGAACTAACGTGTGCGTAGCTGAAGATCGGAGCTGTCTTTAAGGCAGTTTTTTCTTATGGCACTAATGGGGCAGGGTAGTTTAAGATGAAATGCTGTATTATTTTCACATTAACTATTTATGTATAAAAGTCCAAACCTTTTTCGGATTGAATTCGATGTAAATGAAAGCGAGAATGAGTAAATGAACATAATGGACTATCTTAATGGAAGGTTTCCAACTGTCGAATTAGTCCCAAGCATTTATTATCAATGGGACATTGGCATTCACTTTTCACTTGGTGGGGAAATCTATCAATTCAAAGAAAATGATGAACTCAATATTGAACGATTTCGTCTAGTATATAAGCAAACCTCCACAATTTTTAATGAATTGTTTGAGCAAAATGACGACTTGTTCCTTGTAACGAATGTATATAAGCACAAAGAAAGGAGAAACGTACAAGAAAACTGAAGGTATACGAACCGTTTCTGAAGTGTAAAAATAATTTGTATCGAATTCAGGTGAAAACTTACCCTTATCCCTTCGAGTTGGACGAAGCAGAAGAATTTGAGATGCAACAATTTTCCTTGCTGTGTAAACGAGATGACATACGTGTAAATGAATTACTTAAGGCAGCGAGTAATGAGGATTTTCCATTGAAACCAAAGTTTGGGGGATACTCCATTGATTATCCTGATGTTTTCTTTGTGAACATCACAAAAGACATTATTTTCTTTGTCTACGATGACCGAGGTTGCGAAGTCATAGCCCGTGAAGCAGACCAGATACGTCCACTTTATGAGAAATACTATGATTGGGTAGAAGAAGTTGATAGAAAAAGGATAGAAAAAGGGTTAGGAGAAAGAGGATTAAAAAACTAAAAATGACCAAAGAAAGTTTCATCTAATTTCTCTTGTTGAACTAACGGGTGCGTTAGCTGAAGATCGGAGTTGTCTTAAGACAGCTTTTTTGTATGAAAACACATTAGTGAAAAGGCCATGTTAAAATAAACCCTCCATATTCTCATTTTTTTTGAAGGGCGTAAAATTATAATTAAAGGGGATATGCACTAATGAAAAATATTTTTAATCATATGCATACAGCAGAAGTTTTAAAGCGTATTGACAAATTGAGTCCAAATTCACAACCACAATGGGGAAAAATGGATGTTGCCCAAATGCTAGCGCATTGTTCATCTTTCCAAGACATTGCAATGGGAAATTCTTTTCCACCAAGGAGTTGGTTAGGAATAATAGTAGGGAGGTTTGCAAAACAAATCATTTACAATGACAAGACATTGCCCCATAATATGTCTACTATTCCAACCATTTTGATTGCAGATGATAGAGAATTTGACACAGAAAAAGAAAAGCTTAAACAAAAAATTATCACATTCCAAAATAACGGACCAGAGAAGTGCACAACTCATCCGCATCCTTTTTTTGGAAAACTCACTTCTGAGCAATGGGGTAAAGGAATATACAAGCACCTTGACCATCATTTAAAACAGTTTGAAGTTTAAACATTGAAAAACAAAATGAAACGATTTGCATCGTTAGTTGAAGAAAGTATCTCTAAGCCTAATTACTATTCTCTTTCATAAGATGAACAATGCTTTGATTTATTCTCAATTAATATTTGAAGCAACCAACAGTTTTTTTTTCTAATCTTTTGTTTTGCCTTAAACGGGCGTGATTGTTGAATAAGCTTCACTTTTCTTCTTCAACTAACAGGTGCTTTAGCTGAAGATCAGAGCTGTCTTTAACCTTAATTGTCGGAGTAGATATCGCCAAGCACAATCATGTAGCGAGAGCACAGGATTTTAGAGGATTGGAACTGGGTAAAACGTGTTTCTTTGAAAATACGAAAGCAGGATTTCATTCGTTTCTAGATTGGATTAACCAACTTGTTAAAGGGTGTAAGTTTGAAAATTTTAACCTCTGATATTACAAAAAAAACTTAATTTTCACCGATCACTATTGTCGTTTATATTGCCTGGTTATCTCTGATAATAAATTTGTTTAATTTTGCTTATGCAACTACGGGTGCGTTAGTTCTATTACTTCTTTTTCGAGCCATAAAACAATAGTGATTCCTATTATTGTGATTTAACATAATAGAATTATATAAAAAGATGAGGGAAAAAATAAGGAGGTTTATGAATGGGATTGTTTGATTTCTTTAAAAAAAAGACTCAAGATGTCGCAGCTACAGTTGAATCAAAATCAATTATTAATGTTGAGGAAGTACTACAAGAAGAGGAAGTAATACAGGAAGAACAACCGAAAAAAGAAGAGCCAATTAAACGGTTAAATTTTTTAATAAAAGGAACGTTCATAGAAGAGCACCAAAAGGCAATTAAAAGGTTAGTTAAAGAATTGAAACAAGCTGAGTATTTCTACTTTGAACCATATGATGGTCTTAAAAACAAAGAAATAAAAGAAGATTATTTTGAAGAAAGAGTATATGAATACGGAGGTCAGCCTCTACCTAAAGGATATTTGGAAAGTGAAGATTCTAATGAATATGATAAAAATGCTATAAAAGTTTTACTTACTAATTTGGACGGAGAAAAGATACATATCGGATATGTTCCGAAGGAATTATGTTTAGAAATTAGAAGTTTAAAAGAAAAATATGAAACTTATGTAGCACCAACTTTAGAAAAGGGTAAATATAAAATGGCTCTTTATGATGAATTCGGAGAAGAAAAGGTAAAAACATACACTGGTGAATATGAAATAAAATTATCTTTAAGTTTTTGGGAAACACTTCCGGAATCATTGAAGAATATTACTTAATTGTTGCTGATTACGAATCGACTAAGATCTTTTGGTTGTGCCATCCTTCATCGACCTTACTTCTTTTATTCAAAATCAGTGTCTTGTTAACGGTAATGGAAATCTTTTTTGATGCAAAATTGTTTATAGAGCATTCTTTTTAAGAGTTAGTCCTTAATGAACTCCCTCAGTTTAATAGATAATGCTCACGAATACTCGCTTGTCCGCAGGAATTCAAACCACATGGTATAGGTTGCTTTAGTTGAACGAAAGAGATAGGATCGTTTTGATAAGATGAGGGCAGATTGAAATAGGGGATCTGTTGAAAATCCTATATTATTACATATGCTGCACGCATTCTCCACGCTGCACCTAGAGGCTTTCCCTCCCATGTCTCAACGGGTCATAATCTTATGCCCTTTCATTCCTTCGTCATGCCTATCCAAGGGGTGGAGGAGGAACGGGAGAAGGGCATCCTTCCTAAATGATTTGTCCCTTAACTGATTCAACGTATTATGAACCAATTCAAGATCGTTTCTAGTTGAAATTTCCCATGCCACAATTTCATTATTATACAAATCTAAAACGGCAGATAGGTAGACAAACGTGTCTCCAATCCTTACATAGGTTATATCTGTTACTAACTTTTGTAATCTGGACTCTGCATAGAACTCACGATTTAAAACATTCTTATATACAACCGATCCTCTTCGACCATAGAAAGGGCGTTTCTTTCGAATAACGGATGTAACCCCAATTCTCTCATCAAACGACGAACACGCTTATGATTGACAACGATTCCCTCTCTGAATAAAGCTCGAGTCATCCGTTTGTATCCGTAGTATGGATGTATCTTATGAATGGCTAATATATATTCTTTTATCCATAGGTTTTTCTGAAGTCTCAGAGAACGTCTAGACTGAGTCTTCCGCGATTTGTAATAACCCGCTCTTGAAACTTCACCAATTTTTAATAGCTGTGTTTTCCTCAAATCATCAATCACTTGAAACCTTTCAGATTTTAGGACCATTCCTTCCCATGTAGATTTGGATTGCGCTTTTTTAAATAGTCCACCTGCGCTTTCAGATAGGCATTTTCTTCTTCTACACTAGAAAAATTCTTACAGTTCCATACACCACGTTGGTCTTCAAAAGGCTCATTAATTAAAGAGAGAAGTTGTTCGATTGAAGCTGGAGGAAGGCTGGTCCTATCGTCAGCTTCGTGAACGATTTGATATTAAAAGTGATGCGCAAATAGCGAATTGGGTTAAGAAAACTCAAATTTGCCCCTTTTTTGCCATAGAAAAATCCCCTCCCAGATAGACTGTTAAGAACATTTTATCATGCTCTCTTTTTACTCTGTCTACCTGTAGGGGATAATACCAATAATCTATCTCTCTTTTATGGCATTTGACTCCTTATGCGAAAATTTTCTCTTTTTGTAGGATAAATTTCAAAAGAGTCTGGAATTATTTGTGTCGACTGGTAGAGCAATTCAGATACAGTTACACATTTATACCCTCTATCGTATAAAAACCCCAAAATGTTATCTAATACAATAACGGTTTGAGAAGTCTGAGTATATTCACTACCATGCCAATCATGAAATAGAATGATATTACCTGGTTTTACTCCTTTTGTTATATTGTTATAAATTTGACTTGCGGGTGGATTTGCCCAATCACGAGAGTCCTGACCCCATGACCATAAAACGACATCTTTTCCGTTTTTTAAAGCAGTATTAATAATTAAATCATTATAAAAACCACCTACTGGGCGGTAAAGAGTCGGTTTTAAACCAACTGACTTCTGTATAATTTTATCTGTTTCTTCTAATTCTGATGATAGTTTTGCTGATGTAATATTTCCGTAAATATGATGATAAGTATGATTGGCAATTTCGTGTCCTTCTTTTACTTCCCGTTTTAATAGTTCTGGAAATCTTATTACTTTATTACCAGCTACAAAAAAGGTGGCTTTAGCATCATATTTAGCTAATATATCAAGTATTTGTGGGGTGAAGAACGGATGAGGTCCATCATCAAAAGTAATGGCAACTAATTTTTCCTTTGTGTTAACTTCCCAAATAACATGTCCAGTTTTTTCATATTCCTCACGACTTTTAGTGGATGCGGACACATTTATTTGAAAGGAGAAGAAAGGAATCAATAAAAGAAAGATAAAAAACAATATTTTTTTCATTGGACACACTCCTCATTTAACGACTTGGTTTATGATGCCCTTTTTAAAATATTTAATGAGAAACATGAAATGACTGGCAGGATTTAGTTGGACATTTAGAAGATTTTGTGCAATAGAAAAATTAAAAATTTTATAGAATATTTGCATTCAAGTTTTTTAGGATAAAATTAGAGGTTGTCGTTCACTTTTATAAAAAGGATACACAAATAAATAATGGAGGGAAAAGGGGATGATAATTAATCAGAAAACATTTAATGTTAACGGGACATGTTACACAGTAAGAGCTGCAATTAAGAAAGATGCAAAGTATTTGTCTGAAATCAGATTACAGATTGATGGTGAAACACAAAACCTTGATAGAGAAAAAGGTGAAGCATTCATAGACGCACCTGGTTTTGAGAAATTAATCAAAACGGATACGGAAAATAAGAGAAATCTTTTTATAGTTGCAGTGGTTAACGACAGGGTTGTCGGCTTTTCAAGATGTGAAGGAAATCTCTTGAAAAGGTTTGCTCATAAAGTAGAATTTGGGATCTGTATCTTAAAAGATTATTGGGGCTTCGGTATTGGAACAAACCTTTTAAAGGAATCCATTGCTTGGGCTGATTCAAACGGAATTAAAAAAATAATTTTAAATGTTTTAGAAACAAATGACACAGCGATCAATCTCTATAAAAAGCTTGGTTTTAAAATCGAAGGCATTTTAGAAAATGACAAAATACTTTCAGACGGTCAATATTATAACACCGTTGTAATGGGAAGGTTTAATGGATAAGGTCTTAAATAACTTCTTTTATACATCTTGATATTGCGTAGTACGTATAAGATGTACAGTATCGATTGTGTTTCTTAATGAACTAACGGGTGCGTTAGCTTAAGATCAGAGCTGTCTTTAAAGCAGCTTTTTCTTGTGTGCCAGGCATGGCAACTATCTAGGTGGTGAAAGTCCACTGTGGGGGTACACATCGACCAACCACTAAGGAAGCGCAAGGTACTTATCGTGAGGTAAGGGCTGGAGGAAGCGTGGAATAAAATCTTGGCTCGACGAACAGGAATCTGATACTAAGGCTCTATAAAGGGATTAAACTCCAAGACAAGTTAAAGTCCAAAAGATGTGCGTAACTTTATAGAGTAAATCAGGCGAGTAAAAGAGGAAAGATAAGTGTCTTACCCTGGGAGGTCTTGCGGATGTACAGAAGTACAGTCGAAAAAGGTTAGTCGCAA